>CACIZU010000001.1 GCA_902591185.1 uncultured Pelagibacteraceae bacterium
TTCGCAAACAGACTATTATTTTTATCTGCTATAATTATTCCATTATTAACAATTATATTTTTATTTAATCTAAATTAATGAGTTCTTACAAAATTATAAATCATGAATATGACGTTGTAGTTTTAGGTGCTGGAGGATCGGGCCTTAGAGCGGCCGTAGGATTAAGTGAAGCTGGATTAAAAACGGCTTGTATTTCAAAAGTGTTTCCAACAAGAAGCCACACATCTGCAGCTCAAGGTGGAATTTCAGCAGCCCTAGGAAATATGGGTGAGGATGATTGGAGATGGCATATGTACGATACTGTAAAAGGTGCTGATTGGTTGGGAGATCAAGATAGTATCGAGTACTTATGTAAAGAAGCGCCAAAAGCAGTAATAGAATTAGAAAAATATGGAGTTCCATTTAGTCGGACTGCAGAAGGAAAGATTTACCAAAGACCCTTTGGAGGAATGACAAAAAATTATGGAAACGGAATAGCCCAAAGAACTTGTGCAGCAGCTGATAGAACTGGCCATGCAATTTTGCATACTCTCTATGGACAAGCTTTAAAACATAACACGGAATTTTTTATTGAATATTTTGCTTTAGATTTATTAATGAAAGATGGAGAATGTAAAGGGCTGATTGCTTGGAATTTGAATGATGGAACAATCCACAGATTTAGAGCTCATAATGTAATTATAGCAACAGGAGGGTATGGTAAAGTTTATTATTCAGCAACTTCTGCTCATACCTGTACAGGTGATGGTAATGCAATGGTTTTAAGAGCTGGATTACCACTACAAGATATGGAGTTTGTACAATTTCATCCAACAGGAATTTATGGACATGGAACACTTATCTCTGAAGGGGTAAGAGGTGAGGGCGGATATCTAGTTAATTCTAAGGGTGAAAGATTTATGGAAAGATATGCACCTAGCGCCAAAGATTTAGCATCAAGAGATGTTGTAAGCAGATCAATGTCTATAGAAATAAATGAAGGAAGAGGTATTGGGAAAGATAAAGATCACGTTCATTTACATTTAAGCCATTTAGACAAGAGTGTAATTGAGAATAGGTTGCCAGGTATCACAGAAGCCGCAAGATTATTTGCAAATGTTGATGTTACTAAAGACCCAATTCCAGTCGTTCCAACGGTACATTATAATATGGGTGGTATTCCCACAAATTATAAGGCTGAAGTTTTAACTGTAAATGGTTCTGATAAAACAGTTCCAGGTTTAATGGCTATAGGAGAAGCTGCTTGTGTTTCAGTTCATGGAGCAAATAGATTAGGCTCTAACTCTTTAATTGATTTAGTAGTGTTTGGAAGAGCTGCAGCGAAGAGAGCTGCTGAACTTATAAAACCAGGCACACCTCATGAAGAAATTGGGGAGTCAGAAACTGAAAAATGTTTAGATAGATTTGATAAATTAAGAAATGCCCAAGGTGAAAATAGTACTGCAGAACTAAGACTGGCTATGCAAAAAATAATGCAATCTAAATGTGCAGTTTTTAGAACTGAAAAAAATCTTAAAGAGGGTGTTGAAGAAATTAGAAAAACTTATGATGGAATGGAGTCTATTTCTGTAAAAGATAGATCATTAGTATTTAATACTGATTTGGTCGAAACTCTAGAGTTTGATAATCTTATAAGACAAGCAATAACAACAGTAGAATCTGCATATCATAGAAAAGAGAGTAGAGGTGCACATGCACGAGAAGATTACCCAAAGAGAGATGATGAAAAATTTATGCAACATACACTTGCTTGGTGTGATGGTAAAAATACAAAAATTAGTTATAGAGAGGTGCATAAATCAACTTTGACAAATGAAGTTCAATATTTTCCTCCTCAAGAGAGAGTTTATTAATGGTTCAAATAAATCTACCTAAAAATTCTGAAGTCAAAAAAGGTAAATATTTTAAAGATCAAACTGGTTCAAATAATATTAGAAAAGTAAATGTTTATAGATGGGATCCTTCAACAGAAGAAAATCCTAGAGTAGATACTTATGAAGTTGATATGGATAATTGCCCTTCAAAAGTACTTGATATTTTAAATAAAATTAAAAATGAAATTGATCCAACTTTAGCTTATAGAAGATCATGTGCTCATGGAGTTTGTGGTTCTTGTGCCATGAATATGGATGGTAAAAATGGTTTAGCTTGTACAACATCTCATGCTGAAATTGATGGTGATATAGATATTTATCCTCTTCCACATTTAAAAGTAAAAAGAGATTTGATTGGAGATTTAGATGGACTTTATAAACAATATCAATCTATTGAACCTTGGTTAAAAAACAATTCAACAAAAGAAACAACTGAAATTGTACAATCAAAAGAGGAGAGATCTAAACTTGATGGTGCATATGAATGTATTATGTGTGCATGCTGCTCAACATCATGTCCTAGTTATTGGTGGAACGGTGATAAATATTTAGGTCCAGCTGTTCTACTTCAAGCATATCGATGGATTATTGATAGTAGAGATGAACAAAGAAAAGAAAGATTAAAAAAAGTTGCTGATGAATTAAAACTTTATAGATGTCATACGATTCTTAATTGCACTAGTGCTTGTCCAAAAGGCTTAAATCCTGCAAAAGCAATTGCAGAAATAAAAAAAATGTTAGCTATAGCTAATGTTTAAATAGACTAATAGGCATTTTTGATTTAAAACACCGTATTCATGAAATTAATAGAACACTATGTGGGCGGAAAAATTATTCCAGGTAAGTCTGATAGAAAAAGTAAAGTTTTTAATCCAGCAACTGGTGAACAAGAGTCAGAAGTTAGATTAGCATCAAAATCCGATTTAGATCAGGCAGTAGAAGTTGCGAAAAAAGCTTTTGCAACATGGTCTTTAAAACCTGCTCTTCAAAGAGCAAGAGTAATGTTCAAGTTTAAAGAATTAATAGAGAAAAACTCTGATGAGCTTACAAAGCTAATTGTTTCTGAACATGGAAAAGTTTATGAAGATGCAAAAGGTTCTTTAACAAGAGGATTAGAGGTTGTTGAGTTTGCTTGTGGTATTCCTAATTTACTAAAAGGTGAGTTTTCTGAAAATGTAGGAACTAATGTAGATAGTTGGTCGATGAGACAACCATTAGGAGTTGTAGCAGGGATTACACCTTTTAACTTTCCTGCAATGGTGCCAATGTGGATGTTTCCGATAGCTATTGCCTGTGGAAATACTTTTATTTTAAAACCATCAGAAAAAGATCCATCATGCCCAATGAGATTAGCAGAGTTACTTACGGAGGCTGGTGTTCCAGAGGGAGTATTTAATATAATTAATGGAGACAAAGAGTCAGTAGATGCAATTTTAGAAAATAAAGATATTAGAGCAGTAAGTTTTGTGGGCTCAACACCTATTGCAAAATATATTTATGAAAATTCAGCTAAAAATGAAAAAAGAGTTCAGGCATTAGGTGGTGCGAAAAACCATTTAGTTGTTATGCCTGATTGTGATTTGGATGGAGCAGTGAATGGATTAATGGGCGCAGCGTATGGTTCAGCTGGTGAAAGATGTATGGCACAATCAGTAGCTTTAGCAGTTGGGGATATTGGCGACGAATTAGTTTCAAGATTGTCTAAGAAAGCAGAAACATTAAAAGTAGGTCCAGGAATGGACAAGAATTCTGAGATGGGACCTTTAGTTACTAAAGAGCATTTAGAAAAAGTCAAAAGCTATGTTGATTTAGGTATTGAAGAGGGAGCAAAGCTTGTTGTAGATGGAAGAAATTTAAAGCTTCAAGGTTATGAAGATGGTTTCTATATAGGTGGTTGTTTATTTGATCATGTTAATAAAGATATGAGAATTTACAAAGAAGAAATATTTGGTCCAGTTTTATCAGTTGTTAGAGTCAAAACTTTTGAAGAAGCCGTAAAGCTAATTAACGATCATGAATACGGAAATGGCGTTAGTATTTATACAAGAGACGGAGATGCAGGCAGAACTTTTGCAAACAAAATTCAAGTAGGCATGGTAGGAATTAATGTACCAATTCCAGTGCCAATGGCTTTTCATAGTTTTGGAGGCTGGAAAAGATCACTATTTGGAGATAGTGGAATGCATGGAATGGAAGGGATTAAGTTTTATACAAAATTAAAAACAGTTACTTCAAGATGGCCATCAGGTATCCGCTCAAATGCGGAATTTGTAATGCCAACAATGAAATAAAAGGAAATAAATGAAAAAAATATCTTTAATTGGGGCAGGACAAATTGGTGGAACTCTTGCACATTTAATTGGAACAAAAGAACTAGTAGACGAAGTAGTTTTGTTTGATGTTGCAAGTGGAATTGCAAAAGGAAAAGCGCTTGATATAGCCCAATCATCATCGGTAGATGGTTTTAATGTAAAATTATCAGGAACAGATGATTATAAAGATATTAAAGATTCTGATGTAATTATTATTACAGCTGGTGTTCCTAGAAAACCAGGTATGAGTAGAGATGATTTGTTAGGAATAAATTTAAAAATTATTAAGCAGGTAGCAGAAGGAATAAAAAAAAATGCTCCTAATGCATTTGTAATATGTATTACTAATCCTTTAGACGTAATGGTCATGGCTTTTCAAAAATTTTCTGGTCTATCAGCCAACAAAGTAGTTGGAATGGCTGGAATTTTAGATAGTTCAAGATTTAAATTATTTTTATCTTTGGAATTAAATGTTCCTGTAAAAGAAATAGATGCAATGGTAATGGGAGGTCATGGAGACACGATGGTCCCAATGCCTAGATTTACAAAAGTTTCAGGAAAACCTTTACTTGATTTAGTAAAAGAAGGAAAAATTTCACAAGAAAGATTAGAGGAAATAAATCAAAGAACTAGAGATGGTGGTGCGGAGATAGTTAAGTACTTAGAAAAAGGATCAGCATTTTATGCACCTGCAGCATCTGGAGTTCAAATGGCAGAAGCGTTTTTAAAAGATGAAAAAAAATTATTACCTTGTGCTGTCCAATTAAATGGAGAGTATGGAGTTAATAATGTCTATGCAGGTGTTCCAGTAACTATAGGAAAAGATGGTGTTGAAAAAATAGAACAAATTGACTTAGACGAAAAAGAGAAAAAAGAATTTATGCACTCTATAGATGCAGTTAAAGCACTTTGGGAAGCAGCATCTAAAATAGATCCTGATCTTTCTAATTCATAATGAACATTCACGAGCATCAAGCTAAACAAATCTTGAAAAAATATGGTGCAGTTGTTCCAGAAGGTATTTTTGCATTAACAGTAGATGAGTTAATTGAAAAAGCAAAATTATTAAAAACAAAAAAATATGTTTTAAAAGCGCAAATTCATGCTGGTGGGAGAGGTAAAGCAGGAGGAGTTAAAATACTAGATACCATTGAGGAATTAAGTGAAGCAGCTAAAGAGTTAATGGGAAAAACTCTTATAACTCATCAAACGGGTCCTGAAGGAAGAGAAGTAAAAAGATTGTACGTGGAAGAGTCATCTAACATAGATAAAGAATTTTATTTATCTTGTTTAGTTGATAGATCCAGCTCTAAAATTGCTTTCATATCAAGTGATCAAGGTGGAATGGATATTGAAGAAGTAGCAAGTAATAGTCCAGAAAAAATTGTTACAACAAAAGTTGAGATAAAAGATGAAATTTCAGGCAATGATTGTGAAGAGATTATTAAAATCTTTGATTTAAATGAAGGTATAAAAAAACAAGCAATATCACTAATAAAATCAATTTATAAAATGTTTATTAGTACTGATGCAAATATGGTTGAAGTTAATCCTTTAATTTTAACCAAAGAAGAAAAAATAATTTGTTTAGATGCAAAAGTTAATTTTGACTCTAATGCTTTATTTAGACACCCAGAAATTATGGAGTTAAGAGATTTAAATGAAGAAAATCCAACTGAAATAGAAGCAAGCAAGCATGATCTTGCATATATAAAATTAGATGGAAGTATTGGGTGTATGGTAAATGGGGCTGGATTGGCTATGGCTACTATGGATATAATTAAATTATATGGAAAAGAGCCAGCTAATTTTTTAGATGTAGGCGGTGGAGCTTCAAAAGAAAAAGTATCAGCTGCCCTAAAAATAATTCTTTCAGATAAAAATGTTAAAGGAATTTTAATTAATATTTTTGGTGGCATAATGAGATGTGATGTTCTTGCTCAGGGAGTAGTAAATGCTGCTAAAGAAATCAATATAAGTGTCCCCTTAGTTGTTAGACTTGCTGGAACAAATTTTAAAGAAGGAAAAGAGATACTTGATAATTCAGGTTTAGAATTAATATCAGCTGAAAATTTAGATGATGCGGCTAAAAAAATAGTTGAAGCAATAAAATAAATGTCTGTATTAGTTAATAAAAATACAAAAGTAATTTGTCAGGGTTTTACTGGTTCACACGGTACTTTTCATTCTGAACAAGCTATTAAATATGGTACTAACTTAGTTGGTGGAGTTACACCAAAAAAAGGTGGTCAAAAACATTTAGATAGACCTGTTTTTAATACTGTCTTAGATGCAAAAAATGAGGTTGGTGCTGATGCGACAATGATTTATGTACCAGCAAAATTTGCTGCTATTGCAATTATAGAAGCGATAGAGGCATCTGTTGAGTTAATAGTATGTATTACCGAAGGTATACCAATACAAGATATGCTTAGAGTTAGACAAAAGTTAAATGGTTCTAAGAGCAGATTGATAGGACCTAATTGCCCAGGAATAATTACACCAGAAGAATGTAAAATTGGAATTATGCCTGGAAATATTCATAAGAGAGGGTCCGTTGGTATTGTATCTAGATCAGGAACTTTAACTTATGAAGCAGTAGCTCAAACAACTGAAAATGGGTTGGGCCAATCAACTTGTATTGGAATTGGAGGAGATCCAATTAATGGCACAAACTTTATTGATTGTTTAGATTTATTTTTAAATGATGAAGAGACAGAATCTATTTTAATGATAGGTGAAATCGGAGGTACAGCAGAAGAGGAAGCTGCAGAATTTGTTAAAAATCATAAAATTAAAAAACCTACAGTTGGATTTATTGCTGGTATAACAGCTCCTCCTGGAAGAAGAATGGGCCATGCTGGTGCTATTATTTCAGGTGGAAAAGGTGGCGCTGAAGATAAAATAAAAAAAATGGAGGAATCCGGGATTACTGTAGCAAAATCTCCTTCAATAATTGGAAAAACTTTATTTAATAAACTGTCTAATTGAAAAATATTATTAGAGGATTATATTAAATAAAAAAGATGTCTTCATCAAAAAATCTTGAGTTTGAAAAAACTTCATTTTTAAGCAAATCTAATAGTACATTTATTGAGCAAATGTATCTAAAGTATATAAACAAAGATACAGATTTACCAGAAAGTTGGCAAAATTATTTTGAAGGTATTGGAGAAGAATTAGATATTGTTGCAAATGAAATTAATGGCCCATCTTGGGGACCTTCTAAAAAAAAGATTGATATTGATGAATTTAAAAAAAAAATAGATCAAGAAAAAAGTTTAATTAAAAAAGAGAGTAAACTAGTCGTAGATCAAAAATATTCTTCAAGATCAAATGAAGATTCTATTAAAGCTGTATCTATGATTAGATCTTACAGACAAAGAGGACATCTAATAGCTAAACTTGATCCTTTGGAATTAATGAAGTCGGATTATCTTGATGAACTTCATCCTGAATCATTTGGTTTTAAAAAAGAAGATTATCAAAAAAATATTTATTTAGGCGGCATCATTAACAAACAAAATTCTAACATAAAAGAAATATTAGCATTTTTAAAAAAAACTTATTGTGGATCAATAGGATATGAGTACATGCACATTTCTAATCCAACTGAGAGAAAATGGTTTCGAGATAGAATAGAAAAGTCTAAAGATAATATGAACTTTACTAAAAATGGCAAAGAAGCAATTTTAAATAAATTAATTCAAGCAGAAGGTTTTGAAAAATTTTTACACACAAAATATGTTGGAACAAAAAGATTTGGACTTGATGGTGGAGAAAGTTTAATACCAGCTTTAGAACAAATAATTAAAATTAGTGGCCAATCTAAAGTTAAAGAAGTTAAAATTGGAATGTCTCATAGAGGCAGATTAAATGTTTTAGCAAATGTTTTACAAAAGTCTTACAAAAGAATATTTAACGAGTTTGCTGGTGAGTTTGGTGCATCTTCAGAAGATGGAGCAGGAGATGTTAAGTATCATTTAGGAGCATCATCAAATAGAGAGTTTGACGGTAATTCAGTTCATGTAAGTTTAACTGATAATCCATCACACTTAGAAGCTGTTAATCCAGTAGTTCTTGGACAAACTAGAGCTAAACAATTTTTTCACAAAGATAAAGAGAGAAATAAAGTAATACCAATTTTAATTCATGGAGATGCTGCATTTGCAGGCCAAGGTGTAGTAGCAGAATGTTTTGCAATGTCTGGATTACCAGGTCATAATACTGGAGGAACAATTCACATAATAGTTAATAATCAAATTGGATTTACTACTAGTCCAAGATTTGCTCGTTCTTCACCATATCCATCAGATGTTGCTAAAATGGTTGACGCTCCAATTATTCACGCTAATGGAGATGATCCAGAAGCCGTTGTTTATGCGGCTAGGATAGCTACTGAATTTAGATTAAAATTCAATAGAGACGTAGTGGTGGATTTAATTTGTTATAGACGATTTGGTCACAATGAAGGAGACGAACCATCTTTCACTCAACCATTGATGTATGAAAAAATTAGATCTCATAATTCAACTACAAAAGTTTATGGTAACAAACTAGTAGAAGAAAATTTAATCTCTAACGAAAATTTAGATAATTTAATAAAGAAATTTAAAAATTTACTCGATGATCAATTTAAGAATGCAAAAGATTACAAACCTAAAATTGAGTGGTTTGAAGGTACATGGTCAGCATATAAGCCTGAAAGAGGGAAAGATAAAAGGGGAGTTACTGGTGCTGATACAAAAAAACTTTTTGAAATTTCAGAAAAAATAAACTCTTCTTCTGAAGATTTAGAATTACATAAAACTATTGTCAAAATACTAAATACAAGAAGAGAAACAGTTAAAAATGGATTTAATATAGATTGGTCTACAGCTGAAGCTTTAGCATTTGGATCTTTATTAGAGGATGGGTATCCTGTAAGATTAGTTGGCCAAGATTCTGGAAGAGGAACATTTAGTCAGAGACACTCAGTGTTAAGAAATCAGAAAGATAATAGTCGATATGTTCCTTTAAACAATATTTCAGATAATCAAAAACAGTTTGAAGTTGTAGATAGTTTTTTATCTGAATTAGCAGTTTTAGGATTTGAATATGGATATAGTTTGGTAGAACCTAATACGCTTACGATTTGGGAGGCTCAATTCGGAGATTTTGCCAATGGTGCACAGGTTGTAATTGATCAATTTATTGCTTCAGGTGAAAGAAAATGGAAAAGAGCGTCAGGTATTGTTATGTTGTTGCCACATGGATATGAAGGCCAGGGGCCAGAACATTCATCTGCTAGATTAGAAAGATTTTTACAATTATGCTCGAATGACAATATGCAAGTAATGAATTGCACAACACCTGCAAATTATTTTCATGCTCTAAGAAGACAAATGCACAGAGATTTTAGAAAACCACTAGTTATAATGACACCTAAATCTTTACTTAGAAATAAATATTGTGTTTCTAACATAGAAGATTTTAGTAAAAGTAATTCTTTTCATAGAATTTTGTGGGATCACGCTATAGATCCAAAATCTAAAGGTTTTATTAAATTAAAAAAAAGTTCAGAGATTAAAAAAGTCATACTTTGCTCTGGTAAAGTTTATTTCGATTTATTAAATGCTAGAGAAAAATTAAAAAAAGATGATGTAATATTGTTCAGGATAGAACAATTATATCCATTTCCTGCTAAAATTCTGGTTAAAGAGCTTAAACCGTATGCGAAAAATGCTAAATTTTTTTGGTGTCAGGAAGAACCAAAAAATATGGGAGCATGGTTTTCAGTAAGAGATTATATCCAATGGACATTGGGTACCATTAAGGCTAATAATAACGAAATTTCTTATATAGGAAGAAGCCCAGATGCATCTCCTGCTACAGGATATACCAAAAGGCACATTTCTCAACAACAAGAAATAATTAATAAGGTTTTTAAATAATTTAAAATGAGTGAAAAAATTGTAGTTCCTGTTCTTGGTGAAAGTATTACTGAAGCGACAGTTGCTAAATGGTTAAAAAATAAAGGTGATGCTGTAGAAGCAGATGAGCCAATTGTAGAGCTTGAAACAGATAAAGTTAATCTAGAGGTGCCATCACCAATAAATGGGGTTTTAATTGAAATTAATTCAAAAGATGGTTCAATTGTAGAGGTCGGTGCATTGTTAGGTTCAGTATCTGAAGATGAGTCTGCTAGTTCAGTTAAAAAAGATGAAGTAAAAAAAATAGAACCTACATCTAAAGAAAATAATGTAATTAAATTAGATGCATCAAAAAAAGAACCAAAAATTTTTGAAGATAAAGTTGAACAAGAAACCAAAGAGGAAAAACCATTAGTTTTAACAGATGAAATTGTAAAAGAAAAAACAACCACCCAAAAGCAAGAAAATGAAACTCTGTCACCTGCAGTTAGAAAAATAATAGTTGAAAATAAAATAGATATTAAATCAGTAAAAGGCTCAGGAAAGAAAGGAAGAGTTTTAAAAGGAGATTTAATTAATTTAATGGGTGCTAATCCTAAACCCTCTGAAAGAAAAGCTAAATATGGTCAAGAAGAAAGAATTAAAATGACCAGATTAAGACAAACTATTGCAAAAAGATTAAAACAAGCTCAAGAAAATGCTGCCTTATTAACAACTTTTAATGAAGTTGATATGACCAATATCATGGAAATGAGAAAAGAGAATCAGCAAGATTTCCAAAGTCGATATGGAATAAAGTTAGGCTTCATGTCTTTCTTTGTAAAAGCTTGTGTTGTTGCATTAAAAAATTTTCCTGCAGTAAATGCTGAAATTGATGGTGATGAAATAATTTATAAAAATTATTATAATTTAAGTTTTGCAGTTGGAACAGATAAGGGTTTAGTTGTTCCAGTTTTAAGAAATGCTGACGAACTATCATTTGCTGATATTGAAAAAAATATTAAAGTAATCTCTGAGAAAGCACGAGATGGAAAATTAACAATAGAAGATCTTCAAGGTGGAACGTTTACTATAAGTAATGGTGGAGTTTATGGATCTATGCTTTCAACACCAATACTAAATCTTCCTCAATCAGGAGTACTTGGAATGCATAATATTGTTGAAAGGCCTGTCGTTGTCGATGGAGAAATTAAGATTAGACCAATAATGTATTTAGCTTTATCGTATGATCATAGAATAATTGATGGCAAAGAATCTGTTTCTTTTTTAAAAATGGTTAAAGAAAATCTAGAAGAACCACGAAGGTTATTTTTGGATATTTAAATGTCAGAAAAGTTTCAAGCAGTTGTTATTGGTGGTGGACCTAGTGGATATGTTTGTGCAATCAGGCTAGCACAACTAGGTTTAAAAACTGCCTGTATAGAGTCTAGAGGATCACTAGGAGGTACTTGTTTAAATGTTGGATGTATTCCTTCAAAAAGCTTACTAAATTTATCTGAGGAATTTCATAAAGCGCAAAATTTATCAAGCAAAGGAATTGAAGTTGGTGATGTGAAGCTAAATCTAGGAAAAATGATGAAAAGTAAGGATAAAGCTGTAACTATTCTTACTAAAGGGGTTGAGTTTTTATTGAAGAAAAACAAAGTGACTTATTACAAAGGGCATGGAAGTTTTAAATCTCAAAATGAAATTTTGATTAAAGATGTTCAAAATAAAGAGATTATAATTCAAACTGAAAAAACAGTAATTGCAACTGGATCAGTACCAGTCTCATTGCCTGGAATAGAAATTGATGAAAAAATTATTGTCTCTTCAACTGGTGCATTAAAATTAGAAAAAGTTCCAAAAAAAATGGTTGTTGTTGGTGGAGGATATATTGGTTTAGAAATGGGATCGGTCTGGTCAAGATTAGGCGCTGAGGTTCAAGTAGTTGAATTTTTAGATCATATTACCCCAGGTATGGATAAAGAAATTTCATCAGAGTTTATGAAAATTTTAAAAAAACAAGGAATTAAATTTAACATGCAAAACAAAGTTAAAAGTATCAAAAACAACAAATCAGGAGCAGTTGTTTCTACAACTGATAAAGATGGAAATAAAAATAATTTTGATTGTGATGTTGTATTAATTTCAGTTGGTAGGAAACCAAATACTAACGGATTAAATTTAGAGTCAATCGGGGTTAATCTAGATGATAAAAAAAGAATTAAGACTGATAAATCGTTTAAGACAAATATAGAAAATATTTATGCAATAGGTGATGTAATTGAAGGACCTATGCTTGCACATAAGGCAGAAGATGAAGGGATTGCTGTTGCAGAAAATATTGTAGGTCAATCAGGTCATGTTAATTATGATACAATTCCTGGCGTTGTTTATACTACCCCTGAAGTTGCATCAATTGGTAAGACCGAAGAACAATTAAAAGAATTAAATACAAAATATAAAATTGGTAAATTTTCATTCATAGCAAACTCTAGAGCAAAGGCAATTGATGATGCTGAAGGATTTGTAAAAATTTTAGCAGACGAAACTACAGATAAAGTGCTAGGTGCCCACATAATTGGACCACATGCAGGAGAATTAATAGCTGAAATTGGTGTTGCTATGGAATTTGGCGCAAGTTCAGAGGATATAGCTCGAACTTGTCATGCACACCCAACATTTTCAGAAGCAATTAAAGAAGCAGCATTATCAGTAGATAAAAGAGCAATACACTCTTAATATATTTTCATATTATAAAAATATGAAAGTACCGATTCTTTTACCAAATATATTTAATCATCCTTTTACTTATGAAACTGATCTCAATTTAAAAGTAGGAGATTATGTTGTTGTACCATTTGGTAAATCTAAAATTACAGGAGTTGTTTGGGATGAATTCGAAAAAAAAAACAAAAGAAACTTTAAAGTAAAGAATGTTTTAAAAAAATTAGATGTAACTCAGTTAAAAAAAACGACTATAAAATTTCTTAATTGGTTTTCTGAATATAATATAATTCCAAAAGGAATGGCATTAAAGTTAGTTTTATTAAGTAGTAACGCTATAGAAGAACTTCAAAAAGATGCTTATAAAAATTTTGGGTCTAATATTAAGAAAAACTCAATAAAACTTTCTGAAGAACAAAAAAAATCTTTGAAAAAAATGAATATTTCTAATCAAAAATTTAGAGTTCATGTTCTTCAGGGTACAACGGGTTCTGGGAAAACTATGGTATATTTTGAAGCTCTTAAAAACATTATAAACAAAGGTTTTCAAGGCTTAATCCTATTACCTGAAATAGGTTTAACAGGTCAATTTGAAAAAAAATTTTTAGAATTTTTTGGTTTTAATCCAGCAGTTTGGCACTCTGGTATTACAAAAAAAAAGAAAAAAATCATTTGGAGTGGTATTGCTAATGGAGAAATTAAGGTTGTCATAGGAGCAAGATCATCATTATTTTTACCGTTTAAAAAATTAGGTTTAATTATTGTTGATGAAGAACACGACCAGTCTTATAAACAAGATGAGGGTGTCACTTATAATGCAAGAGACATGGCAATCTCAAGAGCGTCATTTGAAAATATTCCTATTAATTTAATTACTGCAGTTCCATCAATTGAAACATATGAAAATGTTAAAAAAGGAAAATATAGTATTTCTAAATTAGAGCAACGTTACCAAAATGCATCTTTACCAAATTATGAAATAATAAATCTTAATGAAACTAAATTAGAAAAACAATCTTGGCTTTCAAAAAAGATAATAGATAAAGTAAATTTTCATCTTGATAAAAATGATCAAGTATTATTTTTTTTAAATCGACGAGGATTTTCTCCACATGTACTTTGCAACAAATGTTTTAATAGTTATTCGTGCCCAAATTGTTCAATTAATTTAGTTTATCATAAAAATAAAAATAATTTATTGTGTCACTATTGTGGGTTTAAATCCTCATTAAAAAGAACTTGTGTAAAAGATGGAGATTGTGAAATTATTTTTAGTGGTCCTGGTGTTGAAAGAATATCTGAAGAAGTGAAAAAGCACTTTCCTTCAAAAAAGATTGAAATTTTCTCCAGTGATACAATGAATAAAAAAGACTCTGGTTCAAGATTAGAAAAAATAATAAATAATCAAGTTCAAATTTTAGTTGGAACACAATTAATTTCTAAAGGTTTTCATTTTCCAAGCTTAAATTGTATTGTAGTGGTTGATATTGATCTTTCATCACAAGGACACGATTTAAGAGGAGCAGAAAAAAATCTACAGTTATACCACCAACTTTCCGGAAGAGCTGGAAGAACAGGTAAACCTGCCACAGTATATTTTCAAACTTATAACACTAATACTAAAATGATTTCAGATTTAACCAATAGTAATCCGGATATCTTTTTAGATAGAGAATTAGATATTAGAAGACAAAATAAACTTCCTCCTTTTCAAAGATTTATTTCATTGATCTTAACTGGGGATAATGAGGCAAAATTAGAAAAAGAAGCTTTTACTTTTAAAAACTTTATTGAAAAGAAAATAGAGGCTAGAGTTCTGGGTCCAGTCAGTGCACCGATCTTTAGATTAAAAAGAAAATTTAGAATTAGAATATTAATTAGAGGTCCAAAATCACTCAAATTACAGAACTCTATGGCTAAAATTATTCCAAATTACAAATTTTCTTCAGGAATAAAACTTTCAGTTGATGTTGATCCAATAAACTTCAATTAACACTTAAAAAAAGGCTTTTTAAACGAATGTGTTACTTGAAGACATTATGGTCATATGCTAATTAGAGCGTGATTTTAAAATAATCTTCAACATAACAGAGGTAGCAAGTTGAGTAAAAATAAGGGATTTTCAATAACTTCAGCTGAAAGATATTCTTTAGCTTTATATGAACTTGCAAACGAGAGTAATCTTCTTGAACAAGTAGAAGATCAATCTTTATCAATTTTAGATTTAATTTCTTCTAGTAAAGATTTTTCTAACTTAATTAAAGATCCTACTAGTAGCCAAGAAGACTTATTAAAAGTTATCAATAATATTTCTGAAAATAATAAATTTGAAAATTTATTAAAAAATTTTCTAAGTTTCTTAATAATTAAAAGAAGGTTTTTTTACGTAGAACAAATTCTAAAGAGTTTTATTGAAACTTGCTCTAAGAAAAGAGGAGAATTAAAAGCTGAACTAAAATCAGCAAAAGAGTTATCCAGTGAAGAAATTACCAAAATTACTGATGAGCTTACTCAAAATTTTAGCTCTAAAATAAAATTAAACTACAAACATGATAAAAGTTTAATAGGAGGCTTAGTAGTCCAAGTTGGAAGTACTATGGTAGACACCTCAATTAAAAATAAATTACAACAAATTGAAAATAGAATGATAGAGGCATAAATGGAAATAAATCCTTCAGAAGTTACAAAGATATTAAAAGAGCAAATTAAAAATTTTGGCGATAAGGCAGAAGTAACAGAAGTTGGCCAAGTATTATCAGTAGGTGATGGTATTGCAAGAATTTATGGTCTTGATAATGTTCAAGCTGGTGAAATGGTTGAGTTTGCTGATGGTTCCAAAGGTATGGCTTTAAACTTAGAAAGTGAAAATGTTGGTGTTGTAATTTTTGGTGATGACAGAAATATCAAAGAAGGTGATGTTGTTAAGAGAACTGGAAATATTGTTGACACACCAGTTGGAAAAGAATTATTAGGAAGAGTTGTTGATGGTTTAGGCAACCCCATTGATGGCAAAGGTGCGTTAGATAAAAGTGTTCAGAAAAACAGAGTAGAAGTAAAAGCACCAGGAATTATTCCAAGACAATCTGTTAGCGAGCCTATGCAAACAGGTTTAAAGTCTATTGATAGTTTAGTTCCAATTGGAAGAGGTCAAAGGGAATTGATTATTGGTGATAGACAAACTGGTAAAACAGCAGTTGCAATCGATGCTATTATTAACCAGAAAAAAATTAATGAGTCCAGTGATGAAAAACAAAAACTATATTGTGTCTATGTTGCTATTGGTCAAAAAAGATCAACTGTAAGACAAATTCAAAAAACTTTAGAGGAAGCCGGTGCTATGGAATATACAACTATTGTTGCTGCAACGGCATCAGATTCAGCTCCTCTTCAATTTTTAGCTCCTTACACAGGTTGTACGATGGGTGAATATTTCAGAGATAATGGCATGCATGCTTTAATTATTTATGATGATTTATCTAAGCAAGCTGTTGCTTATAGACAAATGTCTCTTCTTTTAAGAAGACCCCCTGGACGTGAAGCATATCCAGGAGATGTATTCTACTTACATAGTAGATTACTTGAAAGAGCGGCAAAATTAAGTGATGAACATGGTGGAGGTTCTTTAACAGCACTTCCAATTATTGAAACACAAGGTGGTGATGTTTCTGCATTTATTCCAACTAACGTGATTTCGATCACTGATGGTCAAATATTCTTAGAAACGGAACTTTTTAACCAAGGGATCAGACCTGCGATTAACGTTGGATTATCAGTTTCTAGGGTTGGATCTTCAGCGCAGACTAAAGCTATGAAAAAAGTTTCTGGATCAATGAAGTTAGAGTTAGCTCAATATAGAGAAATGGCAGCTTTTGCTCAATTTGGATCTGATTTAGATGCATCAACCCAGCAACTTTTAAATAGAGGTTCTAAATTAACTGAGCTTTTAAAACAAAAACAGTATTCTCCAATGACAGTAGCCGAACAAGTTATTTCAGTTTTTTGTGGAGTGAAAGGATATCTAGACGATATTGAATTAAAAGATATTGCTGAATTTGAAAATAAAATAATTGAGAAATGTAAATCTGATAAACCTGAAATTATCGATTCAATTTTAAGCTCAGGTAAACTTGAAGATGACAAAGAGAAGTTGCTTGTTGAAGTAATTACTCAATTGAAAGAAAACTTTAAATCTTAATAAACTATGGCAAGTTTAGACGACCTTAAAAAAAGAATAGCTAGTGTAAAATCTACACAAAAAATTACAAAAGCTATGAAAATGGTAGCAGCAGCAAAACTTAGAAGAGCCCAAGAAAGTGCAGAAAAAGGAAGGCCTTATTCTGAAAAAATGAATAACGTTATTCTAAATTTGTCTAATGGTATCTCGGATAAAGAAAATGCTCCAAAATTACTTTCAGGATCTGGAAAAGACAAAATACATCTTTGTGTAGTTATGACATCTGATAGAGGTTTGTGTGGAGGGTTTAACTCAAACATAATAAAAAAAGCTAAAAGTTATTTTTCTAAATTATCTGAAGAGGGAAAAGATTTGAAAATAGTGACCGTTGGTTCTAAAGGGAATGATCAGTTAAAAAGAGTTTATGGTGATAAAATTATCGCAAATATCTCATTTAAAGAATCTAAAAACGCAAATTATTTTGATGCTGAAAAAGTTGGAAAAATGGTAATAGAAAAATTTGAGGCTGAAGAATTTGATTTTTGTACCATTTTCTATAACCAATTTAAAAATGTAATTACGCAAATTCCACAGGCACAACAAATAATTCCTTTAAACACGGAGAATTCTGAAGAAAATAAATCTGAGGATAGTTATGAATTTGAACCAGATGAAGATGAAATTTTAAGAAATTTATTGCCAAAAAATATTTCAACACAAATATTTAAGGCAATGTTAGAGAATTCAGCTAGCGAACAGGGCTCAAGAATGAGCGCAATGGACAATGCAACCCGAAACGCAGGTGAAATGGTTGACAAACTTACTATTGAGTATAATAGAAGTCGTCAAGCAGCAATTACTAAAGAACTAATAGAAATCATATCAGGAGCAGAAAGTTTATAATTATGAGCAAAGGAATAATTACACAAGTTATTGGAGCGGTAGTAGACGTTAAATTTGAAGGAGATCTTCCAGAAATTTTAACAGCATTGGAATGTAAAAATGGAGATAATAGATTAGTTTTAGAGGTCGCTCAGCATTTAGGAGAGTCTACAGTTCGAACTATTGCAATGGATGCTACTGAGGGATTAAAAAGAGGTGATGAGGTAACTAATACTAACGCACCAATTCAAGTTCCTGTTGGTCCTGAAACATTAGGAAGAATTATCAATGTAATCGGAGAACCGATTGATGAAAAAGGAGAGGTTAAAACTAAAGAATCTTGGCCTATCCACAGATCTGCACCAGAATTTAACGACCAATCAACTGAAACAGAAATATTAGTTACAGGTATTAAAGTAATTGATTTGCTTGCTCCTTATGCAAAAGGTGGAAAAATTGGATTATTTGGTGGAGCTGGTGTTGGAAAAACAGTTTTAATTATGGAATTAATTAACAACGTTGCAAAAGCACATGGTGGGTTTTCAGTTTTTGCAGGAGTTGGTGAGAGAACCAGAGAAGGAAATGATCTATATCATGAGATGATAGACTCTGGAGTTATTAAAACAGATGGAGAAGGATCTAAAGCTGCCCTAGTTTATGGACAAATGAACGAACCTCCAGGAGCTAGAGCTAGAGTTGCTCTTACAGGATTGACTGTAGCTGAGTATTTTAGGGATCAAGAAGGTCAAGACGTTCTTTTTTTTGTTGATAATATTTTTAGATTTACACAAGCAGGTTCTGAAGTATCAGCACTTCTAGGAAGAATACCTTCTGCGGTTGGTTATCAACCTACATTAGCTACTGATATGGGTAACCTTCAAGAAAGAATTACAACTACTAACAAGGGATCAATTACTTCTGTGCAGGCTATTTATGTTCCTGCAGATGACTTAACTGACCCAGCGCCAGCAACTTCATTTGCTCACTTGGATGCAACAACCGTTCTTTCAAGACAAATTGCAGAAATTGGTATTTATCCTGCAGTTGACCCGCTAGATTCTACATCAAGAATTTTGGATCCAAGAATTGTAGGTGATGAACATTATAGAGTTGCTAGAGAAGTACAAAAAGTATTACAAACTTATAAATCTCTTCAAGATATTATAGCCATTCTTGGTATGGATGAACTTTCAGAAGAAGATAAGCTTGTTGTAGCAAGAGCTAGAAAAATCCAAAGATTTTTATCTCAACCGTTCTTTGTTGCCGAAGTATTTACTGGATCACCAGGAAAATTAGTAGATCTAGACTCGACAATTAAAGGTTTTGCAGCAATTTGTAAAGGTGATTACGATCATTTACCAGAAGCTGCTTTTTATATGGTTGGAACTATTGAAGAAGCTATTGAAAAAGCTGAAAAAATGGAGAAGGAAGCAGCTGCTTAATGAGTGAAGAATTTAAAGTTGAAATAGTAAATCCAGAAAAATCTTTTTTGGTTAAAGAAGATGTTTTAGAAGTTGTAGTGCCTGCTTTTGAAGGAGAGATGGGAATACTTAAAGATCATATTTCTATTATTTCTTTTTTAAAGCCAGGTATAATTAAAATTTTATCAAAATCAGGTGATGAAAATTTTTATGTGGAAGATGGAATTGTTGAATTTAAAAATAACAATCTATCAATTTTAACTAGCTCAATATTCAATCTTACTGATCTAGATAAATCTAAACAACAAGATTTATTAAAGCAAGCTGAAGAAGAAGCAAGTAAACCAGAAATTAATGATCAATTTAAATATTTAGTTGATCAAAAAATTGAAGTATTAAGATCTCTTAATTAATAATTTTTTTAACTTTTTCTTTAAGTTCTTTGTATACATGCAGCTTGAAGTCAACGACTACTTCTGTAATTTGATCAAGATCTATCCATTTCCAATCTAAAAATTCTGGATTTTTTGTTTTAATATCTATTTCTTTATCTTCCCCAACAAATCTCATTAAAAACCACTTTTGTTTTTGGCCTCTGAATTTACCTTTCCAAATAATTCCTATTAAATGATCTGGAAGTTCGTATGTAATTGTGCCATCTAGTTCTTTGATTAATTCTACATTTTTGATACTAGTTTCTTCATCTAGCTCTCTATAAGCTGCTTTTAAAAAATCTTCACCCTCATCAATACCACCTTGAGGCATCTGCCAAAAATTTTTTGGATTATCTATTCTTTTAGCAACTAAAACTTTATTGTCTTTATTTAAAACTATAATTCCAACACCGCTTCTAAGCGGCAAATTGCTAAAATCTTTTTTCATATTATCCGTTAAGCAATTTAATAGCGTAATTTAGCTGATTATCAGTATCAGTTTTAATTTTAAAATCATCGCCTTCTTCATTAATTTCAATATCTGGTCTTACTCCAACTTCCGAGATTGATTTACCTGAAGGTAAGTAGTATTTAGCAACTGTTATTCGTATTGCCCCTTTATTTTTTAAAGGAATTATAGATTGTACCGATCCTTTTCCGTAACTATTTTCACCAAGAATAATTGCTCTTTTATTATCTTTTAGAGCACCAGCTACAATTTCAGAAGCAGATGCTGAACCATAATTTATCAAAACTAACAAAGTTTTGCCTTCTGTAATGTCACCTTTTTTTGCAAACCATTTTCTATTTTCTGATTTTTTTCTACTCTTCGTTGATACTATTTCACCATTCTCTAGAAAAAAATCTGAAATCTTAATTGCCTGAGATAATAATCCACCAGGATTATTTCTTAAATCTAGAATGAATGCATTTACATTCTCATTTTTCTTTAATTTTTCAACTTGTTTTTTTATTTGTTGGCTACTGTTATCATTAAATGAAGTTATCCTAATATATCCAATGTTATTATCTAAAAGATCAGATTTAACAGATTTGATTTCAATAATTTTTCTAATTATATTAAACGTTAAAGCTTTTTTAACTCCTCTTCTTCTTACAGTAAGTTCTATGCCAGAATCAACGGGACCTCTCATTAAATCAACCGCTTCACTTAATGATTTACCTTGGACTTGAATATTATTAATTTTTACAATGTAATCTCCAGCCTTTATGCCTGCTTTTGATGCAGGAGTATCATCAATTGGAGAAATTACTTTTACAACACCAGCTTCCATACTTACTTCAATTCCAAGACCACCAAATTCACCACTAGTTTCAGTTTGCATTTCTTCAAAAATTTCAGGAGACATATATGCTGAATATGGATCAAGTGATTGAAGAAGACCATTAATAGCTGAGTCCATACTTTCAGATTGATTAATTTCTTCGACATATTCTTTATTTATTTTTTCAAGCACTTCTCCAAAAAGATCAATTTTTTTATAAATATCAATTTCAGCTGAATTCGCTTTTTGTATAAAATACAAAGGAGTAAAAAAAATTATTAAATAAAGTTGAATTTTTTTCATATAATAATTTTTTCTTTTGGTATTAGTTCTGACCAAATTTTTTCAAGTTCATAAAACTTACGTTTTTCAGGGTGAAAAATATGTACTATCAAGTCTATTCCATCGACTAGTTTCCATTCACTGCTTTCTTTACCTTCTATTTTAGAGTCTTTAACCCCATTATCTTTAAGTTTCTCTAAAACTTGCTCTGATAAAGATTGAATATGTCGTGATGATGTTCCACTTGCTATAATCATATAATCAGCCATTGAACTTTTGTCTTTAAGGTCAATGGTTACAATATCTTGTGCTTTATTAAGATCTAATATGCTAATTACTGCTTTTTTGAGATCTGAAATTTTATCCATTAATTAAATTTAGACTATCAAATTTTTCTTAATTGAGAAGATGAAATGTTGACTTTTTTAAACTCTACAAATGTAAGAATGCTTTTGTTTAGTTTCCTAAATGTCTTTGATTTTAATGAATTTTTTTTGTATCCATGACGATCGAAAACAAGAATATTACATTTTTGTGAAATAGATTTTGATTTATGCCACTTATGAAATGTAATTAAGTTATCTGCTCCCATTAAAAAGTAAATTTCTATATCCTTATTTTTTTTAAAATAATTTATTAAATCAATCGTTTTATTTGATTTAATAATATTCTCATAAAATTTAACTTTTATAAAAGAATTCAAGCCAATAATTTTTTTACAATCTTTAATTCGCTTAGATACAGGGGTTTTACTTTCTACTTTAAAAGGATTTTTTTTAGTTAGTGCCCAGATAATTTTTTTTAGATCAAATCGTTTTTTTGCTTCTTTTGAGATTGCTAAATGACCTTTGTGTGCAGGGTCAAACGATCCACCCAATATTCCAATCTTAATTTTTTTATTGTTCAATTTAGTCTCTTATTTTTCCTCTACTTGAAATTTCATATTTAAATGAAACCAATTGTTTTAAACCAACGGGACCCCTTGGTGGAAGTGTATTTGTGGAAATGCCTACCTCGCCACCAAAACCAAATTCACCACCATCAGCAAACTGAGTTGAAGTATTATGCATTGCAATTGAACTTTTGACATTTTTTAAAAATTTCATTGCAGTTTTTTTATTTTTAGTAATGATCGAGTCAGTATGCATAGTTCCATATTTGTTTATGTGATCAATAGCCTCCGCAGAACTTTTAACAACTTTAACAGACACAGCAGCTGCCAAATATTCTTTGGCCCAATCTTTTTCTTTCGCAGGATATATTTTGCCTTTGTAGTATTTTTTTAAAATATTATCTCCATATATTTTACAATTTTTATCTTCAAGTTTCTTTAAAATAGGATTACAAAAATTTTTAACTATTTTTTCATGAATTAGAATAGTCTCGGTTGCACCACAAATACTAGTGTTTCTTAACTTTGCATTATAAATAATATTTGATGCCATATTTAATTCAGCATCTTTATCTACAAAGGTATGACAAAGACCTTCTAAGTGCCCAATGATAGGAACTTTTGAAAATTCTTGAACTCTTTTGACTAAGTTTTTTCCTCCTCGAGGAATTATTACATCAATATATTTTTTCATTTTTGAAAGCATTATATCCACCATTTTTCTCTCTTTAGAGTCTATGAATTGAATATAATTTTCATCAACTTTATTTTTTTTGAGAGCTTGTCGAAATAATTTTGCTAAAATTCTATTGGTGTTTATAGCTTCAGATCCACCTTTTAGAATAACAGCATTTCCAGACTTAAAACATAAACCTGCTACATCTGAAGTAACATTAGGTCTGCTCTCATAAATCACTCCAATAACACCTATTGGTATTGATACTCTTTTAATATTTAATCCATTAGGTCTACTCCATTTTTCTAAAGTAACATTTACAGGGTCTTTAAGTTTTGAAATTTTTTTAATAGAATCTTTGATATCTTTTAATTTTACTTCATTAATACGAAGTCTATTAATTATATTTTCTTTTAATCCTTTTTTTTCAGCAAATTTAACATCTTTATTATTTTGTCTTAGAATAGATTTTTTTTCTTTATCAAGTAATAGAGCATATGTATTTAAAACTTTATTTTTTTTATCAGTATTAACTTTTCTTTCAGATGCTTTTTTACTTTTGATACCAATTAAATTCATAAATTTATTCATTTTATACCTCTACCATATCATCTTTATGAATAACTTCTGATTTTGCCACATAACCTAATAATTTTTCTATTTCATTAGAGTGATGACCCATAATTTTAATTATTTCATCAGATGTAAAGGAGCTCAAACCTCTTGCAAATTCTATATTTTTTCTATCAAGAATTTTTATGTGATCTCCTTTATTAAATTTTCCAGAGATTTTTTTAATTCCTGCTGCTAATAAACTTTTTCCAGATCTTAAAGCTTTTTTGGCACCATCATCAATTATAATAGAACCTTTTGGTGCAATTGAGCTTATAATCCATTTTTTTCTAGCATCAAGTTTTGAAACTTTAGGATTAAACCAAGTACAATTATTTTTTTCTATAATTCTAGAAATAGGATTTGAGTAAAGTCCGTTTGCAATAACCATACCGCAACCAGCTAATTGACATACTTTTGCTGCCTCAATTTTTGTTTGCATTCCTCCACTTCCAAATTCATTTATACCCTTAATATTAATCTCTTTTAAATCTTTTTTTAAATCATCTACTTCTTTTATTAATTTAGAATCTTTAAATACCTTTGGATTTTTTGTGTAAAGTCCATCAACATCTGACAGAAGTATTAAAGTATCAGCGTCAGTTATTTGCGCAACTCTTGAAGCCAATCTATCATTATCACCATATTTAATTTCAGTCGTAGCTATAGTATCATTTTCATTTACGATTGGAATAAATCCTAGATTAAATAAATTTTCAAAAGTTCTTTTTGCATTTAAAGATCTTCTTCTTTCTTCTGTGTCTTCAAGAGTAAGTAGAATTTGAGAAATATTTAACTTATATTTCGCAAACGTTTGTGAAAATAGATTCATTAGTTCTATTTGTCCAATAGAGGCTATAGCCTGACTTTTATCAAGCTTAATACTCCTTTTGTTAAAATTCATTTTTTTACAACCTAAAGCTATTGCACCAGAACTAACGATAACAATTTTTTTATTTTTATCTTTTAATTTATGTATGTCTTTTGCAAAGCTAGATAACCATTTTTTTCTAACTTTTTGATTTTTATCAACAAGTAATGAAGAGCCAATTTTAATGACAATTATTTTAGAATTATTAAGATGCATAAGATAATAATTTTGCTTTAATTTTAGATATAGAATTTTTTTCTAAAGTTGTCATAGTCATTATTTCACAATTTTTATCTTTAGAAAAATGATCTATTACATCTTTAGCAGTAACTTGATCAATTAGATCGATTTTGTTTAGTACCACAAGTTCTTTTTTTTCCAATAATTTAGAACTATAATTTTTTAATTCATTTTTTACTTGTTCATAAGACTCATTAAGATCTAAATTTGTAATATCTATCAAATGTAATAATGATTTGCATCTTTCAATGTGTTTTAAAAATTGAATACCTAGGCCTACACCTTCATGAGCACCTTCCACAAGACCTGGAATGTCTGCAATTGTTATTTCTTTGTCATCATAAGACACAACTCCAAGATTAGGATTAATTGTAGTAAATCTATAGCTTGCAATTTTTGGATTTGCATTTGTTATGGCTGCTAATAAACTTGATTTACCTGCATTGGGTAGTCCAATTATTCCAATATCAGCAATTGTTTTTAATTGAAGCCAAATGATGAACTCTTCACCTTCTGTCCCTTTTGTAAATTTTCGAGGTGCTCTATTAGTTGAACTTTTGAATCTAGTATTTCCAAGTCCACCTTTTCCACCTGCTGCAGCAATAAATTCTTCTCTCTTTTTATTAAAATCAAAAATTAAAGTTTTGTTATCTTCCTCAAAAACTTGAGTTCCAAGAGGCACCTTTAAAATTAAATTATCTCCACCTTTACCTGTACGATTTTGTCCAGCTCCATTTTCACCTCTTTGAGCTTTATGATGTTGTTGATATCTATAATCAATTAGTGTGTTAAGATTTTCCTCAGCTCTTAAAATTATGGATCCACCTTTTCCACCGTCACCACCATCAGGCCCACCATATTCAACATACTTTTCTCTTCTAAAGCTTGGAGAACCGTCTCCACCATTACCGGCTTTTATATAAATTTTAACTTGATCTAAGAATTTCATAATACAACATCTATTTAAGTTGTACTATTAATTGGGTTTTACTGAAACGAAAGTTCTATCTGATTTAGATTTCTTGAATACAACTTTACCTTTTACAACTGAAAAAATTGAATGATCTTTACCCATTCCCACATTTTCACCAGGAAAAATTTTAGTTCCTCTTTGTCTTACAATTATATTTCCAGGTATTACTGTTTCGCCACCGTACTTTTTAACACCAAGTCTTCGTCCAGCACTATCTCGTCCGTTTCTCGATGATCCACCTGCTTTTTTTGTTGCCATAACTTACCTAGTTTATTTTTTTGTCGCTTCTATTTTTGTTTTGACTTTAGCCTCAACCTTTTTAGTTGGTTTAACTATTTTTTCTGCTTCAGATAAAATTTTACCATCTTTTGAAAAAATTTTGTTAATTCTAATTATTGTATGTTCTTGTCTATGACCATTTTTTCTTCTTGAATTATGTCTTCTTCTCTTTTTGAAGATTAAGATAGTTCTATCTTTACCATTTTTAATTAAATCAGCTTCTACTTTAGCACCTCCAACATTTGGAGTGCCTATTTCTATAGATTTATCATCTCCATATGCAAGTATTTCATTGAATTCTATTTTAGATTCAGATTTTGAATCTGGTAGCTTTTCAATTTTCAGGATTTCTCCAGATTTGACTTTATACTGTTTTCCACCTGTTTTTATTACTGCGTATGACATAGTATGAGTTTAAATTTAAGTTACCGCAATATAGTTGTAGCAAGGTTATAGTCAAGTCGAATTAATTAGAAATTATCCTTTAAATCTCTCAATTTTGAAAAGGATTCGACGTTTTTTACTCTTAAAAATATATTGCATTCCAGTTCATCTTTTAGAATAGATGGAATTGTAGGTAGGTTATTTGCAAGTTTTTCTTTAATTATTGATATTTTATTTTTTAGATTTAAATTTTCAGAATCATGCTTAATGCAAAATTTAGAATTTTGAAGTGTATATTCATGTCCACAATAAATTTTAGTATCTTCAGGTAGATTTTTTATCTTATTTAAAGAAGTAAACATTTCTTGATAAGTACCTTCAAAAATTTTGCCACAACCAAGTGAGAACAGTGTATCTCCAGTAAAAATTAGCTTATGATTAAAAAAATAAAAACTAATATGGCCAGTTGTATGTCCAGGAATGTGAATAATTTTTGCTTCAAAATTATCAGCTTTCCAAACCTGATTATCTTTAACTAAAATGTCAATTTCAGGAATTCTATTAGCATCATCTTTATAACCAACTACTATTGAATTGTATTTCTTCTTTAGGTCTTTGTTGCCTCCAATATGATCAAAATGATGATGTGTATTTAGAATATATTTTAAACTTATATTATTTTTTTCTATAAAATTTATAATCGGTTCAGCTTCACTAGGATCAATAACGCATGCAGTATTATTAATATCATCAATTACTAAATAACTATAATTGTCTTGTAAACATGGAATTATCTCAACTCTCATATTATTTTTCAATTAAAAATATACCCAGATCAGCAAACCAGTTTTTAATACCTAGATTGGTGTTATTAATTAATGAAACGTTCTGATTATTAAGAGCTAAGGATTTAAATATTTTAAAATTTCTAGATTTTACAAAATGAACAAAATCTTTAATTGTGCACATATGTAAATTTGGAGTGTTATACCATTCATCTGGTAGGGTTTTAGTTATAGGCATTGTGCCTTTCGTTAATAAGTGTAATCTTACTTTCCAATAACCAAAATTTGGAATAGTTACAACTGCTTTTTTGCCGACTCTTAATAATTCATTTATTACGAGTTCAGGATTCAAAAAAGCCTGAAGTGTTTGACTCAAAATAACGTAGTCAAAAGCCTTATCAGGAAACTGTTTTAAGTCTTTTTCAGCATTTCCTTCAATGACTGTTAAACCTTTTGCTATACATTTTTGTACTTGATCTTTTGAAATTTCTAATCCTCTAATATTTATATTTTTATTATCTTTTAAGAATTTCATAAGAGTGCCATCTGAACAACCCACATCTAAAACTCTTTTATCTTTTTCAATTAAATCAGCAATAACTTTGAATTCATTTTTCATAATTAATTTTCTGTATAAGATTTATCTAAAAAGTTTTTAAGTGCATTTAAAAAGTCTGGAACATCAAGCAAGAAAGAGTCATGTCCTTTATCTGATTTAATTTCAACAAAACCAACATCAACACCAATTGCATTTAAGGCAATTACTATATCTTTATTTTCTTGAGTTGGATAAAGCCAATCTGAAGTAAAAGATATTATGAAAAATCTAGCTTTAGTTTCTTTAAAAGCATCTGATAAATTACCTTTAAATTTTCTGGGTAAATCGAAATAATCCATAGCTCTTGTAATATAAAGGTAACTATTTGCATCAAATCTATCTACAAAAACTGATCCTTGATATCTTAAGTAACTTTCAATTTGAAAATCTGCATCAAAACTAAATTTTAGATCTTCTCTTTCTTGTAATTTTCTACCAAATTTTTCTTGTAGACCTTTCTTTGAAAGATAAGTTATATGAGCAGCCATTCTTGCAACAGCTAATCCTTTATTTGGGTTGGTATCTTTTGATATATAATTTCCTTCATTCCAATTGCTATCGGCAGCGATTGCTTGTCTACCAAGTTCATTTAAAGCAATATTTTGTGCTGAGTGACTAGATGTACAAGCTATTGGAATTGCAGTTTTAGTTTTTTCTGGGAAATTACTAACAAATTGAAGAACTTGCATACCTCCCATTGATCCTCCAGCAACTGAAAAAAGTTTATTAATACCAAAATGATCAAGTAAATTTTCCTGAGCATTAACCATATCATTAATAGTAATTACTGGAAAATTTGTTCCAAAAACTTTTTGTGTATTAGGGTCTTTGTGGCTTGGTCCATATGACCCCATACATCCACCAATAACATTTGAACAAATTACAAAATATTTATTAGTATCAATTGCTTTATCAGGACCTACAGCGTAAGACCACCAGCCATCTTTATTTGTAATTGGATTTGTTCCAGTAACAAATTGGTCACCTGTTAATGCATGAAAAACTAAAATAGCGTTATCTTTTTTTTCATTTAAAGATCCATAAGTTTCATATGCAATTGGGTAATTGTTAATAGTTTTTCCACAATCCAATTGAAGTGGTTTTTTGACTATTAGAGTTTTTATATTTTTATTAGTATTCATATAAAAGCCGTTATTTGAATTGAGAGAAAAAAAACTATTTTAGCGGTTTTTTTTAAGCGCTCGCAATTCAGTTAAATCAGCGCACGGATTTTGTACAAGAAGTTATTTATTATGTCAATTTTTTTAAAAAATGTCTTATTCTGTATAAAAATTTATATTTTTATCTATAAAGAGCTCATAAATTAAAAAATATGACAACTCCAAATTTCAAAAAATTTAATATCGAGGCTTATAAGCCTGGTAAATCAAAAGTTAAAAGACTAAAAAAAGTAATAAAGTTATCAGCAAATGAATCTGCTTTGGGCATGAGCCCAAAAGCCAAGAGAATTATATCAAATAAAAAATTAGTTTTAGATAAGTATCCTGATGGAAAATCTCAAAATTTAAGGAAAGCAATATCTAATGCTTACAAATGTAATCCAGAGAAAGTTATTTGTGGAGCAGGTTCGGATGAAGTTATTCAGATGATCTGTCAATTATTTTTGAATCCAAAAGATGAGGTTGTACTACCAGAGTATAGTTTTTTAATGTACAGAATTTATTCAAAAATTGTTGGTGCAAAAGTCATATTTGCAAAGGAAAGCAATTTTAAAGTTTCTGTTAAAGATATTTTAAAAAAAATTACAAAGAAAACTAAAATTGTGTTTATAGCTAATCCAAATAATCCAACTGGAACTTACTTAACAAAAAAAGAGTTATTGGGATTAAGAAAAAGATTAAATAAAAAGATTTTATTAGTTATCGATGATGCTTACGCAGAATATATGAAAAATAAAGATTATTCTTCAGGTTTAGATTTGTTTAAAAATAAGAACAATGTTTTTATCCTTAGAACATTTTCTAAAATGTTTGGGTTAGCTTCTTTAAGAGTAGGTTGGGGGTATGGATCAAAAAAAATAGTATATGCGCTAAATGTAATAAAGCCCCCTTTTAATGTAAATGGTATTGCACAATTAGCTGCAGCTGAGTCACTTAAAGATAAAAAATTTATTAACAAATCAATTAAGCATAATTTATTTTATGCAAGAAATATTAAAAAATTTCTTGAAAGATATAATATTTATTCAAATTCAGTTTCTGCAAATTTTCTGTTACTTAACTTTGAAAAATGTAAGTATTCAGCAAAATATTTATATGAAAAACTAAAAAAAAAAGGAATTATATTGAGATCAACTGAAGATGGTTACCACATAAAAAATAAATTAAGATTAACTATTGGATCTAAAAAAGAAAATTTAAAATTTATGAGTACAGTTAAACAGGTATTAAAAAAATGAAAAATATTTTAATTATTGGGTGCGGATTATTAGGCTCCTCTTTATTAAGACGTATCAGTAAAAAAAAAATAGCAAAAAAAATATTTGTATATGAAAAATCAAAATCAAATATTGCTAAAATAAATAAATTAAAATTACCTGGAACAATTGTAAAATCATTAAAAGATGGCGTAGTTAATTCAGATCTAATTATTTTTTGCACACCAATGAGTGAATATAAAGAACTTATTTTAAAAATTAATAATTTTATTTCACCAAAGACATTGATTACTGATATTGGTTCTTCAAAAATTGAGACTTCTAAAATTATTAAAAAATTTTTAAAGAAAGGTATTCATTGGACTCAAAGTCACCCTATAACAGGATCAGAAGTAAGTGGACCAGAGCATGGTAAAGATAATATATTTGAGAATAAGTGGTGCATAATAATAAAAGAGAAAAATACCATAAAGAGTAATTTAAATACTTTAACTAAGTTTTGGAAAAAAATTGGATCAAAAGTAGTTATAATGAAAGTTGAAAAACATGATAAAATTTTTTCTATAACTAGTCATTTACCTCACTTAATTGCATATAATTTGGTCAAGTCTGCGCAGGATTTTGAAAAAAAACAAAGTTATGCATTAATGAAATATAGTGCAGGTGGATTACGAGATTTTTCTAGGATTGCAGCATCAAATGAGATTATGTGGAGAGATATTTTTTTTAATAATAAAAAAAATATTTCAAAAGCGATTGATTTATTTGTAAAAAACTTAAATGAATTTAAAAAAGATATTAATTCAAGAAATAATAAGTCGATTTTAAAAAAACTTATTAAAACTAAAAAAGTAAGATCAAAGATAATTAAGTTGAAACAAGATATTGATAAGCCTGATTTTGGCAGAAATTAATATTTTATTCTAGATATTTTTTTTACTTTAAGTTTTGCTGTTTTTTGAATTCTATTAATTGTTTCTATAATTGGCATAATAATAACTTTTTTCTCAGGTCCATAAGCATGAATTAGTTGTTTTGAATTTAAACATATAGCAACGTGGCCTTTCCAAAATATAATATCTCCTTTTTTGAATTTTATTTTATTTAAATTTCTTTTTGAATATTTGATCTGATCTTTGGTATCTCTTGGATAAAATGAATTATTATAATAATAAAATAATTGTAATAAAGCTGAACAATCTATCCCTTTGTATGTTTTGCCACCCCATACATATTTAGTTTTTAAAAATAATTTTAATATTTTAATGAAATTTTTTTCTTTATGATTAATTTTTTTAATATTATTTTTTTTTAACCACTTATTTTTTTCAAATTTAACAAATTTTTTATTTTCATTAATTACTGAAATTTTTGATCCAAAGGGTAAAAAATTTTTAGTTTTATTATTTGGTTTTTTAAAAATATTTGCTTTTAAGCCATAGACTTTGTGGGTTGCTTTATATGTATCCGTATATTTTTTGTTTTCAATATACCCAACATAATTATCGAATAAAGTCTTTATTTTTATCCATTTTTTATTTTTTGATAAAATTTTAAATTTTTCTCCGTATAAAATTTGAGAAGTAACTTCAGAAAGTTTAGAAGACTTTTTGTAAATATTTGAAAATTGACTTATAAAAAAATAATTATTTTGCACCAATTTTTATTTTATTTTTTATAAACCATAAACAAACTAAAGAAGGAATGACCATTATTGTGGTTAAAACAAAAAAAGTTCCCCAATCTCCATTTAACCAATCAACAAGTGCCCCTGAAGATGAAGCAAGAGTTGTTCTGCCTGCAGTTCCGATTGAAGCAAGTAGAGCATATTGTGTAGCAGTATAGGTTCTATCAACTAATAATGAAATAAATGCAACAAATGCAACTGTTGCAAATGCAGCAGTTATATCATCAGCTATTACAGCAATTGCAAATAATAATTCAGATTTACCTGACCAAGCTAAGACTGCAAATAGAAGGTTTGTTAAAGCCATTAATCCTCCAGCAAAGAACATTGTTTTTATTGTTCCTGCTCTCATTGCCATCACACCACCTAATAATGTGAAAACCACAGTTGTAATCCAACCAAGTCCTTTTGAATAAATAGCAATCTGTCCCTTAGAAAATCCAATTTCTTTATAAAAAACAATAGACATTCTTCCAAGAAAAGCTTCTCCAATTTTAAATAAGAATACAAAACCTAATATTCCTACAGCAATTGCAAATCCATTCTTTTTAAAGAAACTAATTATAGGTCCACCAATAGTTCCGGTAATGTAGGCAATAAAATTAGTTATGATATTGCTAGATCCAAGTTTTCCTTTAATTAATTCATCGTTTTCTCTTTGTTTTACCTGTCTATTAGTTTCGATTGGCTCATGAACAAACATTAAACCAATATTCATTAAAATTATTACAATCCCTAAAACTAAGAAAGTAGATTGCCAATAATTAGAAATACCAATGTTTTCAAAATATTCTGCTGTAAATAAAGCAATTACACCGCCTAACTTGTAACCTGTCCACCAACCAACCACTGCCATTGCAGCGCCAGCAGCCATAGATTTCCCTTCGTTTTCATTAATTTGTTCAATCCTTAAAGCATCAACAGTTATATCTTGAGTAGCAGAAGCTATTGCAATAATTAATCCAACAGTAATTAATAAAGCTAAATTTTGTGTTGGGTTTATAAAACTCCAAACTAACAAGCTTAGTAAAATTGCAATTTGCATTAAAACTATCCATCCTCTTCTGTGGCCTAGTTTTTTTGTTAATAGTGGTATTTGAATTCTATCTATTATTGGTGCCCACAAATAATTAAATGCATAAACACCAAAAATTAAACCTGCCCATCCTATTGTTGATCTACTTAGTCCCTCTTCTTTAAGCCAAAGACTTAAGCTACTTGCAATTAAAACCCAAGGAAAACCACTTATTGAACCTAAGAGTAAAATTCTTAGCATTCTAATATCTCTATAAACCAAAAGTGATTGAAGCCAGCTTTCTTTTTTTGTTTCTAACATAATTAATTTCTCCAAAAAGAAGGTAAAAATAAAACTAATATAGCAAAGAGCTCAAGTCTACCTAAAATCATACCTATCGATAAAATCCATTTAGAAATATCGGGTAAAGAAGAAAAATCCCCATTTGGTCCTATTATAGGACCTAAACCAGGACCAACATTTGAAATTGATGTTGCGGCTCCAGAGATAGAGGTAATAAAGTCTAAACCAGTTAATGATAGAAAAGCAGTTATTAGAAAAAAAATTACAAAATAAAAGAAAATAAAAGAAATTATTGAAGCAATAAATTTATCATCCACAGCATTTTGATCATATTTAATTACAAACACTCCTTTAGGATAAATAATTTTTTTAAGTTGGTTGTTAATAAATAAATATAATATTTGTATTCTAAAAATCTTAACCCCACATGTGGTTGATCCTGCACAGCCTCCTATAAACATTAATGCTAAAAATATGGTTAAAGGAAAACTTCCCCAACCATCAAATTCAGCATTTGTATAACCAGTTCCAGTTAATATTGAAATGGTATTAAAAAAAATTGATCTTAAACTGAAATTATCAATATTATTTATTAGAATATAAAAAGTTAATATAATGACAAATAGAATAATAATTTTTAAAAAAGTCCTTATTTGAATATCTGATATAAAAATTTTTCTATTTCCATTTATAAATTTGATGTAAGCAATAAATGGTAGACTTCCTAAAATAATAAATATCATAGATGAGATTTCTATAGAAATACTGTTAAAGTAACCAATTGATTGATTGTAATTAGAAAATCCACCCGTTGCTATTGTTGTCATTGAATGTGTTATGCTGTCAAATTTGCCCATTCCACATATCCAATAAGTTATTGCACATAGGGTAGTTAAGCCTAAATAAATATAAATTAATCTTAAAGCTATTTCTTTAGATTTTGGAAGTATTTTTTCTGATGAGTCGTTACTAGAAATTTTAAATAATTGCATCCCACCAACATTCATTATTGGCATTAAAGTAATTGCCATAACAATTATACCAATACCACCTAACCACTGCAGAATAGCTCTCCATAACAAAATTCCTTTCGGAGTATTTTCTAAATTAGAAATAATAGTGGAGCCAGTTGTGGTTATTCCTGACATACTTTCAAAAAAAGCGTCAGTAATTGATAGTTCAATTGTTGAAAATATAAATGGAAGAGATCCAAAGATAGCAATACATAACCAAGATAAAGCCGTTAATAAAAAAACTTGTTGTAAATTTAGTTTTTTATCGTGATCTAGGTTGGATAAGAAAAATAAAGTTCCAAAAATAATTGTAATAATTGATGCCCCAAAGAATGATGAATCTACCTCTGCATAAATAAATTGTGCAATTACAGGTATGAACATTGATACACCTAGAATTATTTGTAAAATTCCAAGTGTAAAAAAAACAGTTTTATAATTAGACATTTTGAAAGAACATTATTTTATGGTAAATAAATTTCAACTCTATAAGAATTAATAAAAGCGTTAATTTAAGTTTTTTATATGAATAATTCATGATTAAAAAAGAAAATTTAGATAAAACAAGTGCGTGGCCTTTTGTAGAAGCTAAAAAAATGCTTCGTGAACGAAAAACATTTATTGAGAAAAAAGGTAAAATTACACTACAAACAGGTTATGGACCAAGTGGTCTTCCACATATCGGAACTTTTGGAGAAGTTGCAAGAACCTCAATGATGGTGAATGCACTAAATCAAATATCTGATTTTCCAACTGAAATTATAACATTTTCAGATGACATGGATGGTTTAAGAAAAATTCCTGACAATGTGCCTAATCAAAAATTATTAAATGACAATCTCCATAAACCATTAACTCAAGTTCCTGATCCATTTGAAAAATTTAATAGTTTTGGTGAACATAATAATGAAATGTTAAAAAATTTTTTAGAAAGTTTTAAATTTAAATATAAATTTCAAAGTTCCACTTTACTTTATAAAAGTGGTTTTTTTAATCCTACATTAAAGATTATTTTAGAAAATTATGAAGAGATTATGAATATTATAATTCCTACATTAGGCAAAGAACGCAAGCAAACTTATAGTCCATTTTTACCAATTTGCCCTGACTCAGGACATGTTTTGGAGATACCTGTTTTAGAAATTGATAAAGAAAAATCTAGAATTGTTTTTAATAACAATGGAAAAAAACTTGAGGTAAGTATTTGAGATGTATGGAAAAGATTTAATTGAGAGTGCAATATTATCTACAAAAATAATTAATTTAATTGGAAAGAAAAATCCTTCTGGATTTGCTTATGAATTATTTTTAGATGAAAAAGGTGAAAAAATTTCTAAATCAAAAGGAAATGGTATTACCATTGATCAATGGCTGGAGTATGCCTCTCCTGAAAGTTTATCTTTATATATGTATCAAAATCCTAAAAGAGCTAAAAAACTTTATAAAGAAATAGTACCAAAAGCTGTCGATGATTATTTAGATTGTATTGAAAAATCAAAAAAACAAAATGAATTGCAATTATTAATGAACCCTGTTTGGCATGTTCACAATGGAGATGTTCCTCAAGAGGATATGATTATGACATTTTCAATGTTACTAAATTTAGTTGAAACTAGTAATGCTGATAACAAAGAATTATTATGGAAATTTGTTAAAAAATATAAACAAGATATTTCTGAAAAAAATTTCCCAATTTTTGATGGATTAGTTGGCTATGCAATTAAATATTTTAATGACGTAATTAAAACTCAAAAAAAATACAAAACTCCAAGTGAGTCAGAAAAGTTAGCTCTTCAAGCTTTAGTAAAAACTTTAGAAAAATGTACTGATGATATGTCGCCAGAAGACATTCAAACATTGATTTATTCGACCGGTAAAGAAAATGGTTATGCTGAAAATTTAAGAGATTGGTTTAAACTGATTTATGAGGTAGTTTTTGGAGATGAGAATGGACCTCGAATGGGATTTTTTATAAGTTTTTTTGGTGTAAGCGAAACTAAAGAGCTATTAATGAATAAATTAAAATAATGTTTTCAAAACTAAGACCTTTAATATTTAAAATAGATCCTGAAAAAGCACATAACTTAGCAATTCAATCATTGAAATTTAATTTAGTTTCAAATGTATTTGATGAAAATAAAAATGATCCAATTTTTAAAACTAAAATTTTTGATAAAGAGATAGATAATCCAATAGGGATGGCTGCAGGTTTTGATAAAAATGCCGAAGTATATAATCCTTTATTTAGACTGGGTTTTGGATTTGTCGAAGTTGGAACCATCACACCTCTAAAACAATATGGAAATTCTAAACCAAGAGTTTTTAGACTTGTTGAAGATGAAGCATTAATTAATAGATTAGGATTTAATAACCATGGAGCTGAAGTTATCTTAGATCGAATTAAATCAAACAATAAGTTGGGATTACTTGGAATTAATGTTGGCCCTAATAAAGACTCTAATAATAGAATGAATGATTATTTAATTGGATTAAAAACTTTTCATCAAGTTGCAGACTATATAACAATTAATATTTCATCACCAAATACTGAAAATTTACGAAATTTCCATGAAGAAAATAAATTACAAGAATTACTCAAATGTATTTTAAAAGAAAAAAATGATTTAAAATCAAATATTCCAATTGCAGTAAAAATTTCGCCAGATATAGACGAAAATCAAATTAATTTAATTTCTGAAATTCTTTTAAAAAATGAAATAAAAGCGATCATTATTTCTAATACATCAGAGTCATCAAGAGATACGCTCAATAATATCCAAAGACATCAAAAGGGAGGGTTATCCGGAAAACCTATAGAAAAAAAATCAAATATTTTAATTAATAAATTCTATAAATTATTAAAAGGTAAGATTAAGATTATAGGAGTAGGAGGTATTGACTCTGGAAAGGCAGCATACGATAAATTTCTAGCAGGAGCAGACTTTGTTCAACTTTACACTGGAATGGTTTTTAAGGGTCCCAATATTGCCGGTATTATAAAAAAAGATCTAAAAGATTTATTATTAAGAGATGGAGTGAAGAATTTTTCAGAAATTGTAGGAAATAAAACCCTATCTTAAATCTATTAAACTTGACGCATTCAATATCTCACCTTATATAGGCACTATTATTATGTCAAAAAAATGTGAATTAACTGGCAAAATTCCTATGAAAGGTCATAACGTTAGTCATGCTAACAATAAGACTAAAAGAAGATTTTTACCTAATCTTAAAAAAGTTAAGTTTACGAGCAAACTAATGAAAAGAAGTTTAAAGCTAACAGTTAGTAATGCCGGTGTTAGATCAGTTGATAAAAAAGGTAGTTTTGATGAATATTTAAAAGTTGTTAAAAATAAAAATTTATCTCCAAGATTAAAAAAATTAAAAAAAGGGATTTTGATTAAATCTCCATTTAAGAAAAAGCCCGTAGCAAAATCTGCATAATGAATAAGTTATTCTTACTTCTCTCATTTTTAATGGGAGTTGTTGTTTTATCTTCAAATTATTTAGTTCAGTTTCCAATTAAGTATTATGGGCTTGATGAAATGTTAACGTATGGTGCTTTTAGCTATCCAATTGCATTTTTAATTACTGATTTAGCAAACAAAACTTACGGAAAGGTAGTTGCAAGAAAAATTGTTTATATTGGATTTGCGATAGGTATTAGTTTTACACTTTTATTTTCGACTAATTTTGCCGATTTAATTTCAGTAAGAATTGCAATTGGATCAGGTTCTGCTTTTTTAGTGGCTCAATTATTGGATGTACAAATTTTTGATAAATTAAGAAAAAAGAAATGGTTTGTAGCACCTCTAACTTCTTCATTTATTGGTTCTACAGTCGATACATTTTTATTCTTTTCAATATCATTTTACGCTACAGGAATACCATGGTTTACATTATCGTTAGGTGACTTAGCAGTTAAGATATTTGTTGCTTTAATAATGTTAATACCTTTCAGATTATTCTTAGGCACTATTAAGGCTGCTAAAGTTTAATATAAAAATTTATAAGACAAGATTTTATAAGCTAATTTAGCCACAAGAAAGTTATATGAATTAAAGCCCTTTATCGGTGATAGTTCATTAATATCAGCGCCAACAATTTTTGAATTTTTCGCAGCAATTCTTATAATATTTAAAGTTTCATCCCATAATAATCCACCAGGTTCAGGAGTTCCAGTTGCAGGCATAATACTCGAGTCTAATCCGTCGACGTCAAAAGTTAGATAAACTGTTTTATTCTTAATTAATTTTTTGAATTTATTAAGACTCCATTTTCTTTTATCTTTTGCCCAAAATATATTAATTCTAGAAGAATTTTTTTTCAAAAAAGGAATTTCACTTTTAGATATGTTTCTTATACCAAAAGAAATTACGGAAACATTTGGATAATCTAAGCATCTTTTAATAGCCGAAGCATGTGAGAATTTTTCTCCATTATAGCTTTCACGTAAGTCTGCATGAGCATCAAAGTGTAAAAGACAAATATCTTTATATTTTTTTGTGAATGGAGCAATACATCCTGGTGTGATTGAGTGTTCTCCACCAAAAGTCATCGGAAAAAGTTTTTTGTCTAAAATTTCTTGGTTTACTTTAGAAATTTTATTGAGTGCTTTTTTAATATTTTTGTCGATTTTAAATGGTTTCAAAGTTTTGATTCCTATTTTTTTATAAGGTTCACAATTTAATTCCTCATCATAAAGCTCAACTTGGTGTGAGGCTTTGATAATTTCTTTTGGTCCATTTTTAGTTCCACCACCATAACTAACGGTTTTTTCAAGACCAAAAGGAACCACAACTACTTTTTCTTTGAAATTGACCTTATTATCAATTCCTAGAAAACCATTTTTATTAGAAAGATATTTCAATTTTATTCAAAAATTTTTGTAAAGTTTTTTCTATCTCTGCTTTTCCATTCACCTTTATGATAAGCATCACTTGCTATTAATGGTAATACACTTGTTGCTTCTGCAAAAACCATTTGTTCTTTGGTTTTATCTACTTTACCCCAAGAACTTGCCTCTTTTAAAGTTGAGCTACTACAAGCTCCATCTCTGCTATCAGCTACAGTGATTTGTACTGCATACTTATGCATATCAACTTCTTTACCTAAAAGTTCTGCACAAATTACAGTGTCTTGAATAAAATTCTTTGGAACTCCTCCACCAATCATAAAAAGTCCTGAACCTTTAGATTGAATTTTGATTTCAGTAAGTTCTCTAAATTCTCTAACTGAATCTATAGTTATATGTTTTTTTGGATTTTTTTCTTGATGTATTACTAAACCAAAACCAGCACTAGAGTCTGTAAAGGCTGGACAAAAAATAGGAACATTATTATCGTATGCGGTTTCAATTAAAGAATTTTTCTTTTTAGAATTTTTTTTTAAATATTTACCCATTTCATAAATAAATTCTCGGGAGGTATAACTTTTTGGTTCTAATGTATTTGCTATATCACAAACAATTTTATCACACATTTGTAGCTCTTCTTCATTAATGTAAGTGTCGTATATTCTGTCAATATAATTTTTTCTTAATTCGGTATCATCTTGAAATTGTGATCCCTGATAATGTTTAAATCCAAGTGCTTCAAAAAAATCCATATCAACAATGGAGGCTCCTGTTGCAATAATAGCATCAACCATATTATATTTAACTAAATCCTTATAAATACTCATACATCCTGCCGCTGATGTAGATCCGGCTAAAGTTAAAAATATTGTACAATCTTTATCTTTTAGCATGTCATTATATATATTAGCTGCGTTAGCAGTTTCTCTAGAAACAAAGGACATTTTTTCCATTGAAGAGATTATTTTTCTAGAGTCAAATGAAGTAATATCAATATGTTCTACAGGATTTTTTAAAAAGTCTTTTTTGCTATTATGACCTACATTTTTATGATTTGACATTAAGCGACCAAAGTAGCTTTGTTAATGTCTTTATCGTACATAGTTAGGATTGGTTGATCTTCAACTTCGTAAATTTCATCTGAATAGAAACCATTAAACTGTGTTCTAAAAGTTAATCCATAAGCACCAAGTTGGCCGAGCTCAATATAATCATTCTCTTTAATATTGTTTGGAAGTAAAAACGGACCTTTCATATAGTCCATGCTATCACATGTAGGTCCAAAAAAATCAAATGCTGTTAATTTTTTAGAAATTATTTTATTAGAATTTTCTTTAATGATTCTTGATGGAAAGACAATATTTGGAGTACCCGCATCAAAAAGAGAACCGTAAGTTCCATCGTTTATATATAGTTTTTGTTTTTTTCTTAAATTCACTTTTACAATAGTTGATCCGCTTTCAGCAACTAAAGCTCTTCCAGGTTCACAAATAATTTCAGGTAATTTTTCAAGTTTTAAATTTTTTAAACTTTTTTTAATTTCATTAAAATAACAGTCTAAACTTTGCGGAATTAGATCTGGATATACAGTGGGAAATCCTCCCCCAACATTAATATAGTCTGGTACAATTTTTGTTTTTTTAATTATATTTCCAATATCGTTAATTCCTTTAGCGTATGAAATTGGATGCATACATTGAGAGCCGACATGGAAACTTAAACCAATTTTTTTTGCATTTTGTTTAACAAGCCTTAACAACCCTGCAGCTTCAGAACTCAATGCACCAAATTTTTTTGATAAATCTATTTCAGCGTGTTCATTTGAAACCGCAACTCTTACAAATAATTCTAAGTCTTTAGCATTATTAGTGCTTTCAATAATTTTAATTAACTCATCTTTAGTGTCTAGTGAAAAAGTTTTAACTCCATAATTAAAATAAGCTTTTTTAATGCTCTCTCTACTCTTTACTGTATGCATATATGAGCATTTAGCAGCTTGACTGAAATTTCTTATAGTTTCAATTTCTTCAATTGATGCAACATCAAATTGTTCTACTCCATTTTTTATGATTTGTTCAATTACTACAGGATGTGGGTTAGTTTTTACTGCGTATAAAATTTTACCTGGAAAATTTTTTTTAAAATATTTAACAGCAGAATGAATAGAATTCTTTCTGATACAATAAACCGGTTTTTCAGGTTTCAGTTGATTTATTAAATCTTCAACTGATTTAAATTTTTGCATTTAAAATGCCTCCAAAAAAAATTTAATAAAAAAAAGTTTTTTACTTCTAAAAAACTTTAAAATTTCCTCCTATTAAGCCTATAGATTAATAATGTAAAGCAAATAATAGATATTGAATTATGCCAACTAGTAACCATATTAATTATATGAAAGAACAAATAGTCCTAAAAAACATTAATAATTTTGAGAATAAATCTCTACTAATAGTTGATGATGACAATCCATTTCGAGAAAGATTAGCTAGAGCTATGGAAAAAAAAGGATTTGAGGTTATTCAAGCTGAGAGTGTACAAAAAGGAATTCAGTCAGTTAAGGCAAAAAAACCAGGTTTTGCAGTTGTAGATTTAAGACTTGGAGATGGAAATGGCTTAGAAGTTGTAAAGCAAATTCAATCAACAAATAATGATAGCAGAATTATTATGCTAACAGGATATGGAAATATTCCAACAGCAGTAGCTGCAATCAAAGAGGGGGCTATAGATTATCTAGCTAAACCAGCTGACGCAGAAGATGTTGAAAAAGCTTTGTTAGCCGATCCTACAAAAAAAGCTCCTCCTCCTGCAAATCCAATGTCAGCAGATAGAGTGAAGTGGGAACATATACATAGAGTTTTTGAATTATGCAATAGGAACGTTTCCGAAACTGCAAGAAGATTAAAGATGCATAGAAGAACTCTTCAGAGAATACTTTCTAAAAGATCACCTAGATAAAATTTCTAATTTTTATAATTTTTTTTGTTATTAAAGCTAAGAGCATTACTTTAAAAATTTCAGCTAACAAAAAAGGTTTTGCTCCTAACGCAAAAATTGGTTTTTCCCATCCAATTAGTGTTCCAAGCCATAATAATCCTAAAATGTAAATAGTTGTAGTTGCAATCAAAAGTTTTAATAAAACTAATAAAAAACTATCTTTACTATTTATTTTTGAAGCTAAAAAACTAGCTGTTAGAAAACCAATTAAATAACCCATAGTTGGACCAGTAAAATAAATTAATCCAACACCTTTTTCAGGCGAATTTGAAAAAACAGGTAAGCCCATGATTCCTTCAAATAAATATAAGGCCACACTAGCTAATCCAATTTTATATCCTAAACTTACTCCTAAAAATAAAACCACAAAAGTTTGCATGGTCATTGGCACAGGATAAAAAGGTATTTTAATCTTTGCAGATATAGTTAAAGCTATTGAGCCAAGTATTATGGCAAATAAAGATCTTATTATTGTAGTTTGTGAAATATTTTTAGTGAGTTCCATATTCTAATATTACTCTTATTTTTATTAATAATCTAGATATAAATAATTTTCATTAAGTAAAGTGTATTTTTTTATATACAGATGTTATTACCGTTGTAATATTTAATATTCTAATGGATAAAATTAAAAAAACAGACCATTTTTATTTAATTGATGGTTCGGGGTATATATTTAGAGCCTATTATGCTTTACCACCATTAACTAGAAAAAGTGATGGACTACCAACCGGTGCTGTTAGTGGATTTTGCAGTATGCTCTTTAAACTTTTAGAAGATTCAAAATCAGATCAAAATTTACAAAAACCTACTCATTTTGCAGTAATTTTTGACTCAGCTAGAAAGACATTTAGAAATGAAATTTATAGTGATTATAAAGCTAATAGATCAGAGGCTCCTGATGATTTAGCTCCACAGTTTGAATATATTAGAAAATCTGTATTAGCTTTTAATTTACCTTCAGTCGATCTTCTAAACTATGAGGCAGATGACTTAATTGCAACTTACGTTGATAAAATACTTAAAAAAGGCGCTAAAGTTACAATAGTTTCATCAGATAAAGATTTGATGCAACTATATAAAAATGATGTCCGCATTTTTGATCCTATGAAAAATAAATTTATTTCAGATGATGACATTATGAATAAGTTTGGTGTTGATGCATCAAAAGTAATTGACGTTCAATCTCTTGCAGGTGATAGTAGTGACAATGTTCCAGGAGTTCCAGGTATAGGAGTAAAAACTGCCGCTGAATTAATCAATAAATATGGAACTTTAGAGAAACTTTTAAAGTCAGCGCATGAAATTAAACAAAACAAAAGAAGAGAAACTTTAATTGAAAATAAAGATAAGGCATTGATTAGTAAACAACTTGTTACCTTGAAGCAAGACTCTCCAATAAAAAGAGAACTAAGTGAATTTAAACTAAAAGAAATAGATAAAGATAAATTATATAAATTTTTGAGAGAAATGGAATTTAACAGACTGTTAAGTTCTGCAATTTCAGTATATGGCGAACCTGAATTATCAAGCTCATCTACTCAAACAAAAGTATTGGAAAAACAAAAACCAATTAATAATAAAAATTATCATTTAATTACAGATGCTAATAAAATAGATGAGTGGATTAAAGAGGCTGAAGAAACAGGTGAGGTTGCAGTCGATACAGAAACTAGTTCTTTAGACCCACATCAGACAGATTTAGTTGGTATCTCACTTTGTTCGAGAATTGGGAAAGCTTGTTACATACCAATTGGTCACAATTCTTCAAAATGTATTAATAAAGAAATTGTTATTAAAAAACTAAAACCTTTATTGGAAGATCCTAGTGTTAAAAAAATTGGTCAGAATATAAAATTCGATTTTATAGTTTTATTTAAAAATGGAATCAACATTTCATCAATGGAAGATACAATGTTGATGTCATATGTTTTAGATGCAGGAAAAAATAGACATAATATGGATATATTATCAGAAATTCATTTAGGTCATAAAACAATTTCATTTAAAGAGATAGTTGGTACTGGAAAAAAAGAAATTAATTTTAGTGAAGTAGAGATCAATAAGGCTAAAGATTATGCTGCAGAAGATGCCGATATTACTTTTAGATTGTATAAAAAATTTATTAAAAATTTAAAATTTGAAAAAATGATTAATATATATGAAATATTTGAAAAGCCATTAATAAAAATTCTTGCCTTTATGGAAATGGAGGGAGTTGAAGTTAATAGTAAATTTTTAAAATCTCTATCTTTAAAATTTGATAAAAAAATTAAAAGTTTAGAAAAAGAAGTTTTTAAAATTTCTAAAAAAGAATTCAATATTGCATCACCTAAGCAATTAGGAGAAATAATCTACAATGATCTTAAAATTGCAGGATTAAAAAAAACCAAAAAAGGAAGTTTTGCTACAAGTGCTAGTGTTTTAGAAGATTTGGCATTTAAAGGACATAAATTTCCAAAGTTAGTTTTGGATTGGAGACAGGTCTCTAAATTAAAGAATACTTATTCAGATGCGTTGCCAGAACATATCAATCCACAAACCAAAAGAGTACATACGTCATTTTTATTAGCTGCAACAACTACAGGCAGATTAGCATCTAGCGATCCTAATTTGCAAAATATTCCAATAAAATCTGAGGATGGCAAAGATATCAGAAAAGCATTTACAGCTACAAAGGGTCATTTATTAATTTCAGCAGACTATAATCAAATTGAAATGAGAATTTTAGCAGATCTTGCAGACGTTAAAGAACTTAAAAAAGCTTTTAAAAATAATGAAGACATTCACTCCTTAACTGCAAGTCAGATTTTCAATATTGATATAAAAAAAGTTGATCAAGATCATCGAAGAAAAGCTAAAGCTATAAATTTTGGAATTATTTATGGAATTTCTCAGTATGGGTTAGCAAAACAAATTAATGTTTCAAATTACGAGGCAGAGGAATTTCTAGATGCATATTTTGCTAAATTTCCTGAGATTAAAGTTTATATGGATAACACAATTAAATTTTGTAGAAAAAGTGGATATGTAAATAATATTTTTGGAAGAAGATCTCATTTTAATGGTATTAATGATAAAAATTTTAATGTAAGAAACTTTCAAGAGCGAGCAGCAATAAATGCTCCAATACAAGGATCTGCTTCAGAAATTATGCGCCTGGCGATGATTAGATTGGAAAAAAAATTGACAGAACAAAAAAACATAAAATCTAAAATGTTATTACAAATCCATGATGAATTAATATTTGAAGTTCCAAAAAAAGACGAAAAAGAGATGGTCAAACTCATTAAAGAAGAAATGATGAGTGTCGCACAAAGTGATTATCACTCTTTTTCTACTCCACTAACGGTTGATATTAATGTTGGAGATAATTGGGGAATGCTTCACTAATTTGATAAGATTGCCCAAATTAGAACAATTTAGTATTTTTATATAAAGAATGCAAAAAAAAATCATAGCTTTAATTGATGATGATAGAAATATTTTAACTAGCTTAAGTATTGCTCTGGAAAAAGAAGGTTTTAAGATACAAACTTATATTGATGGTGAAAGTGCCCTAATTGGATTAACACGAACTCCACCTGACCTGGCAGTAATTGATATTAAGATGCCTAAAATGGATGGTGAAGAATTATTAAAGAAGCTAAGAAAAAAAACTTCGTTACCAGTAATTTTTTTGACATCAAAAGATGATGAAATTGATGAGTTATTAGGTTTAAAATTAGGTGCTGATGATTTTGTAAAAAAATCTGGGGGATTTTCTATTAAAGTATTAATAGAGAGAATTAGAGTGCAGTTAAGAAAAAAAGATACTAATAATGTCTTAGAAGAAAATAAAAGCTTGATTGCTCATGGTAGATTAAAGTTGGATCCATCACAGTTAGAATGTGAATGGAACGACAAACAGCTTCCAGATAAACTAACCACAACTGAGTTTTTAATTGTTAAAGAGTTAGCTAAAAGACCTGGCATTATTAAAGAAAGAGCTCAACTAATGGATATAGCTTATAGAGAAGATACTGATATTGAAGACAGAACTATTGATAGTCATGTTAAAAGAATTCGAAAAAAATTTAAAAAAGTAGATCCTGATTTTTCAGCTATTGAAACTAGGTATGGTAGTGGATATAGATGGAATGTTAGCTAATGTTTAGTAAATACTTAAAAAGTCTATCTATATTAAATAAATTTCTATTCATAAATTTTATAATTTTTACAATCATTGGATTATTTACAATTATATATCTAAATAATGTTCAGCCAAATTTGATTAAGAAAAAATCTATAAATCACATAAATACTATTGATAATACAATTGATACTCTTATTAGGCTGGATGTAAAATTTTTAGCTAATGATATTCGAAAGTTTTTGTTTTCTACAAGATTTATATTTCAAAATTTAGATAGGGTAATTTTTTTTAATAATGATTTAAATATAATTGGTGATACAGACACACTTGATCTTGATCCAAGATCTTTTTCAACAAGACTAAATGAAATTGAATTTGAAAGTTTAAATGAAAAAAAATTAGATCAAAATACTGAAAATAAAAATACTGATATTAATAAAAATAAAATTAGATCTTTTGAAAATATTTTAAAAAGATATTCAAATTCAAATGATTATGGAAGTCCTTATACATTTGCAGAAGAAGGTTTTAATCAATTTAAATTAACGACAATAAAAAATGTGATTAAAGATGGGTCAAATATTGGTTATATTGTAATAAGTGAAAATGCAAATGATATCAAAATAGCAACGGATGAAAGAAAAGCTTTTGTAATTAGAACAGCAATCGCTGTGGGTTTTGTTATTTTAATTTTTTCTTTTGTTTTAAGTAGATATTTTATTAAACCAATACAAAACCTAGTGAGTTACACAAAAGTTATTAAAGAAAAAAACCAAACCAAAACTAACATTGAAAATTTAAAAAATAGAAATGATGAATTAGGACTTTTGTCTAATTCATTAGATGATATGACCAATGAGCTTCAAAAAAGAGTTGCTAATGCTGAAAATTTTTCAACAGATCTTGTACATGAAATAAGAAATCCACTAGCATCTTTAAAAAGTGCATCTGAAATTTTACAGGACACAAATAGTTCTGATCAAAGAATGAAATTATTGAATATCTTAAGTCATGATGTTCAAAGGATTGAAAGATTAATCACAGACTATTCACAAATGCTGAAGGATGAGGTTGCTCTTAGTAAAGAAAAAATGAAAAAAATTAATATAGAACCAATCATTCAGTCAGTTGTTGATGACTATAATAATATTTATAATTTAAAAGAGAATATTAAGATTGAATATGATAATGATGGTAAGCATGAATATCCTATTAATGGTATAGAGAATAGGATTGAACAGATAATTGCTAACTTATTGGATAATTCAATATCATTTAGTAAAAAAGGTGGAAATATATTTGTAAATATATCGAATGATTCCAATAAAAAAATTATTGTTAAAATTGCTGATGAGGGACAAGGATTTAAAGAAAAAGAAACATCTAAAATATTTAAAAGATTTTATAGTAATAGACCTGATAAGTTTGGTGAACATTCAGGTCTTGGTTTAAATATTGTTAAAAACTTAGTAGAATTACATGATGGAGAAATTGTAGCATCTAATCGATTTGATATTGAGGGAGCGATGATAGAAATTAGATTTCCCAGAGTCTAATCTTTTATTGATTAATTAATACTTAACTGTATAAAACTTGCCATGGAAGATTTTAAAGTAAAAGACATATCGTCAGCTGAATTTGGAAGAAAAGAGATTTCAATCGCAGAAAGTGAAATGCCAGGATTAATGGCTTTAAGAGAAGAATACTCTGATAAAAAACCTTTAAAGGGCGCAAGAATTATAGGCTGTTTGCACATGACCATACAAACAGCAGTATTGATAGAAACTTTAGTTGATCTAGGAGCCGAAGTTAGATGGTCTTCATGTAACATTTTTTCTACTCAAGATCATGCAGCTGCAGCAATTGCTAAAGCAGGAATACCAGTTTTTGCATGGAAAGGCGAAACTGAGGAAGAATATTTATGGTGTATTAAACAAACTATTGTTGGAAAACCTGATTGGAAACCAAATATGCTTTTAGACGATGGTGGAGATTTAACTGCAATTATGCACAAGGAATATAAAGATTTGATGAAAGACATTAAAGGTGTTTCAGAAGAAACTACTACTGGAATTAAAGCTTTAAATAAAATGGAAAAAGACAATTCACTTCTAGTGCCAGCAATTAATGTGAATGACTCGGTAACAAAATCAAAATTTGACAATTTATATGGTTGTAGAGAAAGTTTGGTAGACGGAATTAGGAGAGCAACAGATGTTATGATGTCTGGAAAAATTGCAATAGTTGCAGGTTTTGGAGATGTTGGAAAAGGAAGTGCGGCATCTCTTAGACAGAGTGGAGCTAGAGTTTTAGTAACAGAAGCAGATCCAATTTGTGCTCTTCAGGCCGCAATGGAAGGGTATGAAGTTGTTTTGATGGAAGAAGCTATTAGTAGGGCAGATATCGTTGTAACAGCAACTGGCAACAAAGATATAGTAACAGCTGATCACATGAGAAATATGAAAGACAGAGCTATACTATGTAATATTGGACATTTTGATAATGAAATACAAGTTGAAGCTTTAAAAAACTATAAATGGACTGAAGTTAAACCCCAAGTTCACGAAATAGAATTATCAAGTGGTAAAAGAATAATTCTTTTGGCAGAAGGAAGATTAGTAAATCTAGGTTGTGCAACTGGACACCCAAGTTTTGTAATGAGCGCATCATTTACTAATCAAGTTATTGCTCAAATAGAGCTTTGGCACAATCATAAAAATTATGAAAATAAAGTTTACGTATTACCAAAACATTTAGATGAAAAAGTAGCAACTCTTCATCTTAAAAAGGTAGGGGCAAAATTAACAAAATTATCAAAAGAACAAGCAGACTATATAAGCGTTGGAACAGAAGGTCCTTTCAAACCAGATGCCTATCGCTATTAAAGATAGCAAAATCGATATTACTTCTGAGAAGCTTACTAAAGAATTAGCTAAAAAATTTACCAAATATATCAAAGGTGGCGAATTTATTTTTTTATATGGAGAGATGGGTGTTGGTAAAACCACATTTGTTAAATATTTTATAAATGAGTTTCAAAAATTAAATAATTTACCAAAGACTGAAATTACGAGCCCTACGTTTAGTTTATTAAATGAATATCAAGTGAAAGATATTAGAATTAAACATTATGATTTATTTAGAATTAATAAGAAAGAAGATACCAATAGTTTAGATATTTTTGAAAAAGATAATAAATTAATAACTCTTATAGAATGGCCACAATTAATAGCTGATACACAAGATGTAAAATCTATAGATTTAACTTTTAGTTATTTAAATGATTTAAATGATAGAAGTATAGAAATAAAAGTTTAAATTAAACTTATTTTGATGAAAAGCCTAGCAAAATTGAAAAAAATTAAAGGTGACGCTTCCTTTAGAGAGTTTTATAGGAACCAAGAAAACAATTCGATTTTAGTGCTATCTAAGAAAGAAAGATTAAAAAACCTTTTAATTTATGATGCGATCAACAAAATTTTAATTAAAAATAAAATTTTAGCACCAAATCTATTAAGTGAAAATTACTTAAAAAATTATATAGAAATCCAAGACTTTGGAGATCAAACACTATTTGAAATTCTAAAAAATAAAAAGAATAATAACTACGCTATTTTTAAGAAGATTGTAAAAATTTTAAATAAAATACAATTAATAAAAGATAAAAAAATAAAAAATTTTAAAAACAAATTATATAAAGTTCAAGAGTACAAAAACAAAATTTTATTTGATGAAACTAAACTTTTTTGTGACTGGTATGTACCAAAGACACTACCTAAAGTAAAAAGTATTAAATTTAACAAAAAATTTAAAATAGAGATAAAGAACTTATTATCAAAATTAAATTACAAAAATGATACATTTGTCCATAGAGATTTTCATGTTTCAAACTTAATGTATCATAATAAAAAAATTGCATTAGTAGACAGTCAAGATGCATTAATTGGGAATAAAGCTTACGACTTAGCATCTTTAATTGACGACGTAAGATTAAAAACATCTAACGAATTAAAAGAAAAAGTATTTAAGTTTTACCTAAAAACAAATAAAAAAATTGAGGTGGAAAAATTTAAAAAAGATTTTGAAATATTGTCTATTTTAAGAAATTTGAAAATAATTGGTATATTTATGCGTTTGGCTTTAAGAGATGATAAGAAAAAATATCTTAAATTAATTCCTTACGCTTGGCAAATGATTAATTACAGAATTAAAAAGCAAAATGAATTCAAAAATTTGATGTTTCTATTAAAAAATAATTTTCCTAAATTTATAAGGTAGGGTTGTGAGAATAAATACAGCATTAATTTTATGTGCAGGTTTTGGTAAAAGATTAAATCCAATTACTTTAAATACCCCAAAGCCTTTATTGGAAATTAAAGATGTAAGTATGCTAGAGCGATGTATTTATTTAATTGAAAAATTAGGTATTCAAAAAATCTTAATTAACACTTTTTATTTGAAGGATCAATTTTCAGAGTTTTTAAATAATAAAAATTTTAATTTAGATATCAAAATAATTGAGGATGGTGAGCATATTTTAGATACGGGGGGAGGTATTCAAAATATGCTTCAAAATTCTAATGAAAATGATTTTATAATTTTTAATCCCGATACAGTTTGGAACATAAATTATAAAGATGAGATATTAAAAATGGAAGAAATATATTTCTCTAAAAAAATAGAAAATATTCTTCTTTTGGCAAATAAAAAATTAAGTTTTGATAAACAATTAAAAGGAGACTTTAATTTAAAAAATAATTTGATTAACAAAGAGGATGAAAAAGAATTTATTTATATTGGGTGTCAAATCATTAATAAAAAATTATTTGTTAGAAATAAAATAGAAAATTATTCAATTTTAGAAATTTGGAATAAACTATTAGATCAAAAAAAGCTGTATGGTTATGAAAGCCAAAAAGACTTTTATCATTTAACTGATCTACATATTTTTAAAAAACTAAAAGATCTTTAGCTCTGCCTTTATCAAGATATTTGCAGCTAGAAATTTTATTATTTTCTAATTCAATTAAAAGTGGGTTTCCTGTAGGAATTTCAAGTTTGGAGATTTCATCATTATCTAAATTAAACAAATGTTTGCAAAGAGCCCTTATAGAGTTTCCGTGAGCTGAAATGAGAATATTTTTACTCATTTTATTTTTAATTTCTTCACTATAAAATTTTATTACTCTTTCATATGTATCTTTTAATGACTCAGTGTCAGGAATTTTTTCTAAAGGAATTTCTTTATAAGTTTCAATATTTAATGGATGATAAGGATTTTTTTTATCTAATGGATCAGGTCTCAAATCCCAGGAACGTCTAAACTGGTGAACTTTATCTTCTCCAAGTTTTAATTTCATTTCATCCTTATTTAATCCAGTAAGAGCTCCATAATGTCTTTCATTTAACTCCCAAGCACTCTTAACATCTTTATAATCCTTCAATTCTTCTTGTATTATATTTAAAGTATTTTTTGCTCTTAATTGAAAAGATGAATAATAAAGATTAACCTCAATTTGCTCTTGTTTTATTAATTGTCCTGCTTTTTTTGCCTCTAATTTTCCATTATCTGTTAAATCAACATCAACCCATCCAGTAAATTTTTTTTCAAGATTCCAAACACTTTGACCGTGCCTTACTAAAATTAAATAACTCATTTGTTTATCTTTTAGAATAATTTGATAAATAAAACTATAAATATTAATGATTAATTTTTTAATAAAAAAAAATTTAATACTTTTTACCATTTTTTTTCTATCAGCATGTTCATCAATACCTAAAAATGCTTCAAATAGTTGCTCTATTTTTGAGGAAAAATATTTATGGTATAAACATGCAAAAAAAACTGAAAAAAAATGGGGTACACCAGTTTATTTACAGCTTGCAATTATAAAAATGGAGTCCAGTTTTGACTGGTTAGCAAAGCCACCAAGACAAAAATTATTTAAAGTAGTTCCTTATAAGAGACCCTCAAGCTCTTTTGGATATTCACAAGCTGTTAAGGGAACATGGAAGCAATATAAAGAAGAAACAGGAAACAAATTTGCAACAAGAACAAGATTTAAGGATAGTGTTGATTTTATTGGCTGGTATACAAATAAAACCGAAAAAATTTTAAAAGTTTCTAAGAAAGACTCTTTTAAGCAGTATATTGCTTATCATGAGGGCTGGGGAAATTTTAAAAATTATAAAGGTAATGCAAAAGTAATAAAATTAGCTAAAAGGGTCGAGAAACAATCAAATATTTATAAACAACAGTTAGCAGAATGTAAAAATTCTTTATCTACAACAAAATATATTATCTTTTAGTTTAATTGTTTTTTTAACTCAATATCTACTGCATCAATACGCTTAGTATTTTTAGCAAGAGTTAAATACATTGTAGGAGTCACATACAAAGTAAAGAAAGTTGAAATTATCATTCCTCCTAAAATTGTAGAGCCAATAGCTAATCTTGAACCTTCACCAGCTCCAGGACCAATATTTCCAATAACCAGGGGAAGCATCGCAATCATTGTACTTAAAGAAGTCATTATGATTGGTCGAATTCTGAGCTGACAAGCTTTAATTAAAGCTTCCTCAATTTTAATGTCAGTTGTTCTTAATTGGTTTGCATAGTCTACAATTAAAATACTGTTTTTAGTAGATATACCTATGAGTATAATTAATGCAATTTGTGAAAATATATTTACCGAGCTATTTAAAAGTAAAATAAATACCAATCCACCAAAAACTGCAAGTGGAACAGTTAGTATTATTATAAATGGGTGAATAAAAGAATTAAAGGTTGCTGCCATAACCAAATAGGCTATTAGTAAAGCAAGAGCAAAAATTATATATATCTCATTTGTTGTTTCTTTTAGTTCCTCAGACTTTCCTTTCCATGTAATTTGATTTTGAGGAGCAACTTTAATCATTACTCCTTCCAAGTATTTCACTGCCTCTGTTAGAGTATAATCCTCAGAAAGAGCAGCTGAAATCGTAACAGCTCTTTGACGATTATATCTTGGTAAAGCTTCTGCAGTCCCTTTTTCTTTAAACTCTACAAGACTTGCTACAGAAACTAATTTTCCTGTTGTTTCAGATCTTACAAAGATCTTTGATAAACCATCCTTATCTCTTCTATCTGCTAAATATTGTTGTAAAATAATAGGATATTCTCTTCCTTCTTTACTAAAAGATGTTACTCTTTTCCCACCATAAAGTGTCTCAAGAGTTCTTCCAATATTTTCAGTAGATACTCCTAAATCATTTGCTCTATTTTTATTTGTGATTAATTTAACTTCTGGTTTATTTTTTGTGAAATCACTCTCTATTCTAAACATATTTCTATTTTTTCTTAGCGCTCTCAAAACATTGCTTTGGATTTCTTCCAGTTCCTCATAACTAGATCCATAAATAACCATTTGCACCGGTTTATTATAGCTTGAAACTCTTATTCCTTGAGGAGATATTGGAAAAGCAAAAGTTTCAGGAACCGAAACTACTTGTCCAATTGCTTCTCTAAGAACAGTTTGGCTACTTTTTTCTCTATTTTTCCATTCATCTAATAATGCAATTATAATAAATGTATTATAGGTTGTTGCTGACTTGCCAAAACCTGGAACCCTCATTATTAATCTTTCATATGGGCTATTATCTGCTTGTAATAGCCTTAATATTCTACTCTCGATAATTTGAGCTTTTTCTTGAGTGTATTCAAATGAGCTTCCTTCATCAGTTGATCCTATTATTAAATAAGAACCTCTATCTTCCATTGGCAATAGTTCTTTTTTTGAAAAATTAAAAAGATAAGCGGATGCACAAATTATTAAGATTATAAATATTGAAATAGTTTTTTTCTTATTAATCCAATATTGAAGTGAATCAATGTAAAATCCCGTAAAAGATTTAAATCCATTATTAAATTTTCTGACAAAGAAGTTAATTTTTTCTTTTTTATTCAAAAATTTACTTCCGAGCATTGGCGATAAAGTTAATGCAACAAAAGATGAGACCACAATAGAGAAAGATAATGCTATTGCAGTTTCCTTAAACAATGTTCCAGAAATTCCTTTTATAAAAATTAGTGGTAAAAATACTGCAATTAAAATCAAAGTAGTTGCAATAATAGCAAAAGTAATTTGTTTTGAACCTTTGTATGCAGCAACTAGTGGTGTCTCACCATTTTCTATTCTTGTATATATTGCATCAGTCATAATCACAGAGTCATCAGTAATTATTCCTATTGCTAAAATAAAACTCAATAATACAAAAATATTTATAGATAGACCAAATATATACAATCCAAGAAATGAACCAATCAAACTAACTGGCAGAGCTACTGCTGGTACAATGACTGCTTTAAGATTACCAAGAAAAAGATAAATAATTAAAACAACCAAGACAAAAGCAATGACTAAACTTTTGTATACTTCTTCGATTGCAGCACCTATGTAAGTAGCTCTATTAAATGCTATTTCTAATTTTAATCCATCAGGTAAGGATTTATTAAGTTCTTTTATTTTATCCTTAATTTGATTAGATAGCTCTACTGTTGAAGCTCCACTTTTTGCATAAATTCCAATTCCAACAGTTTTAAGATTCACTGCATTTTTCCTTTGTGCTTTAAATAAGGTTTTTTCTGAAACAGGCCCAAATTCAACATTTGCAACATCCGAAAGTATTATTACTTTGTCTTTATTTTTTCTAAGAGGAAGCTGCTTTATTGTATCTATATTTGTATAAGATTTATCAATATTTAGCGTTAAATCTTTATTATTTGCCTCCAATGTACCAGCAGGAAGGTTGATATTTTCATTTCTTAAGGCTCTTTCAACTTCTTGGATTGTAAGATCGTTGGCAGCTAGTTTTATTGGATCTATCCATACTCTAACACTTAGCTCTCTTAGTCCTCCAACCAAGATTCTCCCTACATTTGGTACACTTGAAAATGCATCTATAAGATATCTTTCAGCATAATCTCCAAGATCTAGATCGCTCCATGTTGGAGAAGAAAGTGCTACCCACATCGTTGTTGTGAAACCTGCTGCTTGTTTCAAAATTTGTGGTGGATTTGACTCACTTGGTAGATTGTCCACAACACGTGCAACTCTTTCTCTTATATCATTTGCTGCATCATCTAAGTCTATATCTGTATTAAATTGAATATTAATTCTACTTCTTCCATTTAAAGAGCTTGAGTCGATGTTTTTGATACCCTCAGCCCCACCAATAACATCTTCAAGTTTTTGAGTTATTTCTTCATCGACTATTTCTGCTGATGCAGATTTATAATCTGTTTGGACTTGAACAACAGGTGGTTGAATACCGTCTGGAAGTTCCCGCACAGGTAACTCTGAAAAAACGAATATACCAAAAATAATTAAGATCAAAGACATGACCCAAGCTACAACAGGTCGTTTAATACTTACTTCAGTTATATACATTTAATTATTATTTTTCTTTTTTTGATTTTTTGAAAATATTTTTTAACCAATCAAATTTACCTTTTTTTTCTTCAACTTTTTTTGATTTCTTTTTTTTACCCCACCCAGAGTTTTCTTGTTTTTTTTTTGCTCCTTTTTCAATTGGTCTTATTGTTAAATTTGGTCTAACTTTTTTGGTTCCCTCTGCAACAATTTTATCACCATTATTTAATCCATCTAAAATTTCAACAAATCCTAAATATCTATCACCGATAGTTACTTTTGTTTTTATTACTTTATTTTTTTCATCAACTTTGTAAATAAATACATTTTCACCCTCAACTATAGTGCTTGTATCAGGTGCACTTAAGCCGTCTCTAACGTCATACTTAATTGAGATCTCTAGGAATGAACCAGGAAGTATTTCACCAGACATATTGTCCATCTTTATTCTTGTAGCTAAAGATCTTGTGTCTTCACTTATTCTACTTGCAAAAGAGTCTATCTCTCCTTTATAGATTTTATTTTTATAACCAGAAAATTTTATATCAACTGGTAAGCCAACCTCAATAAATGGCACGAAAATTTCAGGTATATCTACATCACAATATATTGAACTAGTATCTTCGAGATTAATTATTATGGAGGATTTTGAAACCTCTAAATCATCAGAGAACGCTCTTTTTCCAATAATACCATCAAATTGTGCAATAATCTTTCTATTTTTAAGATTAGCAATAACATCTCCTTTTTTAACTTTTTGATTAAAGTTTATTGGTTTTAGTATTTCGTATTTTTCTATTTTGAATGATTGTGTTTGAATTGGAGCTGCGGTTCCATATGTACTGATTATATTTTCAAAAACTATTTCTTGTGTCTTAGTTACTATTATTCCAGGAGGTGGTCTTTTACTAAATTTTTTTTTGAAGTGGTTTCCAATCATTGTTCTGCCAATGATTACAGTTGAAATGATTAAGAAAAATATAATTATAATACTTGTGACTTTTGTGGATGTTTTCATTAATTAGTTCTTTCCATACTCTGACCATGAGCCATCGTATATTGTGGGCATATATTTAGCATTTATTAGGGAATAAGCTAGTGCCAATACGCTAGCAGTAACACCTGAACCACATGAAAATACTATATTTTTATTAAGGTCAAAATTAAATGACTTAAATTTTTTCGAGATTTCGTCTTTGCTAATAAATGTTTTATCCTCGTTTATTAATTCTCCAAAAGGTAGGCAAAAAGAATTTTTTATTGATCCACTTCTTAAACCTTTTCTAGGTTCAGGAACTTTACCCTCAAATCTATCTCTACTTCTTGCATCAATAACATTAAAATCCTTTATATTGATATTTTCATCTATCTGTTTTTTATTTTTAACAAGTTCTATATTTTCTTTACATAAATAAACTGAAGTCTCAGTGATCACCTCTTTATTGTTTGTAGTTTTATTTTCTTTTTTCCATTTTTTTAATCCTCCATCTAGTACGTGAACTAGTTTTGGATTATGACCATAGTAAATTAAATTATACCAACATCTACAAGAACTGATAACATCAGAGTTATCATAAATTACTATTCTATCTTTATTTTCTATACCCATATTGCTCATTATATTTTCCCATGATTTAGAATCGGTCAACATATGTGGCAGATCTGTATCTGTCTTTGAATTTTTATCTAAGTCAAAAAAAATTGCATTTGGTATATGCTCTTCAGTATACTCCTCAAAACCATTTCTTTGAGTTTGTGGCATATGCCAAGAGCAATCAATAATTTTAACATTATTAATATTATCTTCCAGCCAATTTGTATCCACCAAAGACATTTTATCTTTTTTCCAAATATCGCTGATGATATTCTTCTGCTGGACAATAATTTTTAACTAAAGAAACTTTAGTAACAACTTTTCCAGATAATTTGATATTTTCTTTCTCAATAATTTTCTCAGCAGTAACTTTTTGTTGATCATTTAAACAAAATATTTCACTTCTATATTGCGTTCCAAAATCAGGCCCTTGAGAATTTAAAGTAGTCGGATCATGAATTTCGAAAAAATATTCAAGAATTTTTTCATAAGAAATTATTTCAGGGTCAAAATCTAATTTAACTACTTCTGCATGATTTGTTGTACCCGAACACACTTCTTTATAATCTGTTTTAGTATTATGACCGCCACAATAACCTACTTCAGTTTTTATAATTCCATTAAGTTTACTAAATTTAATTTCCGGTCCCCAAAAACATCCCAATCCTAAAATTGCTATTTCCATTGATAATTAACTTAATTAATTTAAAGTTAAACATATGTTGTCAAAAAATCAATTAGGCTTTTTTTACATGTTCATTTCTGTATGTGCATTTTCTTTAATGGATGTGATAGTTAAATGGTCTGATGCTTATCCGGTTGGAGAAGTATTATTCTTTAGGGGCTTTTTTGGAATAATTCCAATTTTATTTCTTATTCCAAAAGATAGGTATCTTGACTTTTATAAAACAAACAGAACTTTCTTGCATTTTAAAAGATGCTTAGCAGGATTAATAGCGATAATTTCAATATTTATTGCTTTAAGGAATTTACCTTTAGCAACTGTTGTGAGTATTTCATTTGCAGCGCCAATATTTACAACTATTTTTTCAATATTTTTATTGAATGAAAAAGTAGGCTTTTATAGATGGTTAGCTGTTTTCGTAGGCTTTATAGGAATTATTGTTATTTCAGAGCCAGGATTTAGTTCCCTAAATTTTTATTACATTTATCCAATAATTTTTTGTTTAGGCTTATCGTACGTTGCTATTGCTATAAGAAAATTATCTTCTACGGAGCCAGTCTGGTTAATTAGTTTTTTCTTTTCTTTTTCAATAATGATTTTAAGTTTTTTTACTTTTTATCAAAATTGGATAATGCCAAGTGTCAAAGATCTATTTTTGCTATCAATGATAGGAATATTGGGAGGTCTCGCAAATTTATGGTTGTCTCAATCTTATAAACTTTCAGAAGTAAGTCTGGTGTCACCATTAAAATATTTAGCTTTAGTTTTTGCTATAATTTTTGGCTATTTCATTTGGAATGAAATACCCACAACAAAAACTTTAGTAGGAGCTTTACTGGTAATTTTTTCTTCATTTATAATATTTAAAAGAGAAATGGTTTTAAAGAAACGCGTATCAGTTACTAGACATGAGTAAAACACCTAGATATTGGAATACTGCAAAGAAATACTTGTCTAAAAAAGATAAAGTAATGTCTTCTTTAATTAAAAAATATAAATCGCCTTCAGAGAAAGTCTTAACTTCCAGAAAAGATGTTTTTTTCTCTCTTTGTAAAAGTATAATTGGTCAGCAAATCAGTGTAGCAGCAGCAAATTCTGTTTTTTTAAAGTTTAAAAAGAAATGTAAAAATAAAATTAATGCAAAAACTGTTAATAAATTATCTGTTATTCAATTAAAAAGTTGTGGATTAAGTAGACAAAAAGTTAAAGGTATTAAAAGCTTGGCTCAACAAGTATTAAACAAAACTTTTAATCCAAGACTTATCTCAAAAATGTCAGACGAAGATGCTATTGTATATCTTTCTCAACTAAGACAAATTGGAAGATGGTCAGCTGAAATGATTTTATTATTTACCTATAATCGTTCAAATATTTGGCCGATACAAGATATAGGTTTACTTAGAGCGATATCTAAAAATTATAAGAAGAAATATTTACCTCCAGAAAATTATGTGAAGTTATTAAATAAAAGATTTTCACCTTATTCTTCAGTTGCGACTTGGTATTTATGGAGAAGTATCGATCCAGAACCTATTCAGTACTAAAACCTTCAATTACCTGCATATGTCTAATAGTTGTGTCTTTCGCCAGATCCCATCCTGCCTGATATTCTTTAGAATTATGACATTCAATAGCTTTCTCATAATTTGGAAATTCCCATATAACAGATCTAACAAAATCGTCTCCATCATAAGTTTTATGTTCACCGCCTCTTACAAGAGGTATGCCTCCAAAACTTTTAATAATAGGAGTTACCACTTCGGCATATTTTTTTAAGTTTTCCTGATTTTCAATTTTTGAATATAAGCTTATCCAGTAACCTTTTTTCATTTTAATTAACTTATTTTTTTAATTTATATAGTTCAATCATAATTTATGAGTTTCTGAAACAAGCTGTGCAACGATTGATAAAGCTATTTCAGGAGCAGATTTTCCGCCAAGTTTAATGCCTATTGGACCATGTATAGTAGCAATCTCTTCTTCGTTGAATCCAGCTTCTTTTAATCTTTGACATCTATCTGTATGAGTTTTTTTGCTTCCAAGAGCACCTATATAAAAAAAATTATTTTTTAAAGCATGTTGTAGTGCCGGGTCATCTATTTTTGGATCATGTGTTAAAACAATTAATGCTGTACTAGAACTTGTTTCAATTTTTTTAAAAACTTCCTTGGGCCATTCATTTATAATTTTAACATTTTTGAATCTTTGTTCAGAAGTAAAATATTTTCTTGGATCAATAATTGTAATTACAAAATTTAGATTCTTAATAAAATCAATTAAATACTGAGCAATATGAACGGCACCCACAATTATTACTTCAATTGGTTTAATATGATTATGAATAAATATTTGTGTTTCTTTAATAATACCATTTTTTTTTAAATTATAATAATTTTCAATTTCTTTTTTATAATTTTCAAATTCTTTACTTAATGGTTTTCCTAATTCAAATATTTCGCTATTACCATTTGTTATATTTGTTAAAACTGCAAATTGTTCTTTAGAAGAGTTTTTTTTTATAATTTCTTTAAGTATTTCTATTTTCATGAATTAATTTGTTCAATATAAATTATAATTTCTCCTCCACATGAGAGGCCCACATCCCAAGCATTTTCGTTTGAAACTTTGAATTCTATTTTTTTAAATGGATTATTGTTTTTTATTAACTCTAAGCATTCTTTTATTACGTTTGATTCGACACAACCGCCAGATACGGATCCTGAAAAGTCACCTTTTTCATTAACTATCATTCTACTTCCAATTTGACGTGGAGAAGATCCCCAAGTTTGAATAACTGTTGCAAGAATTACTTTTTGATTAGATTTTAACCATGAGTTTGCTTCTTCAAAAATAGTTTCATCAAATGATTTTTTCATTTTATAAATTCTTCTTTTTAATTTTTTTATTTATGATACCAAATTTATAATGAAAAAATTATTTATAAATCTTTTGAAAGCTTTATTATTTTTAATATTAACATCAATTATTCACGTTAATGCTGATGAATTATTTAATAAAGGAAAAGAGGTATTTCTTGAAGCAGGCAATTGTGCGGCATGTCATACTCTCTCTGATGCAGGATCAGATGGTAATATTGGACCAAATTTAAATGAAATCAAACCAGATGTTCAAAGAATTCTTATGGCAGTTAAAAATGGAGTAGGAGTGATGCCAGCGATGGAAGGTTTATTATCAAATGAGGAAATTGAAGCTGTTGCACATTATGTTTCTGTAAGTGCAGACCAATAAAAAGTCTTTAACTATAATTTTTGATCCAATATTTAGCTATATCTACTCTTTTACAAATCCAAATATCTTTAAACTTTAGAACATAATTTAAAAATCTTTTAAGTGATTGTATTCTGCCAGGTCTTCCAATTAATCTACAATGCAAACCAACAGACATCATTTTTGGTGAAACTCTTCCTTCTTCGTAAAGAGTATCAAAACTATCTTTTAAATAATTGTAAAATTGATCTCCAGAATTAAAACCTTGGTTAGTTGCAAATCTCATATCGTTGTTATCAAGAGTGTAAGGAATCATTAATTGTTTTTTACTACCTTTTCTTACCCAATATGGAAGATCATCACTATAGGTATCACTACAATATAAAAAATTACCATTTTCAATTACTAAATCTAAAGTATTTGTACTACATCGTCCAGTATACCAGCCATCAGGATTAGAATTAAAATTTTTTTTAATAGATTTAATTGCTAATTTCATGTCATTTTTTTCTTTAGCTTTTGAAACATTTTGATAATCGATCCATCTCCAACCATGTGAAGCAACTTCATATTTAGCTTTTTTAATTGCTTTGCAAACTTCTTTATTTCTTTCCAAAGCCATACCAACCCCAAATATTGTTAATGGAATTTTTTTTCTTGTGAATAAATCATGTATCCTCCAAAAACCTCTTCTGGATCCATATTCATAAATTGACTCCATGTTGAGATTTCTACCCTTAATTGGTTTTGCTCCTATAATTTCTGATAAGAAAGTTTCAGAGTATTTGTCTCCATGCAAAACATTATTTTCAGCACCTTCTTCATAATTTAGTACAAATTGAAGAGCTAGCTTTGCATTGCGAGGCCATTTAACTTTTATCTTTTTGGATCCATAACCAATTAAGTCTCTTGGATATTTTTTTTTCATTTTTTTAAAACAATCTTATCTTTTTTAAATTTATAAATAACCAGATTATTTCCTTTTCCTTTTCTATCAATAATTAGAAAGTTCATATTTTTAATAGATATTAATGGAAAATGCCAAATTCCAGCTTTGTAATTTATTCCAGTTTGTTTAGGAACTATAAAGGATTTTATCTTATCTATATTTGGCTTATTTCCTTTTGGAGCAACAAATACTAAAAATTTTGCATCTTCCATTGGGATAAATGCTTGGCTTCCTAGTGGATGTTTTTCCATCATATCAATTATCATTGGGAAGCTTCTTTTTTTAGCCTTAAAAATACTTATTATTGGATTACCTTTTTTTTTAGAGGTATCTATTTTTATTAAATCATGAAATCTTTTTGCATAGCCATTATTTATATTTATTGGGGTTTTTTTTGTTGTATCGATTAAATCTCCAAATTTAGAAAATTTTTTTTTAGTTATTTTTATTGGTCTAATTATTTTCATTTCACAAAGTTTCCAAATGCCCTTATTCTTGAAATACCTCCATCAGGATAAATATTTATTCTTAGAAAATTTTCTTTATTTCTTTTAAGTAGGAGTTTTTTAAAAATATGTTTTTTATTTGCTGATAATTTTGCTTTGTTTAATATAACCTTCCATTTTGCTGAACTTTTAACAATGGAATTAGCGGAAATATCTTTTGAAATGTTTGTGGTTTGTATTGAGCATGTATCAGGATAATTTCCTTTAAAATGGTGAGTATCTATCTCTAATTTTTTTATTAATCCAGGTTTCCCAAACTTAATTATTAACCAGTCAAAATTTTTTCCTCTACTTCTTCTCGTTTCCCAACCATCTCCCATATTTTTACCTTTACCAGGTGCTATTATGTTTTCAGCCCGTCCAAAATGCTCATTATTACAACCAACAATTGAAGCACCATTTAAAACTGATGTTAAGTTTATATTTTTTTTATTTAGATTTATCTTTCCCATATCTATTTTACCATAAAGTCTAATTCTTGCTATACCACCATCAGGGAAGATATTTAACCTTACATGGTTATAAATAGATCTATTTTTTGAAGGAAAGGTATGATTTTTATTTGGTCCAAGTTTTTTTTTATTTAACAGAGAGATCCATTTAGTTTTTTTATTTGGTTTAGTTTTACTAAAACAACCTTCAATTGATGCATGAGTAGGTTGGTTTCCATTAAAGTGAGTTGTATCTATATCTATATTATATATTTTGCCTGGTTTACCTAATTTTAAAATAAGATAGTCGTAACCCTTTGATCTTTTTCTTCTTGTTTCCCAACCATCCATCCACTTTCCATGTTTATCAAATAAACCTTCTTTAAAAACTGGTGCATCAGTATTTAAAATTCTATGAGCGGGTGCAAAAAAATCGTCAGTTTTAAAAATAATCTTTGATCCAATTCTTGGATCTGCTAAATTTATCATTTTACCACTTATAAATTTTTTCATTTATTTATTATTTCATTAAGACGAAAAGTTGCAATTTTTTTTACTTGTTTTTTTGCCTCTAGGAATTCATCTTCTACATCATTTGATATTCTTTGTCTAAAATTATTTAATATTTCATTTTTATCTTTACCTTTAACTGCAATTATAAATGGGAAATTAAACTTTTCTTTATATTTAAGATTTAATTTTTTAAATTCTTCATATTCATCACTGGAACACTCATTTAGCTTGGCAGAAGCTTGTTCCGATTTAGACTCAGAAGTCAATTTTTTTGCTACAGCTAGTTCTGGATGTAAGTTCAAAATTTCAAATATTTTATCTTTTCCATATTTTTCATAAATATTTAGCATTTTATAAATTATATCTTCAAAGTCTCTAAATGGTTTTAATTCAAAAGCTTCTAGAGCTACAGACTCAGTTTTTTCAAAAACATTACCAAATATTGATAAAAAATCAGACTTGTTAAGATCGTTAATGTTATCTATTGTTCTCATACAAGTTTTAATAATTTAAGTTTAAAATTTAAATGATACTATAATCTTATGACAAAGCTAACAACTCATGTTTTAGATATTTATTCAGGAAAACCTGGCAGTGGCATTTCTGTTGATTTATATTATTTAAATAATTCAGAAAGAAAAAAAATAACTTCAGTCAAATTAAATAATGATGGTAGAGCTGACTCACCTTTAGCAGAGGGAGAGAATTTTATTAAAGGAAAATATGAATTAGTTTTTTATATTGGTGATTATTTTAAAAATATATCAACAGCAAAAGACGTTCCTTTTCTTGATGATGTAATAATTAGATTTGGAATATCAAATCCTTCAGAGCATTATCATGTACCTTTATTAGTTTCACCTTGGAGTTATTCTACTTACAGAGGTAGTTAAGTGATATCTAACACTGTTAAATTTTTATTGAATGATAAAATTTTAGAAATCAATAATCCCGATCCAAACCAAACAATACTTAATTATATAAGAACAGAACTAAAAAAAACTGGCACAAAAGAAGGATGTGCCGAAGGTGGTTGTGGTGCATGTACCGTTGTGATTGGTGAACTAGCAAGCGGACAAATAAAATATAGTGCAATTAATTCTTGCATTTCATTTGTACCTTTTTTGAATGGTAAGCAGCTTTTGATAGTTGAAGATTTGGTATCCAAAAATGGAAATCTTCATCCAGTTCAAGATGCAATGGTTAAATTTCATGGTTCACAGTGTGGTTTTTGTACACCTGGGTTTGTGATGTCTTTGTTTTCGATGTTTAAGAATAACAAAAGTTATAATAGTGAATTGATAAAAGATTCCATTTCAGGAAATTTATGCCGTTGTACCGGATATAGACCAATAATTGATGCTGCGAAAAGTTTAAACAAAATAAATAAAAATGATGAATTTAGTAAAAGTAAAAATAAAATTGTTAAACTTTTAAAAAGAATTAATTCGAAAAAAATTTATATTAAAAATGAAGATAAAACTTTTTTTTCACCCAAAACAATTAAAGATTTAAAAAATATAATTAAAAAAAATTCTAATTTTAATTTTCTTTCAGGAGGAACAGATTTATCTTTAAAAGTAACAAAAGAAAGAAAAGAAATTTCAAGTATAATAAACTTAAAAGAAATAAAAGAATTAGATTTTATAAAAATAAATAAAAATTATATAGAGGTTGGGGCCGCAACTTCTTTAACTAAATTTGAAAATCAAATTAAAAAATATTACCAAGATTTTTATGCAGTTCTAAAAAGATATGGATCTGTTCAGATCAGAAACGTAGGTACAATAGGGGGGAATATTGCTACGGCCTCACCCATAGGTGATACTCTGCCAATTTTATTATCTCTAAATGCTGAGATTTTAATTGAAAGTCCAAATAAAAGGAAAGTTTTACCAATTAATAATTTTTTTATTGGTTATAGAAAAACTAAATTAAAAAAGAATGAATTTATTCGTTCAATAAAAATACCATTATTTAAAAAGAATATTTTTAAAGCATTTAAAATATCAAAAAGATTTGATGATGATATTTCGTCAATTTGTGGTTCTTTTAATTTTGAAATTAAAAACAGTAAAATAAACCAGGCATATATTGCATTTGGAGGTATGTCCGCTGTGCCAAAAAGAGCAAAAGCCTGTGAGGCAATTCTTAGAAATAAACCTTTAACAATTAATACATTTGTTAAAGCAAAAGATTATTTAGAGAAAGATTTAAATCCTATTGGCGATATGAGAGCTAGTAAAGAATATAGATTAGAGGTAGCTAAAAATTTATTAATCAAGTGTTTTTTAGAAATGAACACTAAAAAATTAACAAGAGTTATTTAAATGAGCAAAGAAAACTATATTGAAGAAATTAGACCTCACGATAGTGCTTACAAGCATGTTAGTGGCTATGCTGAATATACAGATGATATTCAGGAACCCAAAGGCACTTTATATGGAGCCATTGGTTTAAGTAAAAAAGCACATGCAATAATAAAAAAAATTGACTTAACTGAAGTAAAGAAAAGCAAAGGCGTTATTTCAATTGTTACATATAATGATATTCCAGGAAGAAATGATGTTGGGCCAGTTTTTAAAGGAGATCCTATATTTACAAAAAATAAAGTTGAGTTTTACGGTCAACCATTATTTGCTGTAGCTGCTACATCAACAGAGCTTGCAAGAAAAGCAGTATTAAAAGCTAAAATTTTGTATAGAGATTTAAAACCAATTATTACAATTAAAGAGGCTTTAAATAAAAAAAATTTTTTATTTAAGCCAAAAAAAATTAAAAAAGGTAATCCATCAAAAAAAATAAAAACATCTAAAAATAGTTTAAAAGGGAATTTTACAACAGGAAGCCAAGAACATTTTTATTTAGAAGGCCAAGCAGCTTTTGTGATACCTAAGGAGGATGATAATCTTTTAGTTTATACCTCAACTCAACATCCATCTGAAACGCAACAATTAATTGCAAAAATGTTAAATCAAAAAAGCAATTCAGTTAACGTAGTAGTTAGAAGAATAGGAGGTGGATTTGGAGGAAAAGAAACTAATTTCATGACAGCATGTATCTGTGCATTATTAGCTAAAAAAATAGGCAAACCTGTTAAATTAAGATTGGATAGAGATGATGATATAATTTTAACTGGCAAAAGACATGAATTTTTTTCTGAATACGAAGTTGGTTTTAATAATGATGGAGTTATTCAAGGTTTAAAGTTAAATTTATCTTCAAATTGTGGAATGTCACCTGATTTATCAGCAGCAATCAATGAGCGAGCTTTGCTTCATTTAGACAATGCGTATTATATTTCAGATATCGAGGCTACTAATTATTTATGTAAGACAAATATTTGTACTTCAACAGCATTTAGAGGTTTTGGCGGGAATCAAGGAATGATGGTTATTGAAAATATTATAGATAATATTTCAAGATATTTAAAAAAAGATCCTTTAGAAATTAGAAAAAAAAATTTTTATCAAAATAGCAAAAAAAATATAACTCATTATGGAATGAGTATTCAAGATAATGTAATAAATGAAATATTTAGAAAATTAGAGAAAAAATCAAATTATAAAAAACGATATTTAAAAATAAAAAAATTTAACGAAAAGAATAAATTTAAAAAGAAGGGTATAGCTATTACTCCAGTAAAATTTGGAATTTCATTTACAACAGTTCATTTAAACCAAGCAGGTGCTTTAGTTCATATTTATACCGATGGAAGTGTTTATTTAAATCATGGTGGAATAGAAATGGGTCAAGGAACTCACACTAAAATAGCGCAACTTGTTGCCAATTCTTTTGGATTGCCATACAATTTAGTTCACATTTCATCAACAAATACATCTAAAGTTCCAAATACTTCTGCTAGCGCAGCTTCTTCAACAACAGATTTAAATGGTGCTGCTGCGTTAAATGCTGTGTCAAAAATTAAGCTAAATTTAGAAAATTTTATTAAAAAAAAATATAAAATTCATAATCACGAAGCAGTTTATAAAGACCAATATATAGTTTTTGGTAAACAAAATTTTGAATTCAAAAAAATTATCCATGAAGCTTATTTGAATAGAGTATCTCTTTCGTCTTCAGGTTTTTATTCAACACCAAAAATAAATTTTGATAAAAAAAAATTTAAAGGAAGACCTTTTTTATATTTTTGTTATGGTGCCGCAGTTTCTGAAGTTACTATAGATACTCTAACTGGAGAAAATGTTTTAGAAAGAGTTGATATTCTACATGATGCTGGAAAACCAATTAATCCAGCACTTGAATTAGGGCAGATAGAAGGAGGTTTTGTTCAAGGACAAGGATGGTTAACAATTGAAGAATTAAATTGGAAACCGAATGGTCAAATTACAACTTTTTCTCCTTCAACTTATAAAATTCCAGCTGTAAGTGATATTCCTAAAAAATTTAATGTTGAAATTTTTAAAGATGGTTTGAATAAAGAGAAAGTTGTAAATAAAGCAAAAACAACTGGAGAACCCCCTTTAATGTTAGCTATGAGTGTTTTTTATGCAATAAAAGATGCTGTGGCTTCAGTTGGAAATTACAAAATATCCCCAACAATTAATGCCCCAGCAACTCCTGAAAGAATATTAATGAGTATAAATAAAATTAAAAATCAATTAGAAAATAAAAATGGAAGATAAGAATAAATTTATGGCTCGTGCCATTCAACTATCAATAAAAAGTGCAACCACTATTGGAGGTCCATTCGGTAGTGTCATAGTTAAAGATAATAAAATTATATCAGAAGGATCAAATAAAGTTACTTATTCAAATGATCCAACAGCTCATGCTGAGATAGTAGCAATTCGAGGAGCTTGCGAACAATTAAGAACTTTTAATCTTTCTGGTTGTGAAATTTATACGACCTGTGAACCTTGTCCAATGTGCCTTTCCGCAATCTATTGGTCTAGAATAGATAAAATATTTTATGCAAATACAAGAGAAGATGCAAAAAATATAGATTTTGATGATTCATTTATTTATTTTGAAGTTTCAAAAAAAATAGAAGATAGAAAAATTAAAATGACACAAATGCTTAGGAACGAAGCCATAAAAGCATTTGAAATTTGGGATAAAAAAGTAGATAAAATTAAATACTAAATGGAATTTTTACCTTACACAATTAAATGGTTAGAAGTTACTCTAAGGTGGGCCCATGTCCTCTTTGCTATTTTGTGGGTTGGAAATAGTTTTTTATTTAATTATTTAGATAATAAATTAAATAAAAACATAACTAGTGATGATATCGATGGTGAAGGATATCTAATGCACTCAGGGTTTTTTTATAAACTTACAAGGTTAAAAACCTCTCCTCCGCAGGATTATTTAAATAAATTAGTAATCTTTAAATGGCAAAGTTATTTGACTTTTGTAACCGGAATGTTGCTTTTGGTTATTATCTATTATTATAATGCCGGTGTATTAATGGTTGATAAACGTGTTTTATTGATCCACCCAGGATACGCAATCCTTATTTCACTTTTATCATTAATTATTTCTTGGTTTGTTTATGATCTTTTGTGCAAATCTAAATTAATAGAAAATAATATTTTATTTATTTCTATAGCTATTATTTTGTTGGTACTCGTTTCTTTTGGTCTTACTAAATTGTTTGGACCAAAATTTGCATTTTTAAGTGTTGGAATGATTATAGGTACCAATATGTTTGGAAATGTATTTACAGTAATTATACCTAATCAAATGAATATAATTAAAAGTAGTGAAAAAGGTGATAAATTCGACATGAGCTTATCTTTAGCGGCAAAACAACGATCAATACATAATAATTATTCTACCTTTTTAGTGCTATTCATTATGCTTTCAGGACACTTTAACTTCTTAGTTTATCATAAGTATAATTGGCTAATTTTATGTTTAGTTGGTTTGATTTCTGGAGTAGCAAGGCATTATTTTAATTTAAGAGGAAGAAACATTCATAGGTTGTATATATTGATTAGTTCAATTATTGCTTTCATTGGTCTTGCAGTTTTAGTTTTATTATTTAAATAACTAAATATATAAAAATTATGTCAGAAAAATTAATTGTCAGTTGGGATGAATACAACAAGACAGTAGAGAAATTAGCTATCCAAATTCATGAAAGTGGTTACAGGCCAACAATATTAATTGGCATCATGCGTGGAGCCGCACCAATGATTGATGTTTTAAGTAGAATTTTTAAATTAAAATGCGCCTATCTTGCTGTTGAGTCTTATAGCGGAAAAGGAGTTGAAGACGAGCAAGGTGATTTAGTTTTTTCAAGAGAGATGAGTTCGATTGCACCAAGCATGGGGGGAAGAATTCTTTTATGTGATGATCTATCTGATACAGGAATGACTTTTAATAAAAGTGTTGATTGGTTGAAAAAATATGAACCAATAAAAAATAAAATTGAGGATATAAAAACAGCTACCCTTTTTAAAAAAAAACAATCAACTTTTGAGCCAGACTTTTGCGCCAATAAACTCCCTGACAATCCGTGGATTGTTCAGCCTTTCGAAATTTATGAAGAATTAAGAATAGAAGAAATTAAAAAAAGACATCAGAAATAAAAAAGGCCAGTATAAAAACTGGCCTTTTAAATTTTAAATTACTTTGTAAAAATTATTTAGGTATATCTCCCTCAACACCTTTTACATATGTCATCATTCCTGCAAGCATGCCATCATCTGCAGTTTTACCTTCCGCAACCATTAAGCCACCTTTTTGGTCATAAATAGGTCCAGTGAAAGCATGAACTTTGCCAGATGCTAAATCTGCCTGAAGTTTTTTAACTTTAGCCTGTAAATCTGAAGGAATTGCAGAGTCAAGATCAGATATTACAACCATACCATCACCAATACCATGCCATGTATCTTTTTGACTCCAAGTTCCGTTTGCTACAGCTTTAACTCTATCAACATAGTAAGGTCCCCAATTATTTTCAACTGAAGTCAATACCGCTTTAGGCGCAAATTTATCCATATCGCTTGCTTGACCAAAAGCATAAACACCAGCTTTTTCAGCAATCTGAACAATTGCAGTACTGTCAGTATGTTGAGCAATTATATCAGCACCTTGATCAATTAAAGCTTTAGCTGCTTCAGATTCTTTACCTGGGTCATACCAAGTAAAAGCCCAAACAATTTTTGTTTTGATATTTGGATTTACTTTTTGAGCTGCTAAAGTAAATGAATTAATTCCTCTTATCACTTCTGGAATTGGAAAAGATGCCACGTACCCAATAACATTAGATTTTGTCATCGATCCAGCTATTGTTCCTAAGATAGCTCTACCTTCATAGAATCTAGCTGCATATGTTGAAACATTTGGATGTTCTCTTTTGTATCCAGTAGCATGTTCAAATTTTACGTTAGGAAACTCTTTTGCAACTTTATTAGTTGGATTCATATATCCAAAACTAGTTGTAAAAATAACATCATGACCAGAATTAGCTAATTGTCTAAGAACTCTCTCAGCATCAGCACTTTCTGGAACACCTTCCACATATGTAGTTTTATATCCGGCAGCTTCTACAGCTTTTCTTCCTACATCATGCTGATATGTCCATCCATGGTCGCCAGTAGGACCAATGTAAACAAATGCTGCCTTAACATCTTTTGCAACAGCAGAAACAGTTAATGTAAATAAGAAAACTAAAGAAGAGACCAAAGAACGAGTAAATATTTTATGCATAAATTTATATCCCTTTTAGTTTTTTTTAAAAATTAAGCTTAAAGTAAATTATTTAAAAAAAAATAATTATTTTATAATTAATTGTCTTTATAAAAAGATTTACCTAATGAGCTCGGTGTACTTAGTCTTATTTTTCTACTATCGCGAGAAATTACAACCAATACTACTATTGTAACAATATAGGGTAGAGCAGTCAAAAATTGTACAGGTATTCTTACACCCATAGCTTGCATATGAAATTGAATTATTGTTAATCCACCAAAAATCATTGCACCGATTAAAATTTTAATTGGGTTCCATGTAGAAAATACCACTAATGCCAATGCAATCCAGCCTCTACCACCTGTCATATTTTCAATCCACTGTGGAGTATAGATCATTGACAAATAGGCACCCGCAAGTCCACACATTGCTCCTCCGTAAAGTATGCAAGAATAACGAACTAATTTAACATTTATACCTTGGTTAGATGCTGATTCAGGAGAATCTCCTACAGCTCTCACAATTAATCCTAACTTTGTTTTTTTTAAAAAATAATTAGTAAAAAATGGTAAAGTGAAAGCAAAATAAAATACGATTGAGTGTCCAAATAATATTGGGCTTAAAAAAGGTATTGTGTCCTTTAAACTTTTAAATAAAACTGGGAACTCTTTTCCAGGAATACCAACAAAGTTTTTTCCAATCATTGCAGAAATTCCAATCCCAAATATAGTAAGTGCTAAGCCAGTTGCTACGTGATTTGTAATTAAAGTTTGGGTAAGGAATGCAAAAATAGTAGAAATTAAAACTCCAGCTATCATTGCACCAACTACTGCTATAAATAAACTACCTGTAACTGTCATTAAAGCAAAACCAGATATAGCTCCAATTATCATCATTCCTTCAACACCTAAATTTAGAACTCCCGATCTTTCAGTAATGAGTTCACCACAAGATGCTAAAATTAAAGGCACAGCAGAAGCCATGATTGATGTAATTATTAGTCCAACGAAATTTATGTCAATTATCATTTTTTTAAACCTGTGAACTTAATTTTAAAAAAAAGTAAATAATCTGAGGCAAGAAGAAAAAATAAAATCATTCCTTGAAATACTTGGCCTGTGTATTTTGGAATTTGCATAAATATTTGAGCTGTTTCTGCACCCAAATAAGTAATTGCTACAATTAATGATGCAAAAATTATTCCAACAGGATGTAAGCGTCCTAAAAATGCTACTATTATTGCAGTAAAACCATAATCTGGAGATACTTCTCTATGAAGTTGACCGATTGGTCCAGTTATTTCTCCAACTCCAGCCAGACCAGCACAAGCGCCACTAATTAAAAAAACTAGAATGATCATTTTTTTACCTTTGTAGCCAGCGTATTTTGCTGTTTTTAAACTAAATCCTGAAACTTTCATTTGGAAGCCCAAGTATGTCTTGTAAAAAATAAACCAACTTGCAACAACTGCAGCTAAAGCTAAAAAAATACCAGCATGAATTCTTAATCCTTCGAATAATATAGGAAGTCTTGCAGAGTCACTAAATTGTCTAGTTTCTGGAAAATTAAATCCTTCAGGATTACTCCAAGGTCCTACAACAAGATAGTCTAAAATTAATTTTGAAACATATACCAACATAAGACTAACCAATATTTCATTTGTATTAAAATAAGTTTTTAAGATTGCAGGTATTGATGCATAAAGCATGCCACCTATTGCACCAGCCATTATTACTATAGGAAGAATGTAAAAACCTTCCTGGTTATAAAAAAGTAAAGCTACACCTCCTGAGACTATAGCTCCAAAAGTTAATTGACCTTCTGCTCCAATGTTCCAATTGTTGCTTTTAAAACAAAAAGATAAACCAATTGCTATTAAGCAAAGAGGTGTTGCTTTTAAAAGTAATTCACTGAAACCATACATATCTGCAATTGGAACTATGAAAAAAAACTTAAGAGCTTCAAAAGGTTTGAAACCCAAAATATAAAAAATTAAACCACCTGCAAATAATGTAAGGAAAATTGCCAAAACAGGCGTAAGAAAAAATATTGCTCGTGAGGGCTGATCTCTTTTTACAATCTTAATCAATTTCTCCTCCTCCCATAAGCACTCCAAGTTTTTCTGAAGTAACTTCTTCAGCATTCATAATTTTTGATAATTTTCCTTTATGTATTACTGAAATTTTATCACTTAATTTTAATAACTCATCAGTATCTGTAGAGATCAATATTATTGATTTATCTTGTTCATTAATTTTAATTAGTGTTTCATGAATATAATTTATAGCTCCAACATCTAAGCCCCACGTTGGATTAAAACAAATTAATAAGTCAGGGGATGTAATTAATTCTCTGCCAATAATAAGTTTTTGTAAATTTCCACCCGATAAAAATTGGCTTTTTAATTCAATATTATCTGTATTAACATTAAAATCAGATATAATTTTTTTTGCATGTTCTTTAATTTTGTTTTCATTTATTAAACCATTTTTAAAAAAATTTGATGACTTAAAATTATTTAAAGCGACATTTTCAAAAATTTTCATTTGTGGAATTGCAGCTTGCTCAAGTCTGTCTTCTGGAGAAAAGGCCATTAAATATTCCCTTCTCTCTTGAGGATTTAGATCTCCAATATAATTTTTATTGAATTCTATAGAATTTTTATTTGAAATAATTTCACCACTCAAAATTTGAAATAATTCGCTTTGACCATTTCCCGATATACCAGCAATTCCCAAACACTCACCTCGATTAACAGAAAAATTAATATTATTTAAATTAGTTTCAAAAGGATCTTCGCTTATAAAATTAAGATTAGTGATCTTAATTAATTGATCCGTTGATGTTTTTGCTTTTTTTTTCTTAATTGTTTTTAAATTTTGACCTACCATTTTATTTGCAAGTGATTCAATATTTTCATTTTTTATTTCACTTACAGAAACTAGCTTTCCTTTTCTCATTACGGCAACTTCATCACACAGCCGTATTACTTCTTTAAGCTTATGAGTTATATAAATAATTAAAATTCCTTCTTCTGAAAATTTCTTTAAAGACAAAAATAATTCACTAGTTTCTTGTTCTGTTAAAACAGATGTTGGTTCATCCATAATAAGTACTTTAGGATTTCTTATTAAGCATCTAATTATTTCTACTTTCTGTTTTTGACCTGCTGAAAGATTTAATACTGGAACATCAAGATTAATTAAAAAATTATATTTTTTCATAATTAATTCAATTTTTTCTCTTAGATTTTCTTTCGTTTCATCAGAGTCAATAATTAGATTTTCAAATACAGATAATGTTTCAAAAAGATTGAAGTGCTGAAAAACCATTCCGATATCATTTTTCTTTGCATCTAGAGGAGAATTTAATTTTAAAATATTTTTATTTAAAAATATTTTTCCTTGATCCGGTATGATTACACCAGATAAAATTTTTACTAATGTTGATTTACCTGCTCCATTTTCTCCCAGCAATGCGTAGATTTTTCCACTTTCAAACTCCAATGAAACATTATCGTTTGCAATACATCCGGGATAAATTTTAATTATATTTGAAATTTTAAGATTTGTGTTCATAAATTATTTTAAAGGTATAGAATTTTTTTCTTTTGATGATTGATATTTATTTGATAAATCAATATATGTTTTTTTAATTTGATTAAACGATTCTGTTAATTTTTTTTTATTATCAGTATTTAGTTCTTCTATTAAATTATTAATAGCATAACTTTTCCAGTATGAATTTTCTTTCATATATTTCCCATTAGTAATATTAAAAACTTGTTTAAGTATGTTTAAATCATGAGGAATATTAAATTCATCAGAGGTCGATTCATATGGAAAAAGGTAATAAAAATTATCAAAACCTGAAAAAGTAATAGCACTTAAACATAAGCTGCAAGGTTCATGAGAGCTTAAGAAGATGCAATTTTTTTCATTTGGTCTCATTTCTTCGTGTAATTCGTAAAATTTTTTTAATGTATGAATTTCGCCATGCCATAAAGGATTTTTTGTTTCATTATTTGAACCAGCAACCACCAATGAGTGATCATCTTTTTTAATTATAGCAGCACCAAAAATTTTGTTGCCCAAATTAACTCCTTCAAATGTTAAAGGTAAAATCTCATCTTTAAAAGCTTTCAAAAATCTATCTAATAGTATCTCGCTCATATATTTGAAATATCTGATACCTTACTTGTGGGGATTTCTCCCCACAAGTATTATAAAAAATTATTTTTTTGACATTACTGCATTTAGAATAAATGCAAGCATTCCAGCTGGAATTAGTCCTGTTGTTAATAATAGTTTCAAACTTATTCCAAAATCAGGAATATGTTTAACAAATTGTGGTAATAACGACATGCCAATACCAAAAGAAAGTGATAATCCTAGAATTAACAAGTTTCTTTGATTCATTTTTTCTCTGGCAATTAGTTTGATTCCTGCTGATGCTATTAGACCAAACATAATAATAGCAGCCCCACCAATTACAGATTCTGGCATTGATGCAATTATTCCACCAAGTTTTGGAAATAATCCCATAAGAATCAAAATCACTCCAGCAACGGTTCCTACATGTCTACTAACTACACCTGTAAAAGCAACCAAGCCAGCATTTTGAGAATATGAAGTATTTGGCATTGCATTGAATAGAGCTCCAAATATAGTACCAGCTCCGTCAGCCATTATTCCACCTGATATCTCTTTATCAGTTGCTTCTCTATCATCTCCACCCATTGTTGTTGCGCTAATATCGCCAATTGTTTCAATGGTAGTTACTACTGCCATAAACAACATTAATATTATTGCACCTGGAACGAAATCTATTCCATATTGTAATGGTACAGGAAGAGCAAACCAATCTGCTGATGCGATCTTTCCATAATTTACCATGCCTAAACCCATAGCAACAATGTAGCCAGCTATCATTCCTACTAAAATTGATGCTGATGACCACATGCCTTTACCTTTGATATTAAAAAATATTGAAACAATCAAAACTGTAAAAGCAATTGTTAAGTGATTAGCGTTACCAAAAATTTCTGGTTTATTGTTCATTAACCAAGCACCTCCGCCAGCATACATAAAACCAACTTTTAATAAGCTTACACCAATCATTAATACAACAATTCCCGTTACTAAAGGTGGAAATAAATGTCTTATAGGTTTTAAAATCTTTCCTATAAATAATTGAAATATTCCTCCAATAAATGCAGCTGTAAATACTGCTCCCAAACCTGCGGCTTTAAATGGTACCATTACAGGAATGAATGCGAAACTTGTCCCTTGAATTATAGGTAGTCTTGAACCAATTCCCTTATAACCTACGGTTTGAATAACAGTAGCTACTCCAGCAACAAAGAGAGCCATTTGTATTAAAAATATTTTTTGTTCAGGTGTTTGACCAAAAACTCCAGCAATAATTATAGGGACAGTAATGTTTCCAGCAAACATTGCTAAAACATGCTGTATTCCTAATGGTATAGATTTATTGTATGGGAGCTTTTTGTTACTTGCACCCGATGATCTTTTTGCCATATAACCTCCGTTTTTATTAAGACGTTATATTTATTAACTTCTTTTGTAAATTTAAAAAAATTAAATAAAAAATTTCTTTATATTTTTGATATATTTAAACCCAAAGTAAACATATTTAATTTATAAATAGTTAAATACAACCCCTTGAAGAAAAACCACTAAGAAGTTTATATTTATGCCACAATTAGGTTGTTATTATAAATTTATGCAAAAATTAAAATTATCTATAATTACATTAGCCATGTTTGTAATGATTACAGGATGTAAGACCATCAAAGAAAAGACAGATGCAATTGTTGAAAAAGAAAATGAAAAATTAAGTAAATATATCAACAAGCCAGCAAGTGTTTTGCAAATAGATTTGGGAAAACCAGATGAAGATTTCAAAAATGCAAAAGGGAATTTTGAACTGGTTTATAATACTAAAAAATATGGAATTCCATGTGAGAGAAGATTTGAAATTAATTCTGAAAATATTGTAGTTGGATTTGTTTCTAATGGATGTTTCTAAAGAGAACTTGCGAGGATAAATCCCCGCAAGTAAGGTTAAACTTATTTAATTTTGATAAGTTTTTTCTTTTTATGTTCTGGAATTATTCTTTCACAAGATATTGTTAAAAGACCATCTTTAAGTTCTGCACTATTAACCTTTACGTCATCAGCAATAGTGAAAGATCTTGCAAATTGTCTTTGAGAAATACCTTTGTGAATAATTTCTCCATCAACATGATTTTCGTCTGATTTATTAACTTGTTTAGTTCTAACAGTTAATAAATTATCCTCAAACTCAACCTCAACATCATCTCTGTTAAAGCCAGCTAATGCTACTTCAATAGCATAATTGTCCTTACTTGTTTTTCTGATGTTGTAAGGTGGATAATTTGACTGCATTGTCAAATTTCCATTTCCTAACATATTTTCAAATTGGTCGAACATATCGTCAAAACCAATTGAAAAAGGTCTTAGTGAGTTAAATATAGATAGATCCTTACTAGTCATAATATTCTCCTTTGTTAAGCAAGTTTATTTTATGTAAGTCCCATTAGGCGACTTACATATGTTATTTATGAATTAATTTTAATATTTCAAGATTGAAAAAATTAAATTTTTTTAGATATTTTTAAAGCAAATGCGTAATCAATTGCAATTTCTTCTATAGCGCCATCTCTACCAGATTTTCCACCATGACCGGCGTTCATTTCTGTTTTTAAAAGAAGTAAATTTTTATCAGTTTTATAATCTCTTAATTTTGCAGTAAATTTTGCGGGCTCATCAAATAATACTCTGTTATCACTTAAGCTAGTTGTGATTAACATATGTGGATAATCCATTTTTTTAATATTATTATACGGAGCATAAGAAAAAATGTAATCAAAATGTTCTTTATTATCTTTAGCATTTCCAAATTCATCAAATTCTCCAACAGTTAATGGTAGAGAGTGATCAAGATTTGTTGTCAAAGAGTCAACAAAAGGCACTGCCATTATTATTCCTAAAAATATTTCTGGTGATTGATTTACAACTGCCCCCATCAACAAACCTCCAGCAGAACCTCCCATGCCAATTAATTTTCCCTTTGACGAGTAATTATTATCTATTAAATATTTGGCTGCAAAAATATAATCTTCAAAAGTATTTTTTTTATTTGTTAGTTTCCCTTCTTTCCACCATTTCATTCCTTTTTCCATACCACCTCTAATGTGTGCAGTAGCCCAAATTATATCTCTGTCTATTAAACTTAATCTTGTTGAAGAAAAGCTAGGGCTGATAGAGTTGCCGTAGGAACCATATCCATAGAGCAACAGATTTGCTGAACCATCAATTTTAGTTTTTTTATGTCTAGTAATTGTTAGAGGAACAAGTCTTCCATCGTGAGATTTATATTCTATTCTTTCAACCACGTAGTCATTTGGATTATGACCAGATGGTATCTCTTGTTCTTTTACCAACTTTTTAGATTTACTTGATAAATTGTATAAATATACTCTTGATGGAGTTTTTGGCGACGAATATCCTAAATAAACATTGTCAGTATCTCTATCTCTTTGAATTAATGAAACACCAGGAACGTAAATTTTTTCATCAGAAAATATTAATTCTTCTTCTATTCCTGAAGAAATATTTTTGACGAATAATTTATCTAAAGCATCAGAAGTTTCTGATCGTATAATCCAATTTTTTAAAAAAGTACATCCACCAATTAAAACTTCTTCTTTGGGCGCTATAAAAGCTTTCCAATTTTGATTTTCTAAACTATTGGAAATATCAATTTTAAAATCTTCAGCATTTTTGTTTGTATGGTTATAAAATTTTCCATTCCAAGAATTTACAGAATAAAGAGTCCCTTTCTCTCTTTTCATTATTAGTTTTGGTGTTGGTTTATTTTCATTTACGCTAAAATAGTATTGTTCAGAGGTATTATGATCAGAAGTATTTATAAAATAAAATTTTTCATCTGAGCTTAGAGCAATGTTTGCAGTAAATGCCTCACTTTTTTCCTCAAAAATTAATTCGTCTTTTACTTTATCGTTATTAATTTCATGTCTGTAAATTTTTCTTGCTCTATGATTTTCATCAAGTTTTGAATAAAAAATATATTTATCATCTAAGCTAAATATAATACTTCCTGAAGTCTCAGGAATTTCTTTTGATATAATTTTTTTAGTTTTAATGTCTCTTATAAAAATTGTGTAATATTCAGATCCTTTTATGTCCAAAGAATAGCCAAGTAACTTATCATTATTACTTACTTCTAAATCACCAACGCCAAAATATTCAGTTTTTAATTTATCTTTTTCTTCATCCCCGTTCCAAATTTCTTCAACTTCATCTGTGTTTATTTTTTTACGTAGTTTAATAGAGTAATTTCCAACTGCTGTAGTTTTAGTCCAATACTTATAGGTGTGATCTTTATAAGGTAAAGACTCGTCATCTAATTTTATTCTTCCTTTAATTTCGTCAAATAATTTTTTTTGTAAATTTTTTGTATTTTTTAAATGGTGATTGGTATAAGAATTTTCTTCATCTAAATATTCTTTAACCTCAGGGTCTAATTTTGTTTTATCTCTTAAAACTTCCAAAATATTTTTTTGATGTATCCAGCTATAATTGTCCTCCCACTTAATATTGTGGCAAGATTTTATCTCTAGTTTTTTTTTAAGATATGGTACTTTCATTATTTATAGGAAATATATGAATATATTAATTTATACACTGATAATTTTGACTATCTTTTATTTTTTATTGAAATGGTGGGCAAGTGTTTCTTCAAAGAAAATGTTAAAAAGTATAAGGTTATTAACAATATTGATCTTAATCATTCTGGCGATTGCTTTTGCTGCAGGTGGTAAAATTTTACTTACATTGCCATTAACCCTCTTAAGCCTTGCACTAGTAAAACTTAAAGGGCTTTCAGTTTTTCAAATCTTTACATTGTTTAGACTTATTCAAACACTTAGACGATCAGGAAGATTTTCATTTAATCAATCTCAAAATAATAATTTAAATACTCTGTCAGTTTCAGAAGCGTACAAAATACTAAATTTAGATATTAATAAAAAACCAACTATAGAATTAGTAAATCGAGCTTATATAAAAATTCAAAAAAAAATACATCCAGATGTTTCTCCAGAGACATCAAGATTGTCAGCTATTGTTAACCAAGCAAAAGAAATAGTTATTAAAGATATTTCTTAATTTAAAATTGATAAAAATTTATTAAATATTTTATCAGGGCTTATCTTATCTTTTCCAAAAGTATTGTGTCTTACAGTTATTTCATCATCTGGTATTATTGGATACATATTTGAACTGTAAGATCCATAAATTAACGGAGTATCAGCCATTAGAGTTATTGTTTTTATTCCTAGGGCAGAAGATAAGTGGCTAAAACTGGAGTCATTACAAATTGAAATATTGCAATTTTTTATAACAGGTAAAGTTTCTGCAATTGACAATTTGTCTAAAGGTATACATTTATCTTTAAATTTTGAATTTAATATTTCATTTAAAATTTTTTGTTCTTCATTTTTTTTTCCAGTAGCTAAAAAAAACTTACATTTTTTTAGGTTATAAATTTTTTCAATAACTGATAAAAAAGTTTTTGAAGGTATTCTTTTAGTTGGCCCAGAGCCACCAATTCCAAGAAGTACATTTAGTTCATTTCTGTTTATATTAAATTCTACGATTGCCCTTTCAATTAAGTTATTACTAATTTGAATTTTAGGATTGTTCACAACTTCAATACCTAAGCTTTTTTTAATCAAATCTTTTGCGGGTTGAGTTATATGTTGATTAGTTTTTTTAAAAAGGGGGTATTGATAGATTTCATTGATGTTAGCTAATTTTGCAATTAAATTAAACCTTAGGGATGAATTAAAAATAAAGATTTTATCAAATTTATATTTTTTTAAATCTTGAGCTAATCTGATACTTCCAATAATACCATTATGTCTTTCATCTTTTTTGTTACTTCTTTCTAAAAAAATTATTTTATCTAAATAAGTTGTTCCATTTACATATTGGTCTGCTTTTGAACTTTTTTTTACAAGCAAACTTACTGGCGTACTAAATTTTTTAGAAATTGCTTCAATAAAAGGTAAAAAAATTACCGTATCTCCAATTCCCATTCTATTTTGAACTGCTAAAATTTTCATATTTAATTTATAAACTTTACTAATTGATATTTTTATATAAATTTTAATTATGAGCAAAATTAATGGTGTTTATGCGGCTTCAATGTCTATTTTGAACGATGATTTAACATTAAACATCAAAAATACCATTGAACATGCCGAAATGGTTATTGATCAGGGTTGTCATGGAGTAGCTATCTTTGGTAGCACTGGACAAGCTCAACTTATACCTATTTCAGAAAAGATTGATTTGATAAATAACTTAGCAATAAGCAAATATAGAGAAAAATATATAATCGGTACAGGTTTGAATTCATTGGGTGAAACTATCAATTTTATGAGAGTGGCTAAATCTCTAAATTTTCAAAAATTTTTAATTATGCCACCTGCTTACTATAAGTATGGTGATGATGAGGTAATAAAGTTTTATAGCAAAATAGTAGAAGCAATCCCTGAGAGTGAAATTATTCTTTATAATTTTGAGAAATTGTGTGGATATAAGTTTAGTGTTGAGTGTATTCAAAAATTAGTAAAAATATTTCCAAAACAGATAGTTGGAGTTAAAGATAGTTCTTATAATCTTTTTGAAAATTTAAGAATAGATAATTTTTCAGTTTTACCTGGATCTGAGTCAAAATTATTTAAAGGTCTTAAATTAGGATGTTCAGGAATTATTACAGCTACATGTAATGCTACTTCTGAATTAGCAAGAAAAGTTTATGATGATTTTCAAGCAGGAAATGAACAAACAGTTAACCAAAAATTGTGCGATGTTAGAAATATATTTGAAAAATACAATTTAATATCAGGACTTCATACATATTATTCTAAAAAAAATGATTATTATAAAAATGTTTTACCACCACTAAGCATTCTTAACTCTAAAGATGAAAAGGAGTTAAATGACACCTTAGACAAGCTAAGTTTTTCAATAAAATCTTTAATAGCTGCGTAAGATGCAATTAGCAAGATTTTTAAATACAGTTTTTAAGAAAGATGGCTTTATCTTAGTTGATGCAGATTCAAAAAATTACATCATAGGGACTCCAGAAAATAATAATCCAATTAAACTTAAAATTTTAAATAAAAAGCTTCATTATAAATTATTATTTCATCCAGATTTATATTTTGGTGAAGCTTATACTGATGGAGATATAGTAATTGAAAATGGAAACCTCACGGACTTTTTAGATCTTGCATTAATGAATTTCGGAAGAAATGAACTTAATTTCTTTAGTTATTTAATTAATAGATTGCGGGGATCTTATAGATATCTTACTAATTTTAATTTTATAAAAAAATCAAAAATGAACGTATCACATCATTATGATATCTCAGATGATCTTTACGATTTATTTTTAGATCCCAAAAGACAATATTCATGTGCATATTTTAATAATGAAAATGATTCATTAGAAACAGCACAAAATAATAAGATTCAACACATTATTAAGAAACTAAATATTAAACCAAATCAAAAAGTGCTTGATATAGGTTGTGGCTGGGGTTCGCTTTCAATAGACATTGCTAAAAGTGCTAATTGTGAAGTTACTGGAATAACATTATCAGAAAATCAATTTAATTATTGTAACAAAAAAGTAAAAGAACTTAATTTAGAGAATCAATTAACCTTTAAATTAATGGATTATAGAGAGCTAAATGAAAAATTTGATAGAATAGTAAGTGTTGGAATGTTTGAACACGTAGGTAGAAAATTTTATAAAAAATTTTTTACCCAAGTAGAAAAATTACTTAATGATGACGGGATTTCTTTAATTCATACTATAGGATCTGTGAATCCACCAAGAGACCCGCACCCTTGGATAACAAAGTATATTTTTCCAGGTGGATACACTCCAAGTTTGAGTGAAGTCACTACCCCAATTGAAAAAGCTGGATTAATTGTAGCAGATATTGAGGTATTAAAACTTCATTATTCTCACACACTTAGACATTGGAAAGAAAATTGTATTAATAATAAAGAAAAAATTATTGAAATGTTTGATGAAAAATTTTTTAGAATGTGGGAATTTTATTTAACAGGATGTGAAATGGCATTCAAATGGGGAGATCAGGTTGTATATCAATTTCAATTAACAAAAAATTATACATCGACACCTATTACAAGAGACTATATTTATCAATAAATTATTGATAGAAATAAATCTCTTGAACATGAAAAAAACAAAAAAAAAATCCAAAAAAATTAAAACTCGAGTTAAAAAAAAAAGTAATAAAAGATTTAAACCTAGAAAAAAAAAAATAAAAAAAGTTAGATCTAAGTTAAGATTTTCTAAAATTAAAAAAATAAGAAAAATTAGATTTAAGTCTAAAATTAATAAATCAAAAAAAAAAATTAAAACTTTAACAGTCAAAAAACTAAAAAAAGAAAACTTTATTTTAAAAATAATAAATTTTCAAAATTCTATAAAATCTGAAATTAATTTTAAAATAAATTTTGGTATTGAAAAATATATTCAAGCATTCTTTGATAAAATTGCTAATACAATATCACAGTATAAAATAATTAAAAAAGATGAGTTGCGAAGAATAAAAATAGAGAAACAAGAAAAAGAAAGATTAGAAAAAATTAAACTTGAAAATGAAAAACGAAAAGAAGAAGAATTAAAGACTAAGTTAAAAGAACAAACTTTAAAAGAAGAAATTAAGCTAGAGAAACAAAGAGCTCGAGATATAAAATTATTTTTAAGAAAAGAGCAAGCTTTATTAAGAATTGAACAAGCTGAAAAGCAAAAACAATTTTTAAAACAATTAAGATTAGAAAAACAAATAGAGAAATTTAGAGTTAGAGAAGTAAAAGAATTAGAAAAACTTGAAAGAATATCGCTTAAAGAAAAAAGAGATGATTATGCTGGTCTTCAACAAAGAATAGAAAAATTAAAAGAAAAATATCGAATAATTAGAGATCAAAAAATAAGAGAAAGAGTTGAAGCTTTAGGAGTAAAAATACAAGGTGATGAGGATAGAGAAACTTTATTACAAAAAGAAAAAGAATACACAATTGCAAGACAAAAAATTGAATTTGCACTTGAGAGTTTTTATCGAAGCGCAAGCAGTTTAGTGTTTCAATTAAATAAAAGACATTTAACTAGACACATGTCGATTTTCAGATGTATCGATAGAAGATTTGAAACAGGAGAAATTTTTGTCAAATGGGATGAGACAACAGATGAAGAGTGGTTATTATTAATTTATATAAAAAACAATTCACCTGATGAAGGAATAGTTATCGAAGATAAAACAAATCCTGAAAAAAATACTTCCCATGAGTTCAAAAATAACGAAATCTTTAAAGCTTCAGACACAATGGTAGACGCACTAACGCAATTAATTGCTAGAAAAAGATCAAAAAATAATAATTAAATTTTCTTACTTAATTAAGTAATATTTAAAAATGTTTTTTGGCTCCATAACAATTGTAGTTTTGTTTTTGATATTACAATATATTCTTGCTTGGATAAGATATTTTAACAATTTAGATCCCAGATTAGGTAATTCAACTTGGAGATGGAGCTATGATTATCAAGTTATAGGTAAAAGAGATATTTCAGATTTAGATGATAGAGCTTTTATAAGGTTAAGAAGAAAAAAAAATAAAATTATTACTTTTATGTACTTAGTTTTAATGATTATGTTTATTGCCTCAATGTCTTTATTAAGTAAATTTTTATTATTTTTTCTTGATTAATTTTTGAGCTACAAATTTTACAAGAATTATTAAAATATACTTTCATTACTTTTAATTAGATAGCTATTAGATTAACTTTTGTACAAGCATAAAATCTTCCATTGAAAATTATACATAAACTACTATTTAAGCTTAAATGAGTAATTTTTTCGATAAATCAGATTTAACAAGAAAAGATGTAGACAACATTGTATCCGACACTTTAAAAAATTGTGATGATGGCGAATTATATTTCGAAGACTTAAAATCAGAGTCAATTTTATTAGATGATAATAAAATTAAAAGCTCAAATTATAGTTCTGATTTAGGTTTTGGTTTTAGAGCTATTTCTAATGAAGTAGTTGCCTATTCTCACTCTAATGAAATTTCAAAAGATTCATTAAAAAGTTCTTCTGAAAATCTAAAATCTACTCTTAAATCAAGTAAAGGAACTTATAATCATGAAATTCCCAAAACTAATAATAAATTTTATGAAGATATTAACCCAATAGAGCAAAAGTCACTAGATTCAAAATTAGAAGTTTTAAATAAAGTGAATGACTACTTACGTAAAAAAGATTCCACAGTTAAACAGGTAACGGCAAGTTTTAGTGGAGAACAAAAATCTATTGAAATTATACGTTCTAGTGGCGAAGCTTTAACTGATGTTCGTCCACTTATTAGATTTAATGTTTCGGTAATGCTTGAAAAAAATGGAAGAAAAGAAACAGGTGTTTATGGTATCGGTGGTAGACAGTCTTATGATGATTATTTAAAAAATGATAATTGGAAAAATGTTTGTGAGGAGGCATTAAGGATTGCCTCAGTTAACTTGGATAGTAAACCAGCTCCAGCAGGTGAAATGAAAGTAGTTCTAGGACCCGGTTGGCCTGCAATTTTAATTCATGAAGCTATTGGACACGGTTTAGAAGGAGATTTTAATAGAAAAAAAACATCTGCATTTCATGATTTAATGGGCCAAAAGGTTGCAAGTGAAGGTGTCACGATTGTAGATGATGGAACTATAGATAAAAGAAGAGGAAGTCTAACAATAGATGACGAGGGCACTCCTACAGAAAGAACAGTTCTAATCGAAAATGGAATTTTAAAAAATTTTATGCAAGACAGATTAAATGCAAGATTAATGAACACTAGATCTACAGGAAGTGGCAGAAGAGAAAACTATAAACATATCGTATTACCTAGAATGAGAAATACAATGATGTTAAGCGGTAAACAAACTCAAGAAGAAATGATTAAGTCAGTTGATAAAGGTATTTTTGCTGTGAGTTTTGGTGGTGGACAAGTCGATATTACATCTGGAAAATTTGTATTCAATTGTACAGAGGCATATGAAATAAATAATGGAAAAATTGGATCACCAATTAAAGGAGCAACACTTGTAGGAGATGGTCCTTCAATTTTAAAAGAAGTGTCAATGGTAGGTAATGACATGATGATGGATCCAGGTATTGGAACTTGTGGTAAAGCAGGTCAGGGAGTACCAGTAGGAGTGGCCCAACCCTCAATCTTAATAAATAAAATGACTGTAGGTGGAACAAAACTTTAGATAATGGTTAAAAATCAAGAATATTTAAAATCTAAAGCGTCTTATTGTTTAGAACTTTCAAAAAAATTGGGCGCAACAGATGCAAGTGTAACGGTTGGAAATTCTATCTCAGAAACTGTTAATTTTAGAAATAAAGTTTTAGATGAGTCTAATAGATCTGATAGTCTTGCAATTAGTGTTGAAACATACATTGGTAAAAAAAAATCTTCAATATCATCATCAAATTTATTAGATGAAAATTTAAAAACGTTAATTGAAAAATGTTATGAAACTACAAAAATTACACCAGAGGATGAATTTAACTCTTTGCCTGATCAAAATTTGCTTGCAAAAGAAATCAAAGAATTAAATTTATATGATAAGTCACATTTAGAAAATGATAAAAAAATTGATTACTTAAAAGAATTGGAAGATACAGCTTCTAAAGATGAAAAAATTGTAAATACAGAGTCGAGTTTTTCAGAAAATAAAGCAAATTTCATTTTAGCAAACAGTGATGGCTTTTGTAATGGTTACAAATCTTCATCATTTACTGCATCTTGTGTAACTATTGCAAAAGACGAAAAAAGTATGGAAAGAGATTATGAGTTTACAAGCAGATGTCATTTAAATGATATTGTTGATCCTAAAAATTTAGGAAAAATCGCAGCCGATCAAACAATAAAAAAACTTAGTCCGAAAAAAATTGGAAGTGAAAAAATAAGTATTATTTTTGACAAAAGAATATCAAAGGCTTTTTTAAGTTCTTTTGCGGGCGCCATTTCTTCTTCATTAATTGCAAGAGGAACTTCATTTCTTAAAGATAAAATAGATCAACAAATTTTTCCTAGTTCAATCAATATTATAGATAAGCCTGATTTGATTAAAGGTATAGGTTCGCAGTGTTTTGATTCTGAAGGAGTTAAATCAGAAACTCTAAATTTAGTAAAAAGTGGAATTCTTAATAATTACTTAGTTGATACTTACAATGGAAAAAAATTAAATTTAAAATCTAATGGGAGAAAAGATGGTAGTACTAATCTTTATTTTGAAAATGGAAAAATGAGCTATGAAGAATTAATAAATATTAATTCTAGGAGTTTGTACATTACAGAGACGATTGGGCACGGGACCAATCTTGTAACGGGAGATTATTCTGTGGGAGCAAATGGTTTTTTAGTTGAAAATGGAGAGTTTAAATATCCTGTTAGTGAAATAACTATTGCTGGAAATTTTAAAGACATGTTTAAAAACTTAATTTTAGCCAATGATTTAGATTTTAAATATTCTGTCAATTCGCCTACTATGATAATTGAAGGAATGACGGTTGCTGGAAAATGAGTAGCATAAAAAAATAGATTTATTCAAAATTTTTGACTCTATATTCCCAATTTCCCATTCTTGAATATTCAACTTTTAATATTAATGCATTTGTTTTATTAAACCAAATATCAAAGTTTAATCTTTTGTCTTTAGATATAGACTTATCTTTCGAAGTTAATTTAAAATGCTCCACATCATAAGATTTACCATAAAGTTCTATTTTTTCTTTTCCAACAAATGTGACCACCTGTTCTTTAATGCTTCCAGATATTGGACTTATTTGACTATTTGATTGTAATATTTTGTGGTTCCACCAATTTCCAATTACATTTTCTGTTGATGCTTTGCCGGTGTAAGACGAACCTTTAATATCATATTCATTAGTTTGCTTATTTAATTTAAGTTCTACATATTTATTTTTTTTATTTTGACGGGTTTTTGAGTTAAAAGAAATTAATTTATCCTTGATATATTTTTCTTCACCATATCCTTCTACTTCAAAAATAGTTGCACCAAATAGTTTGACTGTAAATTTATATTGATTCGTGACAGTTGTTTTGTCCGAGTCTTTTGTAAAAAAATAATAATTATAACCTATAACTTCTCCATCTCTTAAAATTTCCATTTCAATTTTATTAAATTTATTATAGTGAGCCATATGTGCGTCACTATTAAATGAATACATTAAGAAAAATATGAATAATAAAAATTTTTTCATAAGATCATTACTTTAATAGACTTTAATTTTAAAAGAAGTAATTTATTTAAAAATGTTTTTAAAAATTAAAAATATACCCAAGGTATCTTGGAGTTCAGATAAACCATTAAATTTAAAACCAAAAATTTCAACATTCTTTTTTTTGTGCTTTGGATTAACTTTATTTGGCTTGGGAGAAGGGTTGTTAATTGTTTCATTGTCAGGGGCTTCGCCATGGTCAGTTTTAGCTCAGGGTATTTCTATAAAATCAGGATTTTCAGTTGGATTAATTACATTTATAATAAGTGCTTCAGTTTTAATTTTTTGGATACCGTTAAATCAAAAACCAGGAATAGGAACAATTCTTAATGCTTTAATTGTTGCTATAATGATTGATATTTGCATAAAATATTTTCCTTCTCCAGAAAATTATCTTTCTCAAATTTTATTAGGAGCTATCGCAGTTTTGATAGTTGGTTTAGGGGGAGGAATTTATCTAATTGCAAATTTAGGAGCAGGACCGAGAGATGGATTAATGGTAGGATTACAGATAAAAACAAACTTACCAATTGCAGCAGTAAGAGCTACTCTTGAAATAACAGTTGTCTGTATAGGATGGTATCTAGGTGGTACTGTTGGTGTAGGAACTTTAATTTTTGCTTTTGGTATAGGTCCTTGTGTGGCTTTAGGTTTATTTTTAGTAAATAAATTTTTTAATTAGGCTGCAGCGCTAGATTTTTCACTTTTTTTTCTTTCATGTGGATCAAGAATTGCTTTTCTTAATCTGCATGATGCTGGAGTTATTTCCAAAGCTTCATCAGTATTTAATATACTCAATTGTTCAGCTATAGACATTTTTCTAACAGGGGTTAATACAACATTTTCATCAGTTCCTTGAGTTCTCATGTTAGTTAACTTTTTACCCTTCATAACATTAATGATCATGTCACCTGGCTTTGGTGACAAACCAACAATCATTCCTGGGTATACTGGATCATTGTGGGTTACAAACATTTCTCCTCTGGCCTGTAAATTAAAAATAGCAAAAGCAACAGCTTTACCTTTTTCCATTGAGATTAAGGCTCCATTTCTTCTACCTTCCATGTCTCCTTCAAAAGGACCGTAATCATGGAATATTCTATTGATCACGCCATTTCCTTTTGTGAGAGTAAGAAATCTACTTGTGTATCCCATTAATCCTCTGGTTGGTGCATGAAATATTAATCTTTTTTTATCTTTACCAGTATCTTTTAAATTTATTAGCTTACCTTTTCTTCTATTCATCGAGTCAATGACTTTTGAAGAATATTCTTCATCTAAATCTATTGTTATTTCCTCGATTGGTTCAAGTTTATTTCCATTTTCATCTTTTTTATACAAAACTTTTGGAGGGCTTACTGTCATTTCAAATCCCTCTCTTCTCATTTGGGTTAGTAAAATTTCTAGCATTAGTTCACCACGTCCACTTACTTCAAATGAATCGTTACCATTATTTTCTGAAAAAGTAATACCTACGTTATTCCGTGCCTCTTGAAGCAGTCTATCTCTAATTTGAGTACCAGTAAGTTTCTTGCCTTCGGTGCCTGCAAGAGGAGAAGTGTTTACAGTAATAGTTATAGACATTGTAGGAGGGTCTATAGGAGTTGCAGGTATTGGTTCACTAACTTCTGGATCACAAATAGTATCCGCAACATTGGCTTTTTCTAATCCAGCTACAACCACAATATCTCCAGCTTCTCCAACTTCTATTGGAACTTTTTTTGTACCTTCATATCTAAAAATTTTAGTTAGTTTTCCCTCATCAACTTTCTCACCTTTTAAGTTTATTGCTTTAATTGACTGGTTAGCTTTAGCAGTTCCTTGTGTAATTCTGCCTACCAAACTTCTTCCTAAAAAACTATCGGCATACAGAAGTGTTGATAGCATAGAGAAAGGTTTTGTTTTATCAAGTTTAGCTGGTTTTACATGATCAATAATTAGATCTAGGAGTGGGTTTAAATTTTCTTTTGAACCATTAACTTCTTTATCTGCCCATCCAGATCTACCACTTGCATATAAAACTGGAAAATCTAATTGTTCTTCATTTGCATCCAAACTTACAAATAGGTCAAATGTTTCATCTAAAACTTCATTAGCTCTTTGATCTGCTTTATCTAATTTGTTAATTATGACAATTGGTTTTAAACCTTGTTTTAAAGCTTTTGATAATACAAATTTTGTTTGAGGCATTACACCTTCAGAAGAGTCAATAAGTAATAGTGCACCATCTGCCATACTTAGAACTCTTTCAACTTCTGCAGCAAAATCTCTGTGTCCAGGAGTATCAATAATATTTATCCTTGAATCTTTCCAATTAATAGATGCAGGTTTTGCTAGGATTGTAATTCCCCGTTCTTTTTCAAGCTCACCAGAATCCATTAACCTTTCATCAATAACTTCATTTTCTCTAAATGATCCACTTTGTTTCATTAAATTATCAATTAAAGTTGTTTTACCATGGTCTACATGGGCGATGATTGTGATGTTTCTGATATTGTTGTTCATAAATTGTGGCTCTTATACATTAATTCTTTAATTTAAAAACTTAAAAAAAGTCAGTATTTGCTTGATAAACAATCTTTATTTAAAAATTCATTTCTTGTGATTGTTTTAAAAACATATAGATATCGCAATAAAATTAGATGCAACAAAGAATCAACAACTAGACTTCAAAATTAGATTTCTTAATTATTAGATGGAAAATTTTAAATCAATTAAAATAGAGGACTCATTGAAAAATTCATTATTGAAGATGAATTTTACAAAACCCACTCCAATTCAAGGAATGGCCATACCTTTAGCCTTAGAAGGCAAGGATATTTTGGGAACCGCGCAAACAGGCACAGGAAAAACTCTAGCTTTTAGTATTCCATTAATAAATAAATTGATTTTAGATAAAAATGCTTTTGCATTAGTTATGTGTCCAACTAGAGAACTAGCCACACAAGTAATGGAAGCTATTAAAAGTATTATTAGTGATAAGATCAATATCAAAACAGCTTTATTAATTGGTGGTGAGTCTATGCAAAAACAACTTAGACAGCTGGGCAATAGGTCAAGAATTATAGTTGGTACTCCTGGTAGAATTAATGATCACTTAAAAAGAAAAAGTTTAAATCTTTCGGCAACAAAATATCTAGTATTAGACGAAACGGACAGAATGTTAGATATGGGATTTACTCCACAAATTGAAATGGTTTTAAAGTTTGTACCAAAAAATCATCAAACATTATTATTTTCTGCAACTTTACCACAAAATATTTTAAGAATTTCAGAAAGATATCTAAGAAATCCTGAGAGAGTTTCTACAGGTCTCACTTCGATTCCAATTGCAAAAATTAAACAAGAGACACTTCAGGTCTTTAAAGAAAACAAATATGATGAATTAATTGATCAATTTTTATCAAGAAAAGGTTCTATTTTAGTTTTTGTTAAAACTAAAAGAAGTGCCGACAAAATGGTTAAGCGATTAAAAGAAGAAAGTCATTCTGCAGACGCAATTCATGGAGACTTACGTCAAAGCAAAAGAGATCGTGTTATTAATTCTTTTAGAAAAGGCTTAAAAAGAATTTTGATAGCGACCGATGTGGCAGCAAGAGGCTTGGACATTCCATTAATCCAACATGTAATTAATTATGATTTACCTCAAGTTCCAGAAGACTATATTCACAGAATTGGAAGAACTGCTAGAGCAGGTTCGGATGGATCAGCCTTAACTTTTTTAACACCAGATGATAGATCGATGTGGAATTCAATAAATAAATTAATAAACCCAAATTTTAAATTAGTGCCAAACGGTCTAAGAAAGAACTTAAAAACTAAAAGAAGAGATAAGGGGCCATATAATAAAAAGAGAAAATTTAGAGAAGAAAAGAAATTAAATTTTAAAGATAAAAGAAAATCTTTTGGAAAAAAAAGGTTAGATAGATCATCAAGAGAGGGTGAAAAAAAAGACTTTGGTTTTAAGAGAAAGAAAAAATTTTTTAAAAAGAAAGATGCAAAGCCATTTGGATTTACAAATAATCCTAAATATTTTGGAAAAAAACCTTCAGAAAACTTATCAAAAGACGCAGAAAGTAAAAAATTTAGTTTTAAGAGAAAGAAAAAATTTAAAAGCAGAAGTGGTAGACCTAAAAAATTTACATTTAAAAAACACAGTAAAAAAAGAAGATAGTTTTAAGATTTTTTAGACTTTTCTTTCTTTAATTTTCTTTTTTCTTTCAGGCTCAATTTTGGTTTTTTGCTAACGCTCGAGTCTTTAAATGATTTTCCACTGTATCTTTTTGACATATTTTTTATATCATAACATTATATTAAGATTAAAAAAATTTAATTTTTATTTTTTTTTGAAATTTTTTTATATTTAAATTTTTTAAACAAATAATTTTCTTTTTTTTCAATAAGCTTAAGATTTTTTGAAGTAAAAAAATTTATATAATTATTATTTAGGCTTTTGCCTGTAGCGTTTCTATCCAAGTTGTCAAATCTTTTTAGTTTAATTTTATTTCTTTTTAAAAATAGTTTTAAATCTTTATCTAAACTTTCAGTTTTGAAATGATAATTTGTAAATATTTTAGTGTCTAAATCTTTAATGATTTTAGAAAATTTTTGTTTTGATGAAAAAAAAATATTATAATCTTTTCTTAATACATTTTGATAGAAAAAAAAATGCGTCATATAACCTAATTCGTTGTATTGTGTGAAGCTAAAATCGGAACTTATATAATTTCTATATTTATGATTAAGTAAAATTTGTAAAAATTTATTAAAGTTTTTTTTTGAATTTACATCAAAAAAAAGTGATTTTAATTTATTAGTATTCTTGGTAATTTGATTAAAAAAATAATCAAATAATTTTGAATTTAATTTTAATCGTTTTATTTTAATTCTTCTAGAGGTCAAATCATTATAAAGAGGAGACTGTTTTTTTTGAAGACAAGACCATTTCCAAAATGAAAAATACCAAGCATAAGGTGATCTGATTGTACCAATTCTATATTTCTTTTTTAATAATTCTGCATTTTTATTATGCTCAATAGTGTCATGATGATTTGTAATAATAATATTTTTATAAGTCTTGAAATAATTTCTTAAAAAGCTAGTGCCAGTTTTTGGCATTTCAGTTATAAAAAAGTTTTTTCCTATAATCATTTATTCAGTTATACCATTTTTTAGTTCAGATAAAAAAAAGGGCAGTAAAAACTGCCCTTTTAGAATTTTATTTAGAAAGAGTGGGATTACATTCCCATACCACCCATACCACCCATGCCTCCCATTCCACCAGGCATACCAGCAGGCATTCCACCACCAGCATCTTTTTCTTCTGGTTTATCAGCAATCATTGCTTCTGTAGTCACTAATAATCCAGAGATAGAAGCGGCATCTTGAAGAGCAGTTCTTACAACCTTAACAGGGTCAATGATTCCTTTTTCAAACATATCACAGTATTCTTCAGTTTGAGCATCATAACCATTTGTTTTTTTCTTTTGCTCTAATAATTTACCAACTACTACTGAACCATCAACTCCAGCATTTTTAGTAATTTGTCTGATAGGAGCTTCCAATGCTTTTCTTACAAGTTCTACACCTGCTTTTTGATCTTCTCCTTTTACTTTTACTTTTTCAAGTTCTTGAGCAGCATATAGAAGAGCACAACCACCACCTGTCACGATACCTTCTTCAACGGCAGCTCTAGTTGCATTTAAAGCATCTTCAACTCTATCTTTTCTTTCTTTAACTTCAACTTCAGTTGCACCACCAACTTTGATAACTGCAACACCACCTGCTAATTTAGCAAGTCTTTCTTGAAGTTTCTCTCTATCGTAATCAGATGTTGTTTCTTCAACTTGTTGTTTTATAGAATCACATCTGGCAGCAATATCTGATTTTTTTCCACTACCACTAACGATTGTGCTGTTATCTTTATCAACTTTAATCTTTTTACAAGATCCAAGATCATCAAGTTTAACATTTTCAAGTTTAATTCCTAAGTCTTGAGAAATCACTTGGCCACCAGTTAATATAGCAATATCTTCAAGCATAGCTTTTCTTCTATCACCAAATCCTGGAGCTTTAACAGCTACAACTTTTAGTCCACCTCTTAGTTTGTTAACTACTAAAGTAGCTAATGCTTCTCCCTCAACATCTTCAGAGATAATCATTAAAGGTCTACCTGATTGAACAACAGCTTCTAATAATGGAACCATTGGTTGTAAGTTAGTTAATTTACTTTCATGTAATAAGATATAAGGATTATCTAACTCAGTTGTCATTTTATCACTATTAGTTATGAAGTATGGAGATAAATAACCTCTGTCAAACTGCATACCTTCAACGACATCTAATTCAGTTTCAATTCCTTTTGCTTCTTCAACAGTAATAACACCTTCGTTACCAACTTTTTGCATTGCCTTAGCTATCATTGATCCGATTTCTTTATCACCATTTGAAGAAATTGTTCCTACTTGAGCAATCTCATCGCTATCTTTTACTTTTTTTGCTGAAGAAATTAAGTTTTCTTTAACAGTTTCTACTGCCGTATCAATTCCTCTTTTAACATCCATTGGATTCATGCCTGCAGTTACATACTTAACACCTTCTTTAACAATCGCTTGAGCTAAAATAGTTGCAGTAGTTGTACCATCACCAGCTTCTTCATTGGTTTTGCTAGCAACCTCTTTAACCATCTGTGCGCCCATATTTTCAAATTTGTCTTCAAGATCAATTTCTTTAGCAACAGAAACACCATCTTTAGTTATTCTTGGTGCACCATAAGACTTGTCCATTACAACATTTCTACCTTTTGGACCCAAAGTTACTCTAACAGTATCAGCTAAAATATTGACACCTCTCATCATTGCCGCTCTTGCTTCAGCGTCAAATTTAATTATTTTTGCCATTTTGTTTTCTCCTTTAAATTAAATTATTTACCTGAAATACCCATAATGTCTGACTCTTTCATTATGCTGTATTCTTTTCCATCAATTTTGACTTCTGTTCCTGACCATTTGCCAAAAAGAACTTTGTCACCAACTTTAACATCCATTGGAATTAATTTTCCATCTTCTGTCTTTGCTCCACCACCAACAGCAATAACTTTACCTTCTTGAGGTTTTTCTTGAGCCGTATCTGGTATGATTATTCCACCAGCAGTTTTTTCACTGCTGTCTAAAACTTCGATTAATACTCTGTCATGTAACGGTTTAAACTTCATAAATTCTCCTTTATAAATATGAACTTCATATAGATACTACGTTGGCTATTTCAAGATAAGATAAGCAATAAGTTACTAATAATGGTAGGAAATTGAGGATTTTATGGTTTATACCTTAAAATATGACTAAAAATTTAGATAAAGAAGGACTTCGTTCAATTGCTGATAATTATGATCTATTTTATATAGATTTATGGGGAGTGATCCATAATGGAATAAAACTTCATGAAGGAGCAATTATTGCTCTTAAAGAATTATTAAAGATGAATAAAGATTTTGTTCTTTTGACAAATGCTCCAAGACCAAATTTTGTAGTAAAAAAATTTTTAGAGAAAATGGGAATGGATGAGAAAATTAGAAGTCATGTTTTTACATCAGGAGAGGCAGCTCTAAATTATCTTAAGAGATTCTATTTATCAGAAAAATTTTTTCACATAGGTCCACCAAGGGACTTTGATTTGTTCAATGACTTTAAAAATAATCTATCAAATAATCTAAATGATAGTCAATATTTATTATGCACAGGATTATTTGATGAACATGATAAAGATTTAAGCTACTATAAAGATTTGTTTGAAAAACATATTAACAAAAAAATGATTTGTACAAATCCAGATTTAATTGTTGAAAGAGGAAATGTAAGAGAATTATGTGCCGGATCAGTTGCAATTGTGTTTGAAAAAATGGGTGGTGAAGTTATTTATTTTGGAAAACCCTATCCTGAAGTTTATAATCAGTCTATTGATAATTTAAAAAAGAAAATTTTATCAATAGGAGATAATTTAAATACTGATATCAGAGGTGCAAATGTTTTAAATTATCACTCTTTGTTGATATCTAATGGCGTACATAGAGAAGAAATAAAAGATAAAGGAGTTGAAGAAGTATCAAAGCAATATGAGGTAATTGTTAATTACTTACAATCAGATTTAAAATGGTAACTCTATATAAGAATTTTAATATTAAAAAAATACATAAAGAGTCAATTATTTTGATTGGCAATTTTGATGGGGTTCATAAAGGCCACCAAAAATTATTTAGATTAGCCAAATTATATAAAAAAAAATATAATTTAAAAATCGGTGTAATAAATTTTGAACCAATGCCGAAAATGTTTTTTAATAAATCGTTAAAAAATTTTAGATTATCAATTATTAGTCAAAAATTGAATTTACTTAATAGTCTTGGTGTTGATTTTATTGTGACTAAAAAATTTGATAAAATTTTTTCTAAAATTAAATCAATTAATTTTATAAAGAACATTTTATATCAAAAATTAAATGCTAGATTTGTATTTGTAAGTAATAATTTTAGATTTGGAAATAAAAGAGAAGGAGATGTCAGATTATTAATTAAACACGAGGAAAATTATAACTATAAGGTTGTTAAACCAAAGCCTCTTTTACATAGAAAAAAAATTGTATCTTCGTCTTTAATTAGAAATCTTTTAGAAAAAGGATTTTTAGAAAAAGCTAATAAACTTTTAAGTAGAAAATGGTCTATTGATGGAATTGTTCAAAAAGGAAGACGACTTGGAAAAAAAATTGGTTTTCCGACATGCAATATAGATATCAAAGATTATGTCTTGGCAAAACCCGGTGTTTATGCAGTAAAGGTTTTAAGAAAAAATAATCCTAAATTTATCAAAGGAATAGCTAATCTTGGGTATAGACCAACATTTAATCAAAAAAAAATCTTATTAGAGGTTCATTTATTTAATTTTTCTGGCAATCTTTATAATAAGTATTTATCAGTTGAGTTTTTAAAATTTATAAGAAAAGAGAAGAAGTTTAAAAATATTAACCAATTAAGATCTCAGATTAAAACTGATTTATACATTGCAAAAAAAATAAAATGAGTAAGTCACAGATAAATCTTCCTAAAACAGCTTTCTCTATGAAAGCAAACTTACCAGTTAGAGAACCAGAAATTTTAGAATATTGGAAGAAAATAAATCTCTATCAAGAATTAAGAAACTTAAGTAAAGGAAAAGAAAAATTTGTGCTTCACGATGGCCCGCCATATGCAAATGGCAATATTCATATGGGTACCGCCCTTAATAAAATTTTAAAAGATATAATTGTAAAATTTCATCAAATGGATGGAAAAGATTCTATTTATGTACCAGGTTGGGATTGTCATGGATTACCAATTGAGTGGAAAATAGAAGAACAATATAAAAAAAATAAGAAAAATAAAAATGAAGTTCCAATTGTTGAGTTTAGAAAAGAGTGCCGATCTTTTGCTGAGAAATGGATTGAAGTGCACAAGAGTCAATTTAAAAGACTAGGTGTTGTTGGAGATTGGGAAAATTATTATTCTACAATGAGTTTTGATGCTGAAGCTCAGATCGTCAGAGAACTTGGAAAATTTTTAAAAGAAGGAAGTTTGTATAGAGGATTTAAACCAGTTCTATGGTCTACAGTTGAAAAGACTGCTCTTGCTGATGCAGAAGTTGAGTATCAAGATCATAAGTCAGATACTATTTATACATCATTTCCTGTTAAGTTTTCTAAAATTAAAGAACTTGAAGGAAGTGAAATTATTATATGGACCACAACTCCCTGGACAATACCAGCTAACAAGGCTTTAGCTTATAATGTGGCTCTTGATTATTTATTGATTCAATTAAATGATGAAGGAGACTTTAAAAATAAAAAGATAGTTGTTGCAGAGGCTTTGTTAGATTCTTTTTTAAAAGAATGCTCAATAAAAGATTATAATGAAATAATAAAATTTAAAGGTAATAAATTAAAAGATACAATCTGCAATCATCCTTTTTTTGATTTAGGTTATGATTATGATATTCCAATGCTCGAAGCAAGATTTGTAACAACCGAGCAAGGAACAGGAATTGTTCATTGTGCACCAAGTCATGGTCCAGATGATTTTAATTTATGTTTAAATCATGGTATTAAGGCAATCGAAACAGTAGACGGTGATGGAAGATATACGCAAAATGTAAAATTATTTGAAGGCACTCATATTTTTAAAGCTAATCCAATAGTTATTGAAAAACTTAAAGAACAAAAAAAATTATTGTCAAGTGGTGAATTGGTTCATTCTTACCCACACTCATGGCGGTCAAAAGCTCCATTGGTGCATAGAGCAACACCGCAATGGTTTATATCAATGGAAAGTCATAAACTAAGAGCTAAAGCGCTAAAAGCAATTGATGACACAACATTTTATCCAAGCAAAGGAAAAGAAAGACTGAAGTCTATGATAGAAACAAGGCCTGACTGGTGTGTGTCAAGACAAAGAGTTTGGGGAGTTCCTCTTCCAATCTTCATAAATAAACAAACTAAAGAAATATTAGTAGACGATGAAGTTAATGAAAATATCGCTAGTATTTATGAAAAAGAGGGATCAGATTGCTGGTTCTCAGATAACGCCCAAAGATTTTTGGGAAAGAAATTTAATGCTGAAAATTATGATAAATTAAGTGATATTGTTGAGGTTTGGTTTGATAGTGGCTCAACACATTCATTTGTTTTAGAAAAAAGAGAAGATTTAAAATGGCCGGCTTCAATGTATTTAGAAGGGTCTGATCAACATCGAGGATGGTTTCATTCATCTTTGTTAGAATCATGCGGAACACGGGGTAGGGCTCCATTTGATTCAATCTTATCTCATGGATTTGTTGTAGATGGTAAAGGTTTAAAAATGTCAAAATCTTTAGGTAACGTCATTGCTCCAGAAGATATTTTAAAGAAGTATGGAGCAGATATTTTAAGAATTTGGGTAGCTTCATCTAATTATTCAGAAGATCTAAGAATTGATTATTCAATTCTAGATCAACATGCAGATTCTTATCGAAAAATTAGAAATACATTTAGATATTTGCTTGGAAATCTTAACGATAAATTTGAAAAAATTGATTTAGAAAGAATAGATTTAAATGATCTTCCAGAACTAGAACAGTTTATATTACACAAAATATATTTATTGAATGATAATTTTAAAAGATATTTTAAAAATTATGATTTTCATAATTTGTATAAAGAATTATTAAATTTTTGTACTGTAGATTTGTCTGCTTTCTATTTTGATATAAGAAAAGATGCTTTATATTGTGATTCAAAAGACTCAAAAAAAAGACAATCAACAATTTTACTATTAAATATAATTTTAAATGCATTGTTGAAATGGTTTGCACCAATTCTTTCATTTACAACAGAAGAAGTTTTTAAATTATTATCTAATGAAAATAAAAGCATTCATCTAGAAAAATTTTTGCACTTTCCAGAAAAATTTAAAAATGAAGTACTTAACGAAAAATGGAATGAATTAATTAAAGTCAGGAACATTTGCAATATCAGTATAGAAGAAAAAAGAGCAAGTAAGGAAATTGGCTCAAGTTTAGAAGCTGAGCTAGAGATTGATTTAGATAACAAATGGGTTGATAAAACAAAAGATATAGATTTCTCAGAATTATGTATTACTTCAAAAGCAAAAATTTCTTACAAGGAAAATATAGACATAACTGTAAAAACTTCAAAAGCTAAGGGATCTAAATGCCCAGTATGTTGGAAAATTAGTGAAGAAGCTTGCGCAAGACATTCTAAATGATTTTTAAATATTTGACTAAAAGTTTTTATATTAATTTATCAATTATATTTTTAATTTTTTTTCTTGATAGAGCTTCAAAATTATATGTTATTTATTTGGATAAAAAAAACTTAAACTCTAAATTATTTTCCTCAGAATTTTTGAATATTGATTTAATTTGGAATGAGGGAATTGCTTTTGGTCTTTTTTCTTTTAACCAAAATAATCTTTATAATTCTCTAACATTTATTATAGCAATCATAATTATACTTATTTTGGTGATGACATTCTACAACATAGGTCTAAAAAAATATTCTTTATTAATAATATTTAGTGGTGCTTTGGGTAATTTATTTGACCGAATTTTTTATAAAGCAGTTCCAGATTTTATAGACTTACACATAAACAATTTTCATTGGTTTATTTTTAATGTATCAGATATATTTATAACATTTGGAGTAATGCTTATGATTGTGTTAGAAATTACTTCAAAAGACGATCAAAATAAAAATTATGAATAGATCTAAAATTACTATTTTTTTAACAATTGTATTATTATTTTCTGGTTGTGGAGTTGTTAAAGAAGGATTTAAATCACCAAAACAAAGGACAAGTGATGAGTTTTTGGTTGAAAAAAAATCTCCATTGGTGATGCCGCCAAATTTTAATGAACTTCCAGTTCCAAATTCAAGTAATGAAATAATAAAAAAAGATCAAAAAACTATTAAGAGCCTAATAACTAAATCAGAAAAAAATAAAAACAATAGTAAGAAAAAAAACAATCAAAACTTAGAAAAAACAATATTAGAAAAAATTAAATCTAATTAATGATAACTTCAAATATTTCATTTAAAGTATTTAAAGAAAAAGGAAAAAATTTAAATTTAAAAAAAAAATTATTTTTTATTTTAAGAGAAAACAACGAAGTTTTAAAATCGCTAAGCAAGAAATATAGAGATAGTTTTGATAGTAAGAAATTTAAGAAATATAAGAAAAATTTTAATTTTAGAGTAATAGGAATGGGTGGCTCCATTTTGGGAACCAAAACAATCTATGAATTTTTGGGTGAAAAAATTAAAAAAAAATTTTCTTTTATTGATAACTTGCAACCAAAAAAAAAAATTAATAAAAAAAAAAATACAATTAATTTAATTGTATCTAAGTCTGGCAATACAACTGAAACTATAGTAAATGCAAATTTATTAATAAATAAAAATGATGATAATATTTTCATAACCGAAAATAAAAAAAGTTACCTTTATCTTTTAGGAAAAAAATTAAAATCAGATATTATACATCACAATAATTTTATTGGAGGAAGATACTCTGTGCTTTCAGAGGTTGGAATGTTGCCGGCTGAATTAATGGGGCTTAATCCAAATAAGTTTAGATCTTTAAATGATCTAATAAAAAATAAAAAATTTATAAACACACTCATTTCTAACGTAAATTCCATAATATATTTTATTAAAAATAAAAAATATAATTCAATAATAATTAACTATGATAAAAAATCAGAAAGTTTATTTAATTGGTACCAACAACTTATAGCCGAAAGTTTAGGTAAGAAAAATAAAGGCTTACTCCCAATAGTTTCTAATATGCCAAAAGATAATCATAGTGTTATGCAATTATATTTAGATGGTTTTAAAAATAATTTTTTTACTTTTTTTTACGTAAAAGAAAAAAATTCTTTAAAAATAAATGATAATGAAATTTTATTATCACAAAAATATTTAAAAGGTAAAGATATTGACTCAATTATTTACGCTCAAAAAAAAGCTACAGAAAATGTTTTTAAAAAAAAAAAAATTCCATTTCGTAGTTTCGAAATAAAAAAAAGAGATGAAAAAAGTTTAGGAGAATTGTTTTGTTTTTTTATTTTAGAGACTATTTTGATTGGAAAAACATTAAATTTAAATCCATATGATCAACCAGCTGTTGAGCTAATAAAGAAAGAAACAAAAAAATTACTTATTTAAGTATGATAAAAATAAAATTTTAGATATACCGTACTTTTTTTCCTCAACAATTTTAAAGGTTTTTGGTAACGTATCTTGTTCATTTTTATGTCTATGAATTATAATTATTCCAGTTTTATTGAGAATTTTTTCATTTTTAATATTGTTAAGGACATTTTTTAAATTTTTATCTTTATATGGAGGATCTAGAAAAATAATATCAAATTTATTATCAAGTTTTAAAAATGTTCTATTATCATAAACATCGTTTTCAATAATTTTATAATTTTTAATTGATTTAATACTAATCAAGTTTTTTTTTAAAATTGGCAAAACTCCATTATAATTTTCAATAAAGACTACTTTTTTTGCTTCTCTAGACAAGCATTCAATTCCAAATGAACCAACACCAGAAAATAAATCAAGTATGTTAGAATTTTTTAAATCTACTGTAAATTTTTTGGAATGATTAATTATGTTAAAAATTGATTCTTTAGTTAAATCTTTTAAGGGCCTCGTTTTAAAATCTTTAGGTTCAAGAATTTTTTTACCTTTAAATAATCCAGATATTATCCTCATTATTTGATTACTTTAAATCCAATATCTTTTCTGTAAAAACCACCTAACCAATTGAGGTTATTTAAATTTTTAATAATAGTTTGTCTTGCAATATTAAAATCATCAGAAAGAGTCACTAAATTTAAAACTCGTCCACCAATTGCATATATTTTGTTATTTTTTTTAGATGTTCCTGCATGAAATAAATATTCATTATTATTAAGCTTGATGTTTTTCAGATTTTCAATTTCTATATCTTTATTAAAATTATCAGGATATCCTTTAGAGCAAACAACAATACATAAACTTTTTTTATTTGACCATTCAATATCTATTTCATTGAGTTTTTTGTTACAACAAGCTAAAAAAATCTCAACTAAATCTGTTTTAAGTTTTGGAAGTATTGTTTGACATTCAGGATCACCCATACGTACATTATATTCTATTAAATAAGGTTCGTTATCAACTATCATTAACCCAGCGTATAAAAAGCCTTTATACTCACCACCTAGTTCAGACAATCCTTTTAAAGTTGGTTTTATAATCTTATTTATAATTTTTTTTTCTAAGTCAGAATTCAACAGTCTTGAAGGTGAATATGCACCCATTCCACCAGTATTTTTTCCCTTATCACCCTCCAAAACTCTTTTATGATCTTGAGCTGAACCAAAATTTTTAAAAATATTACCATCATTTATCGTAAAAAAACTCATCTCTTCACCTTTGAGAAATTCTTCAATTAATAAGTTTTCAGCTTTACCAAATTTGCCATTAAAAATTTCTTCAATAGCGATATTACCCTCAATCTCATTATTACAAATGTAAACGCCTTTGCCTGATGCTAGATTATCAGCTTTAATTACTGTAGGAAAATTTGATTCTTTTAAAAATTTTTTTGAGTCATTTTTATTTTGAAAGATACCAAATTTAGCAGTTGGAATATTGAATTTTTGACAAAGATTTTTTGTAAATATTTTTGATCCCTCAAGTTGAGAAGCTATTTTATTTGGACCAAAAACTTTTATATTAAATTTTTCAAGATAATCCACTATGCCATCAACTAAAGGTTTTTCTGGACCAACAACAACTAAATCTATTTTTTTTTCTAAAACAAAATTTTTAATATTTTCAAAATTATTTAAATCTAGAATTATATTTTTAGCAATATCTTCTGTTCCAGCATTTCCTGGGAAACAAAAAATTTCATCAATTTTATTGGAATTTTTTAGACTTTCACAAATTGCATGCTCTCTTCCACCACTTCCTATTATTCCAACTTTCATATAAAAGTATATAAACTAAAAATGATAAAAATAGCAAAAATAAAATATTTACCAAATAATTTTCAAATTATCGAGAATGGCGATTACGTTGAGTGTGCTGTTACTGGTAAAAAAATTAATATTGAAAATTTGACTTATTGGAATGTTGAATTGCAAGAACCTTATTTTTCCTACAAAGAAGCTTTCCAAAAAAGAGAAGAAATAGATAAAAAATAATTTTTATTTCCAGCGATTATGTGACCAAATCCATTGTTCAGGATTGCTAATTATCATTTTTTCAAGAATTTGATTTAATTCAATTGTAATATCTTTTATTGATGTTTCTTTTGAAAAATTTAGTGGTTTATTAATAGTTATCTTAAAATTTATACCATTTATTCTTTTAATAAAGATAGGAACAACAGGTATATTGAATCTTTTAACTAGTTGAGCAGGTATAGTTGTTGTCAATGCTTCTTGATTAAAGAAATCAGCTTTAATTCCCTCCGAAACTCTCTGATCAATCATTAGTGCAGTTGAATGATTATTTTTTTTAAGACTAATCAATTGTTTCATTCCACCAATACCTTTTTTTATTTGATTTTTGCAAATATAATTTTTTCTTATTTTTTCTATTATTTTATTTAAAAAAATATTATTTAATGGTCGATATATTGCTGACAGTTCTATGCCTGCTTTTTCTAAATGCATTGCCATTAATTCAAAATTACTAAAATGACCTGAAATAAAAACTACAGGTTTATTAATTTTTTTTATTTCAGCGAGGGTTTCTTGACCTATTATTTCGACTGTTGAATCAATTTTACCTGATCTAAAATCTTTGATAAATATATATTCTGCAAAAACTCTTCCATAATTATTCCACATTAATTTTGTTAATTTGTTTAAGTCTTGTAAATTAATATCTGGAATAGCTCTTTTAATATTTGAATGAATTAATTTTTTAGACCGAAACATGGGGCCAATTATTTCAAATAACTTTCCTCCAATAGCCGAAGATATTTTAAATCCTAATATTTTAAATAAAGAAAAAAAAATTATTACAAATAAAAATTGAAAAAAATATTTAATTTGTTTCATCTTATTTAAGAATTGTATTAATTAATCTTTCTTCATTAATTATTTTTAATTTAGATCTTATAATTTTAATCTCATCCATCTTATTATTTTCTAATCTCAAATAGTCTTTTTCTGTTGTAATTACCTTACAATCTAGATCATTTGCTTGTTTTAATATTTGTTTGATATCATTATTCGTATATTCGTAATGATCAGGAAATTCTATATCTTTATAAATGTTTAAACCATTTTTTCTTATCATTGATATGAATGTTTGATGATTTCCAATACCTGAGAAAACCAAGTATTTATTATTTTGATCAAATTCATCCAGATTTAAAAGCTCATATTCTCCAATATGAATATTTATTTTTGGATTAATCTGAAGTATTTCTTTTTCTATATTTTCTATATTTTCTAGATTTCCATTTAGAAATAAATGCTGATATTTTTTTAAGTTTTTAATATTTTCTCTTAATGGACCAGCTGGTATTGTTAAACCATTTCCTATCCAATTTAGATTATTGAAACAGACAAAACTTATATCATAATTAATTGAATTATCTTGTAGACCGTCATCTAGAATTGCAATTTCATAATTTTCATTTTCTGCTTGAGCAACGGCATCAAGTCTTTTTGATGATGTAAAAATTTTACCTCTACTTTGTAATAGTTTTTGTTCATCAATTTGATCTTTATAAAATTTTTTAACAAAACATGATCTAATTTTTTTTTTATTTAATATTTCATTTATTTTGATGCTAAGTGAGGTTTTGCCTGTACCACCAATGTAAATATTTCCTACACAAATAGTTTTTATTTTAAATTTTTTTGTTTTTGATTTAATTTTAAATAAGTTTAAAATGTTAATCAGTAATGCAATTGGCAACAAAAGATAGGCGTATATATTAGGTTTTTTATAATCCCAAAATTTAGGTTTTTTTAAATTCATTATTAATTAGACTATTCAATTCTTTTATAGTTTTTTTTAAAATTATTCCCCCAATTTTCTTAATTTTTTTACCATGACTCTTGTTTTTTTTGAAAGTAATTAGAGATGCTAATTTCTTATGTGTGGTAATTTTTTGGGAAATTTTAAATGATTTTAACAGTCTATATACGTCTGTGAAATTATCAATATTTGGTCCATGTAAAATTCTTGCACCATACCGAGCAGCTTCCAAGGGATTTTGTCCACCTCTTTTTATAATAGAGCCACCTAAAAAAACCGAACATCCAATTTTATGAAATTTTTTTGTTTCACCAAATGTATCAACAATATAAATATCAACATCTTTTAAATTTTTATTCTTTGAGCTATGAGAAATAGTTTTTAAATTAAGTTTTTTAATTTCTGAAATAATTTCTTTAATTCTATGCACATGTCTTGGAATAATTATAGTTATTAGACTCTGAAATTTTTTTTTAAGTTCAATATGAGCTTTAGCACAAAAAATTTCTTCATTTGAGTGTGTACTTGATGCAATCCAAACTTTTTTTGTTTTTAATTGAAATTTTAATTGATCATCAATTGTATCTTGTTTGTCTCCATCAATTTCGGAAAATTTTAAATTTCCGATAAGATTTATTTTTTTTACTTTTAATTTTTTTAAAAAATTTTTGGTTTCCAAGTTTTGTGGATAAGCAATTGAGATTTTATCAAAAATTGATCGACTAAAATTTTTAATTTTAATCCATTTATTGAATGTTTTTTTAGTTATTCTAGCATTTAATAATATTAACGGAATTTTATGGTTATCTAATGTTTTGAACATACACGGCCAAATTTCAGATTCAATAAAGATAGCTAAACTTGGTTTCCAATAATTCAAAAATTTAGATGTTAAAAAAATATGATCAAAAGGATAAAATTGATGAGTTGTTTTTTTGAATTTAAATTTACTTATAACCTTTGAAGAACTCAAAGTACTGGATGTAATGAGAATTTGATTTATATATTTTTTTTTTTCATATTTTTTAATTATTGGTATAATACTTAATATTTCACCTACACTTGCACAATGAAACCATATCAATTTACCCCTATGTCTTTTTTTTGAAAATATACTAAATTTTTCTACAAATCTTTTTTTATCTTCTTTATTTTTTAAAATTCTAAAAATTATTATTATTGGAGAAATTAAAATGATTAAAGATAAAGCAGCTTGATATAAAAAAAACATACTTATTTTTGTATTTGTTTTTCATAAAAGTTTTTATAAATATCAGATTTTAGCAGTAACTCATCATGTTTACCTGAGTCTAAAATTTTACCTTTATCCATTAAATATATTTTGTCAGAATTTAGAATTGTTGAAAGTCGATGTGCGATTACAATAGTAGTTTTGTTATAGGTTAATTCATTAATAGCTTTTTGAATTTTTTCTTCTGTCGTAGAGTCTAATGAAGATGTAGCTTCATCAAGTAAAATTATTTTACTTTTTTTAAGAAATGCTCTTGCAATTGACAATCTTTGTTTTTCACCTCCAGATAATTTTACCCCATTTTCGCCTATTTTTGTTTCAAATCCATCTTCAAGATTATTTATAAATTCCTCACTCATTGATAATTTTGCAGCTTTAAAAATTTCATCTTTTGAAGCATCTGGCTTTGCATACTTAATATTGTTAAATACGGTGTCATCAAATAAAGTAGTATTTTGATCAACTATTGAAATTTCTTTTCTTAATGAAGACAAATTTATTTTTGTTAAGTCTTGATTATCTATTTTGATACTACCATTTGTTGGATTATAAATTCTCGGTATCATATTTAATAAAGTTGATTTTCCTGATCCACTATGACCAACTAGTGCAGTCATTTTACCACCATTTAATTTTATAGAAATATTTTTTAGAACCTCATTTTGAAAATTAGAATAATAAGAAAAAACCACATTTTCAAAAGTAATTGTTCCTTGTGTTAATTGTAAATTGTTATCTTTTTCATTTAAATTTATTTCATTTTTTATATCGATAATTGGAATAATTCGCTTTGCTGCAGATAATCCTTGTCCAATAGAAATATTTACTTTTGTAAGTGACTTAACAGGCTGATAAGCAAGCATCATCGCGGCTAAAAAAGAAAAGAAATTGTTAATATTTAACTCACCATTTATTATTAATTTTCCAGAATAAAAAATTAATAATGCTATCATAAACCCAGTTAGAACCTCCATTATTGGTGTTGATCTAAGATAAACCGATGCAATTTTAATTGATTTTTCTTTCAGATCATTGACATATTTTTCTGATCTTTCATTCTCAAAATTTTCTCTTTGAAAAATTTTGATTATTTTATGATTTTTGAATAAATCAATTAAATATCTGTTTAAATCTCCAGATTTTTCTTGTGCTTCAGTTGCTACTTTGCCCATTCTTTTACCTAATTTTCTTGCCGTTATCGTTGCAAGAGGAATCATAATTATTGCTATCAAAGATAATTTCCAATTTTGAAAAAACATAACTGATAAAAGGCCAAGTAGTGTTAATCCATCTTTAAATATACTCAAAAAAGCTTCAGCTAACATTCTGGTAATTTGGGCTACATCAAAATTTAAATTTGAAATGTATTTTCCAGTGTGTTTATTTTCAATAATTTGTGTATCAGCATTAATAAATGATTTAAGCATATCTATTTGAAGCATTTTTTTTACTTCTTCAGATATTTGAATCATTACTATTCTAGCTTTATAAAGAGCAATACCTTTTGTAGAAAAAGCAATAATAATTGCCAATGGAATTAAAAAAATTAAAGTTTTATCTTTATTTAAAAAAATTTTTTCTATTGCAGGATCTAACAACCATGCAGTAGCAGATGTACTAGCTGCTACTAAAATAGAAAATATGGCTGCTAATAAAATCTTAAAAACAAATTTATTTATATAGTCATTATATAATCTTTTGATTATTTCTTTTTTATTCATTTTATTAAGTCAGTTTTCCGATAAGAATATTAAACAAAACTAGTAATCCTAAAAAATTATTACTTTTAAATTTAATTAAACAGCTTGATGGGAGTTTAATGTTTAATTTTTTTATTTGAAAAATTAATAGGTGAAAAACTGGAATTATCATAAATAGAAAATAAAAGATTTTAAAATTCATTAAAATTCCTATTAAAAATAGTGAAGAGATAAAAACAAAGTAAGAAATAAATAGAAATTTTTTTGGATCATGTTTAAATTTTATTGAAGTTGATTTTAAACCTATAATTTCATCGTCTTTTATATCTTGAAACCCATATATAGTGTCGTATCCTAGTGTCCAAAATATGGCTCCAAAATAAAACACTATTGGAACTATTGAAATTTCATTTGCAATTGAAATCCAAGCTAAAATAAGTCCATAATTAAATGTTATTCCCAAAAATAACTGGGGCCAGTATGTAATTCTTTTCATTAATGGGTATGTAAATGCAAATGGCATTGAAATTAAAGCCATTAAAACTGTAAATTTATTAAAATTAATTAAAACTAAAAAAGCAATACTACATAATATCAATACATAAAATATAGCAAGCCTCAGAGAAACTTTTTCAGATGCAATAGGTCTGTTTTTAGTTCTTTCTACTTTTTTATCAAAATTTCTATCCACAATGTCGTTTACAATACATCCAGCAGAACGCATTAAAATAGATCCCAATAAAAAAAGGCAGCCAAAAAAAAAGTAATTAAATAAATTTGATTCAAAATCATAAACAATAGTTAGTCCCCAAAGACAAGGCCAAAATAAAAGCATAAAACCAATCGGTCTTTTAAGTCTAGTGAGTTCAATAAATAGGTTTATTTGGTTCATAATATTTTACTTGTAAATAACAAAGGCTATATTCATAATCAAATTGATTCGTATGAATATAGATTACACAGTCACAGCACTAATGTTTCCAGCAATTCCTTTGCTTATGAGCGTTTATGGTAATCGTTTTCATACATTAAGTAATTTAATAAGAAAAATACATGATGAATATGTGTGGGAAAAACACATTCCACCAGAGTGGGAAAAGCAGTTAATAAATTTAAACGGCAGAGTTAAGTGGTTAAAGTACACGCTTGGATTTGCAAGCTTCGGCTTCCTATTTAACATGTTAACTGTTTTTGCTCTTTATTTAGATATGATTTTTGTAGCAAGAATTATTTTTGGATCATGCTGCTTAGCAATGATAACTTCTGTATTGTTTTTTATAAGAGATATACATCTATCAACTGAAACTTTGAAATTGCATTTATCAGATATGAAAATTAATCTAGACTAAGGTGTAATTATAGCAGGCCCAATAATTTTTCTATTTTCTAAATCAATGTGAGCTTGCTTAATATCGTCTAATTTATATTTTTTAAATATTTCTATTTTAATTTTTCCAGAGCTTATTTTTTCAAATAGTGTTTTTGCAGCCTCGTTTAATTCTTCATTAGTTCCTAAATATTGACCCATTGATGGTCTGACAAAAAATAATCCTTTTGGTTGTAACATTTTAGGAACATTAATTGGGTCTAGTGATCCAGAAGCATTTCCAAAAGAAACCATCGTTCCTCTAACACTTAAACATTCAAGAGATTTTTCAAATGTTGATTTTCCAACTCCATCATAAACTACTGGCACACCTTTGGCGTTAGTTATTTCCATAACTTTTTTTGCAAAGTCTTCTTTATTGTAATTAATTACTTCACTACAACCATTTTTTTTTGCTATCTCTATTTTTTCATCACTACCAACTGTTCCAATTACTTTACATCCCAAGCTATTAGCCCATTGACAAAATATTTGTCCAACTCCTCCAGCAGCAGCATGAAATAAGATGGTTTCATTACCCGAAACAGGATAAGTTTTGTATAGCAAATAATAAGTTGTTAATCCTTTTGTCATTATAGCTGCAGCTATATTTAAATCTATTTCTTTAGGCACTTTAACTAAGTTTTGTGTTCTATAAATTCTGTGCGAGGAATATGATCCTAAAGGTAAAGCAGCATAGGAAACTTTATCCCCAACAGAAAAATTTGAAACATCTGGTCCAATTTCTTTAATAATACCAGAAGCCTCCATACCAAGCCCGCTCGGCATCATTAAGGGATAAAGTCCAGACCGATGATATGTGTCTATATAATTTAAACCTATAGCAACATGTTCAATTAAAACTTCACTTTTTATTGGCTTTCTTAAAGTTAATTCTTCTATATCTAATACTTCAGGACCACCATTTTTTTTAATTTTAACTGCTTTCATTTTGCAAATGTATCATTATGATAATCTTGCACTGCTTGCAAGATTTCTGCATTATTTGACAGTTTTATTTATTTGTGGTTATATAGGTTAGCGCTGATTTAAGTTTAATTGCAGAGCGCTTTAAAAATCCTGCTAAAGCGACACTTCAACCACCGCTTTAGCCGGTGGTTTTTTTTTGAAATTTTCTCAAATTAAAATCGGGTATTTGAACCGTATTGTGCACCCAGCATTTTGCTAAAGCACTAAAAAGGAGAGAAGAGCTAATTTTTTAACCTCTTAGTTTCAATTAGCTTCTTTTCTCCATTAACTTGGAGAAAAAAAATGACAACCAACATACTAAAAGAAAGATTAGATAAAGGGCCTGTAATTTGTGCTGAAGGTTTTTTATTTGAAATTGAAAGACGAGGGTATATGGCGTCCGGAGAGTTTGTGCCAATGGTTTCTCTTGATCATCCTGAAGTTCTTGAAAATTTACATAGAGAATTTCAACATGCAGGATCAGATATTGTTGAGGCGTTTACTTATAATGGTCACAGAGAAAAGATGAGAGTTATAGGTAAAGAAGATTTATTAGAACCACTCAATAGATCTGCTTTGAAGATTGCAAAAAAAGTTGCTTTAGATACACCTAAAGGATCTAAACCAAATTTAATGGCTGGAAATATTTCTAATACAAACATTTGGAAAGAAGATGATAAGCAAGCTCAAAAAGAAGTTGAAAGTATGTTTTCAGAAATGATTGGGTGGGCAGTAGATGAGGGAGCAGACATGTTAATTGGTGAAACTTTTTATTATGCTGAAGAAGCTTTTAAAGCTCTTGAGGTAATGAAGAAAGCTAATCTTCCAACAGTATTAACAATTTCACCAATGGGTGAGAATAAAATGAGAGATGGAAAGTCTGTAGTTGATACATGTAAAGAGTTGGAACAAAGAGGAGCTGACGTTGTAGGATTGAATTGTTTTAGAGGGCCAGCAACAATGTTACCGTTTTTAAAGGAGATTAGAAAAGCAGTACAATGTCATGTCGGTGCTTTACCAATTCCTTATAGAACTAATAAAAAATTTCCAACTTTTTTCAATTTACCAGATAGAGATGATTGTGGATGCCCATCACCACATGGAAGAACATTTCCTACAGCTCTAGATCCACATTTTTGTAATAGATATGAAATAGGTCAATTTGCAAAATGGGCAAATATTTTAGGTATAAATTATCTTGGTGTTTGTTGTGGTGCTAACCCAATGTTAATTAGGGAGGTTGCAGAGTCTATTGGTTTAAAAGTGCCAGCAAGTAAATATAGAGAAAACATGGAAAATCATTTTATGTATGGAAAGAATAAAAGAATTCCAAAACATATATCAGAATATGGTGATAAAGCTTAAAGTTAATTAAATTCTATATTGGGTAAAAGATCTTGTAAGTTTTTGATTTCTAACTTTGGTTCATAATCTAAGTTATCAAAAATATTATTATTTCTATTTACCCAAATAGAATTGTAACCATAATTTCCAGCACCTGACACATCCCAAGTATTTGCACTTAGAAAAGCAACTTCATTCTTTTGAATTTGATATTTTTTTGTTGGCATATCATAAACTTTTGAGTCTGGTTTATAAATTCTAACTTCTTCAATCGAAAAAAGATCATCAAATAAATTTTCTAAATTATTGCTTTTAACTAACTGATTTAGAAGGGCAGGTGTACCATTTGAGAGAATAGCTAATTTTAAATTTTTTTCTTTTAGTGTTTTTAAAACCTCAGGCACTTCTTTGAATGGTGAAAGAATTTTATAAAGATCTAATAATTCGTCTTTCATTGAAGAATCTATTTTGTAAGCTTTCATGGATTTATCTAAACTATCCTCAGTAACTTGCCAAAAATCTTTATGCCTTTTCATTAAACTTCTTAGCCAAGTATATTCTAATTGAGTAGTTCTCCAGTAATTGGCAAAACTTTGCCATTTACCACCAATTTTATCTTTGCATTTTTCTGCAGCTGAATTGACATCAAACAATGTTCCATAAGCATCAAAAATTATTGCTTTAATATTTTTCATAAATTAATCTTAAAATTGTGAGTAATATTAGATTATTTTTTCCTGAAAGTTTATCAACTAATTTAACTTTAAAACTTGATAAATCTCAATCACATTATTTGATCAAAGTAATGCGAATGAATATAGACAAAAACTTTTCATTGTTTAACCAAAATGGAGAATGGGAAGCGAGAATAACTAAAATTACAAAAGGTATTGTAGAATTTTTAATTACAAAAAAAATTAGATCAAATGATAATGAAAAAGAAATTTGGTTAGCATTTGCACCAATTAAATTAAATTATTTAAATTTAATGATACAAAAAGCTACAGAACTTGGAGTTTCCAAATTTTTACCTATTTTAACAGAAAGAACAATTGTTAGAAAGATAAATGAAAAAAGATTAAATAAAATTATTGTAGAAGCGTCGGAGCAAAGTAATAGATTAAAAGTTCCGAAATTAGAAGAAATTGTAAAATTAGATAATTTTTTAAAATTTAATCAAAAAACTAATATTATTTTTGGAGATCTTAATACAAACAATAATAAATTTAATATTAAGAATACTGAACCTTTATGTATATTAATTGGGCCCGAAGGTGACTTTACCACAAAAGAGAGAGAAAAAATTTTAAAACTTAAAAATATAATTCCATTAAAAATTAATGAAAATATTTTAAGAGCAGAAACTGCTGCAATTTCAATGATATCAATAATAGCTTTTAATTTATTATCTTAAATATTTGTTTATGGCTTTAAACATGTCTTTATAATTTGCATGATGGCTAATTCGATCTAAATATTTGCCATTTTCTAATAATATTACTGATGAACTATGATTTATTAGATAGTTTCCATCTTCTGAAAAAATTTTTTCTGAAAGTACACCCCATGATTTTGATAAAACAAATATTTTTTTTGGATCACCAGTAATTCCATAAATTTTATTTTCAAATGAATTTAAATAATCTTTAATAATTTCAGGAGTATCTCTTTCAGGATCGATACTTACAAAGAAAACTTTAAACTTTTCCTTCTTTTTTTTATTTAAATTATTTATTACCAAGTTTAAATTATTTAATGTCATTGGACAAACATCAGGACAATTAGTAAATCCAAAAAAAATTGCAGTTAAAGGACCTTCAAATGATTTTTCAGTAATTATATTATTGTTAACGTCTTTAAGTGAAAATGATGAACCTTTAATGGATGCGACATATTCATCTTTTTTATTTTCGACTGATAAAAAAATTGGCAACATAATAAATAAAAAAATAAATAAGCAACCAGATATAATTGTTATTGATGTTTTTAACTTCATTATTGAAATAATTAATTAAGCAACTATATAAGATTAATGAGCAATTTATTAAAGAAACTTTTTGGCACATTACTTCAGAAACCATGGGAGAGTGAACGTGCGTCAATAGATAATGCTCATGAAGGAAAAACTTTTGATATTTCGGTTCAAAAGTCTGCTGTGATAATTATTTTTGGGATTGCAACAGTTTTATTTAGTTTAGTATTTACAAGCTATCTTTATACTTTACCACCAGGTCAAGATACGAAATACCTTTTAAAACCAAACTTACTTTGGATAAATACTTTAACTCTTTTCTTTGTTACCTATTTTTTTAATAAGGTTACTAATGATTTAAAAAAAAAAGATACTTCAAAGGTTAAAAGAAATCTTTTAATTATAGGTGGATTAACTTACCTGTTTCTATTTGGGCAGTTAATTTTTTGGTTTCAATTATTAAAAAATGGAAATTATGTTTCGACAAATTCTTATTTTGCTAATTTTTATGTTTTTACAGCGCTTCATGGGCTACATCTTTTAGGAGGACTATTTTTTTGGGGAAAAGTTTCTTCAAGAGTTTTAAAGTTAGAACAAAATAAAATTTTAGAAGAAGAAAAAAACATATCTGCTTTATCTATATATTGGACATATTTGTTAATTGTTTGGTTAATGTTTTTTTTAATGATTTATATGTTTAATGATGCATTTATAGCATGGTGTAAATCGTTAATTTCTTAGTTTATAAAAATAGAACTAAAACAATTCCTACTACTGCAATAACTGCTAAAAGAATATTTACAGATTTTAAATATTTCTTTGTTTCGGTTTTAATCTCTTTCTTTGAAAAAGCACCTGCCCCAAAAGATATGACTAGAAAAAAAATGAATACTAGAACGAGTATTGCTATTAATATTCCCAACTTACTAAGCATAAAACCTTAATTACATTAGTTTATTTACTTTAAGTTTATGACATTTTGTCATAGGTATTTATACTATTAATAAACTATATAAAGAGCCATGCATCCAGGTATAATATTTTTTCTAGTGATCTTAGGATCTGTACTTTTCCATATATTTACACCATGGTATTGGACTGACATTGCTTCAAATTGGGGAGGAATGGATGATACAATTACACTTACTTTTTGGGTAGGGGGTGGTGTTTTTGTAGCTGTATGTCTTTTTATGATTTATTGCGTCGTTAAGTTTTCTTATAAAAAAGATCGAAAAGCAGAATATAAACCAGAAGATAAAAAATTAGAAAAAATTTTAACATGGGCAACTACTATAGGTGTAGCAGCTCTTTTAGCACCAGGACTTATTATTTGGAATCAATATGTAACTGTTCCAAAAAATGCACTTGAAGTTGATGTGATGGCTTGGCAGTGGGGATGGCAATATAGGCTACCTGGTGAGGATGGAAAATTAGGAACTACTCAAATAATTAATATAAATGATAATAATCCTTTTGGAATTAATTTAGATGATCCTTATGGAAAAGATGATGTATTGATACAAAGTGATGTGATAAATTTAGAAAACAATCAACCAGTTAAAATATTATTAAGATCAGTTGATGTTCTTCATAACTGGTATGTTCCTCAGTTTAGAGCAAAAATGGATGCAGTTCCAGGAATTGTAACTTACTATTGGTTTGAACCAAATAAAATTGGAGAATATGAAGTCTTATGTGCAGAATATTGTGGTGTTGGACACTATGCTATGAGAGGTGGCGTTGAAGTTCAAAGCACAGAAAATTATAATAAATGGATTTCTGAACAAGAAACTTTTAATGATTTGATTGCAAAACAGGAAAATATAGAAATAGAATTAGAAAATAAAAAAATAGCTAAAAATAATAATTTTCTTTTAAATAAAGAAATATATAAGGAAGAATAATTTATGTCTGACGAATACGAAAATAAAAAAGGATATCAAGCTCAATCTTCTGAAACTATTTCTTCAGGTAGTGGCGGCGGAGGTTCAGGAACAGTGTCAGATGCGGATTATGTAAGACCTTCAGAAGTACCAGAACAAGATTTATATCATGGACATAGTTTTATTACTAAATGGATTTTTTGTCAGGATGCAAAAGTTATTGGAGTTCAATATTTTCTTTTAGCAACTTTTACAGGCATTATAGGTCTTATTCTTTCTTGGTTAATGCGTTTACAATTAGGTTTTCCTGAAGCAGCTGGTTTTATGACTGCAGAACATTATTATCAGTTTGTTACTATGCATGGAATGATTATGGTTGTTTATTTTTTAACTGCACTTTTTTTAGGTGGATTTGGCAATTATTTAATTCCTTTAATGGTTGGAGCAAGAGATATGGTTTTCCCTTATCTTAACATGGTAAGTTTTTGGATGTTTTTTATTGCAGTTGGAGTTTTACTAGCAAGCTTTTTTGTTCCAGGTGGACCAACAGGAGCTGGATGGACACTTTATCCTCCACAAACAATTTTAGAAGGAACACCCGGGTCAGGTATGGGAATACTTTTAATGTGTATATCTTTAATTTTGTTTGTAGCCGGATTTACTATGGGTGGATTAAATTATCTAATTACTGTTTTGCAAGCCCGTACTAGAGGAATGACATTAATGAGAATGCCATTAACAGTTTGGGGAATTTTTACAGCAACAGTTTTAGCAATGTTGGCTTTTCCAGCACTATTAGTAGGTTCATTAATGATGAGTTTAGATAAAATACTTGGAACAAGTTTCTTTATGCCAACAATTTTGCAAGCTGGTGAAGTTTTAGAATATGGTGGTGGAAGTCCCATTCTTTTCCAACATTTGTTCTGGTTTTTTGGACATCCAGAAGTTTATATTGTTGCGCTGCCTGCATTTGGAATAATTTCAGATTTAATATCTGTTCATGCTAGAAAAAATATATTTGGTTATAGAATGATGGTTTGGGCTATCGTTGTTATTGGTGCACTAAGCTTTTTTGTATGGGCACACCACATGTATGTTAGTGGAATGAATCCATGGTTTGGTTTCTTTTTTGCAACCACAACACTTATAATAGCAATTCCAACTGCAATGAAAGTTTATAACTGGGTCTTAACTCTTTGGAGAGGAAACATTAGACTTAACGTTGTAATGTTATGGTGTCTTGGTTTTATAGTTACTTTTGTAAATGGAGGAATTACAGGAATTTTCTTAGGAAATGTTACTGTAGATGTTCCATTGTCAGATACTTATTTTGTTATTGCTCACTTTCATATGGTAATGGGTATTGCACCACTTATGGTAATTATGGGAGCTGTTTATCATTGGTTTCCTTTAGTTGCAGGAAGATTTTTAGATGAAACATTAGGCAAATGGCATTTCTGGTTAACTTTTTTAGGTGCTTATTCAATCTATTTCCCAATGCATTATCTTGGATTTATTGGAGTACCTAGAAGATATTTTGAAATGTATGATAGCCCATATGTAACTTCAGCTGTAGGAATGAATGAATTCATAAGTATGGCAGCTTTTATAGTGGGTGCAGCACAATTAATATTGATTTATAATATTGTTAGAACTTTAAAAATAGGAAAACCTGCTGGACACAATCCTTGGCAAGCGAATTCACTTGAATGGCTCACTCCTTCAGTTCCCCCAGAACATGGTAATTGGGGTGAAAAACTTCCAGTAGTTCATAGATGGCCTTATGACTTTAGTGTTCCTGGAGCAAAAGAAGACTTTATTACTCAAACTACACCACCAAGCGAAGTTGCTGGAACTGAGGTGGAAAAAACATAAAATTAATAATCTATGTCTGATCCAAAAATAGAAGGCTACGAATTTAAACCTGGTTTCAAAGGAATGGCAAAGGATACAGGTTCTGATCAAACCATGTTTAAAGGTGTGCATTGGGGAAAAGCAATGATGTGGATCTTTTTATTAAGTGATACATTTATATTTAGTTGTTTTTTGATTTCATATATGAAAGGCAGAGGATCAACTTTAATCGATTGGCCAAATCCTAGCGAAGTATTTGCATTACACGTTGGAGGTGTTGATGTTCCTTTATTACTTATTGCAATTATGACATTTGTTTTAATTACAAGCAGTGGAACAATGGCTCTTGCAGTAAAATATGGATATGAAAAAAATAGAAAGATGTGTGGTTGGCTAATATTAGCTACTGCAATAGGTGGACTTACTTTTGTTGGAATGCAGGCTTTTGAATGGTCAAAATTAATTGAAGAAGGAGTAAGACCTTGGGAAAATCCTTTTGGAGCAAAACAATTTGGCTCATTTTTCTTTATGATCACTGGATTTCACGGCACTCATGTTTCTATAGGAGTAATCTTCTTATTTATATATGCATATAAAACTTTTAAAGGTCATTATGACGAAGAAAAAAGGGGCTGGTTTACAACAATAAAAGGCAACTATGTAGAAATTGAAATTCTTGGTTTGTATTGGCACTTTGTAGATTTGGTATGGGTATTTATTTTTGCATTTTTTTATTTATGGTAAATTAAATTATGAGCGATACAAAAAAACAAGAACAGGCATCAACACATAAGATAGGAATATATCTATGGATATGGGGTTTATTATTCGTTTTAAGTTTCTTCTCATATTTGGTGGACTGGTATCAGTTCCAAGGTTTGCTTAGATGGTCTTTAATTTTATTATTTATGTTTTTAAAAGCTGGTCTTATTATGGCTTTTTTTATGCATTTATTTTGGGAACGTTATGCACTAGTTAACGTTCTTTTATGGCCAATGACTGCAATAGGTTGTTTTATATTTTTAATGGTTGCAGAGTTTGAATATACTGTCTTTACTAGACTTTTTTATTTTGTTGTAGGGGGACAATAATTTATGACTGGTTATACTGTTTTAGGTGGATTTTTAATATTTTTTTTACTTTTTATTTATTTAACTTGGTTTGGTTATTCAATAAAAATTGAAAATGATGAAAATGATGAAAAATCAAATATCAAAATAAATCCATATGACAATTTACCACTCAGCAGAAAATTTATTGATAAAAAGAATGAACAAATAGGATTTTTTGATTTAGGCAATCATATTCTTATTATTGGAATGATATTGCTTATAATATTTGTTGTAACAAACGTAAGCTAATTTTGTCTAATATAATCAGAAAAAGAACTGCTTCTATTTTACTACTAGATTTAGGAACCTTTATTAAATCTTTATATTTATTGATGAAACCAAGAGTTATGTCTCTTGTTATATTTACTTGTGCTGTAGGATTGTTAACTTCTCCCAATCAAATTCCTTTATTTGATTCTATGATTTGCATTTTTTTTGTAACTATAGGCGCTGGCGCAGCAGGAGCGTTAAATATGTGGTATGAAGCAGATCTTGATAGTTTAATGACAAGAACATGTCTTAGACCTATTCCAACAGGAAAAATTAATAAAGATCATGCTTTAATATTTGGAATAGTCTTATCAATAATTTCAATTATTGGACTATATTATTTTTCAAATATTTTGTCTGCTACATTATTATTTATAACAATTGCATATTATGTTTTCGTTTACACCATTTGGTTAAAAAGAAAGACACCCCAAAATATTGTTATTGGAGGAGCCTCAGGTGCGTTACCTCCAGTTATAGGTTGGACGATTGCAACGAATTCTTTAAGTCTTGAACCAATTACATTTTTTTTAATTATATTCTATTGGACGCCATCTCATTTTTGGGCTTTGAGCCTTTATAAAGCTAAGGATTATGCAAAAGCAAAAATTCCAATGTTGCCAATTACAAATGGAGTAGAAGAAACAAAGAAAAAAATCTTTGTTTATTCTTTGTTTATGCTTCCAGTAATTATAATTCCATATGCAATAGGTTTTAGTGGAAAATTATATTTATTTATCTCTTTATCTCTTACTCTTTACTACAATTATATTTGTTATGATTTATACAAATATAAGAAAAATAAATTTGAATTAAAAAAGGCAAAAAAAGTATTTGCTTACTCAATTTTCTATTTATTTTTACTATTTGTTTTGTTTCTGGTAGATCAAATTATTAAATAAAAAAATTTATTAATCATCTTTTATAAGATAGTTTTAGTTAATTAAGATGTTTAATAAAAAAGAATTTTCTAAAATATATTTGGTAGGTTTTTTTTTATTATTATTAATAATTTCTATTTTTACAGTTATAATTTTTGAAAAAACAACAAAAAATAATAATCAAAAAATTATTACATTAAATCTAGACACTAAAGTAGAAGAAAATCTATCTTGGAATTTTTCTGCAACAAATACTTCTATGGAAGTAAAAATTGGTCAATTATACAAAATTGATTTTAATGTAAAAAATTATGGTTCCATAAAATCATCTGGAAAAGCTATTTATAATGTCAGACCAAAATTATTAAAAAAATATTTTGTTGAAATTGATTGTTTTTGCTATAAAAAACAAACATTATTACCAAGTGAAAAATCAACATACTCAATCACTTTTTATATTGATCCAAAAATATTAAGTGATTTAAAACCTAAAGATATTAAAGATATAAATATTTATTATACTTTTTTAAATACTTAGTATGGCTAAAAAACTATGAAATATGTAAGCACAAGAGACAACTCAAAAGAATATAATTTTGAACAGGTATTTATTAAAGGGTTGGCAGACGATGGAGGTCTTTATGTGCCTAAATCATTAACAAAATATAGTTCTCAAGAATTATTAGAGCTCAAAAATTTAAATTATAATGAATTATCTACTGAAATAATAAATCAATTTTCATCAGATTTTATTTCAAAAGAAGAGCTATCATCCTTAGTTAAAAAATCATATTCAACATTTAGAGAAAAAGAAGTTGTAAAGATATCAAATGTTAACCAACTAAAATTACTAGAATTATTCCACGGTCCAACGTTAGCTTTTAAAGATGTTGCAATGCAATTTATTGGTAATTTGTATGAATATTATTTAAGTAAAAATAATAAAAAAATAAATATAGTTGTTGCAACTTCAGGAGATACAGGTGCCGCAGCAATAGATGCTATTAAAGGAAAATCTAATTTAAATATTTTTGTTTTGCATCCAAATAATAGAATTTCACCTGTTCAAAGAAAATTAATGACAACAGTAGAAGAAAAAAATGTTTTCAATATTGCAATAGATGGAAATTTTGATGATTGCCAGAATATAGTTAAAAGTATGTTTTCTGATCTTGAGTTTTCTAAATCTATAAATATGTCAGGAGTAAACTCAATTAATTGGGCAAGAATTATTGCACAATGTGTATATTACTTTTACTCATATTTTAAATTAAATAAGGAAAATGTTTCCTTTGCAGTTCCAACAGGAAATTTTGGTGACGTTTTTGCGGGTTATCTCTCAAAGATGATGGGATTGCCAATTGATAAATTAATCGTTGCAACAAACGAAAACGATATTCTGCATAGAGCTATTTCAAAAGGAGATTATGTTTCAAAAGAAGTTAGAGAAACAATCTCACCTAGCATGGATATCCAATTAGCAAGTAATTTTGAAAGATTAATTTATTATATAAATAATTCTGACTCAGCAAAAACGCTAGATACTATGAAAAAAATTAAGCAAAATACTTATCAAATTGATAAACCAAGTTTAGAAATAATTCAAAAAGATTTTCTATCAGAAAGTTGCAATGAACAAGAGACTTTAGATATTATTAAAAAAACTTACGAAGAAAATAATATTATATTAGATCCACATACAGCAGTTGGAGTGGGGGCCGCAAATAAGTTATTTTTTAATGATTGTATAGTTTTATCAACTGCACACCCATGCAAATTTCCAGATGCTACAAATAATGCAATAAATAAGCATGAAAAATTACCTGACGAACTCCAGCATGTGCTTGAAAAAGATGAAAATTTTCAAGTGCTAAAAAACAATATGGAAGAAGTAAAAAACTTTGTTAAAAGTAAAATGTGAAAAAATTTATAGGAGAATTGGCATCATTAGATTTAAATACATAGTAGTTTGCATTCTTATCTTTTTTTTTAATTCTAAAGCTTTTTCTTTAGAATTAATAATGATTAACAGTAAAAATTGTGTGTATTGTAAAAAATTTTTATACGAAGTAGAACCAGATTATGATATTTCTGAATTACCTTTGGTAATTATTGATAATTATAATCCACCTAAATGGTTTAAAAAAGCTTACAAACAAAAAAAAATTAAACCTTATAGAGGTACTCCTACCTTTATAATTTGGAATACAAGTGAAAATTATGAGATTGATAGAATCATAGGTTATTCAGGTAAAGATCGTTTTTATAAGCAGCTGAAAGAGAAATTTATTGCATTTATTAATGAAAACGAAAATACTTAATAATATTGATTTAATCAAAAAACTTTTAGGGATCGTGTTTCTGAGCCTGTTGTGAGGTGCGTTTACTGTGAATTTGCTGCTTCTCTAGCAATTAAATCTACTTCGTTATTTAATTTATCTGTAGAGTGTGCTTTGACCCAACTCCATTTTATCTCAAATTCATTTGATAAATGATCTAACTCTGTCCAAAGTTCTTTATTTTTAACTTGTTGTTTATTTGCAGTTTTCCATCCATTTTTTTTCCAATTATGGATCCATTCTGTTATTCCTGACTTTACATATTTAGAGTCTGTAAAAATTTGAACTTTGCTTCCTTTAGGGATTTTATTTAAAGCTTTTATTGTAGCAAGCAGCTCCATTTGATTGTTGGTAGTATTTTTTTTACTTCCTTTTATATGAATTTTTTTTTCATCATCTATAATGATTGCAGCCCATCCACCATTGCCTGGATTTCCTATGCAAGATCCATCAGTATAAATTTTAATCATTAAATTAAATAATCTTTATAGGTTCTTAAATTGTTATGTGTAATAAGTTTTTGATAATATTCATTTGGATTTTTAATTTTAATTAGAGCTGTTTTAGGAGTATTTGAATAATCATAAAGTCTAGTAAGTAAATACCTAATTGCAGCTCCTTTACATAAAATGTTTAATGATTTTTTTTCTTTTAAAGAGATTTTTTTAATACTTTCGTATCCTTTAATTAAATTCTTTATTTTTTTTTTATTAATCTTAAATTTTGAATTTTTTTTATCAAAGCATAAGGCATTAATACATATAGCTATTTCGTACATCAGATAATCATTTGCAGCAAAGTAAAAATCAATAATACCTGAGAGTTTATTTTTTTTAAAAAAAATATTATCTATAAATAGATCACCATGAATAATTCCTTTAGGTAGTTTTTTTGGCCAATTTTTCTTTATATTTTTTAAATTATTTACTAAAAATTTTTCTAAATCATTAGATTTTTTTGATTTAAATTTTATACTTTTTAGCAAAGGGTTTAAATTTTTAACACTCATAGAGTTTTTTCTAAAAAGTTTAATTTTTTTTGTGACCAAATGCATTTGAGCAATTATTTTTCCAATTTCAAAACAATTTTTTGAATTCAGTTTTTTTTTATCTTTTCCTTCTAAGAAAGAAACGATACAAGCTGTTTTATTTTTTAATTTTATAAGATAATTTCCTTTAATGTTCTTTAAAGGTTTTGGACAATTAATTTTTGAGTTATTTAATCTATCCATTAATTTTAAAAAAAAAGGTATTTCTTTTTTCGAAACTCTTTTTTCAAAAATTGTTAATATAAATTTTTTATTTTTTGTTCTTAATAGATAATTTGTATTTTCTATTCCTTGTTTAATACCTTGAAAATTAATAAATTTTTCAATATTAAAATTTTTATTTATATATGAAATATCTTTTTTATTTATTTTAGTATAAACAGCCATTTAATTTAATTTTTTTGGGATTTTAAACACCACGTCTTCTTTGATTGTTTCTACTTCATCTATACTAATAGTAAATCTCTTTTTTAATTCATTTATAAAATTTTTAACTAAAATTTCAGGCGCAGATGCTCCAGAAGAAATTCCAATTGTATTTGAATTTTTAATTTGTTCATATGGAATTTCACTTTGAGAGTGGACTAATAGTGCATTTACGCACCCAGATTTCTTAGCAACCTCAACTAGTCTTACAGAATTTGATGAATTTCTACTTCCAATTACAAAAAACATATCACAATTTTTTGCAATTTTTTTAACAGCCATTTGTCTATTTGTTGTTGCATAACAAATATCTTCTTTTAATGGTTCTTTTATATCTGGAAATCTTTCTTTTAAGATTTTGATTATATCCTTTGTATCATCAATCGATAAAGTTGTTTGAGTAACAAAGGCAATTTTTTTATTATTTTTATTGCTATATTTTTTTGCCTCATCTTCATTTTGTATAAGATCAATAGAATTAAGTGGTAATTGCCCCATAGTTCCTATTACTTCGGGATGATTTTGATGACCAATTAAGACTATATGATAACCAGCTTTACTAAGGTTTTCAGCTTCTCTATGTACTTTGGAGACTAGCGGACATGTAGCATCAATATATGACATTTTATAATTTTTTGCATCATTTGGTATTTTTTTTGGTACACCGTGAGCAGAAAAAATTACTGGTCTAGTTTTATCATCAATTTCTTCAAGCTCTTCTACAAAAATCGCTCCTTTATTTTTTAAATCATCAACCACATATTTATTGTGAACAATTTCGTGACGAACATAAACAGGTGCACCATATTTTTGGATTGATTTTTCAACAATTTCTATAGCTCTTTCAACCCCGGCACAAAATCCACGAGGCGCTGATAATAAAACTTTTATTTTTTTATTTTTCATTTTTTTCTAAAAAATATTCAAGCAATATATGTGGAAAGGTTAAAGACGCCAAACCTATAAATATTATTTTTAAAATTGAACTATGTAAATCATAACTATTATTTAATAAATAAAGACTTATTAAACAAAAAATTGCTGTCAAGATTGTCAGTGGCAAAGCTTTTTTTGTAAATACTTTAAAACCATTAGTAAAGTTTTCGTTATCAATTTCATAAATTAAAGAGATACTGTGTCTGATTGAGTGTAAGAAACAAAAATAAATAGTAAATGCCACTAATGGGGAAAGATAATAATTTAATATTAAAATTGAAAAATAATCAAAAAAAATTGTAAATTTTTTATTCTCAAATTTTTTTAAAAATAAATAAATACTAGAGAAGGTGCTTAGAATAATCAAAATGGGTAATACCTTGTTAGCCTCTATAAAAGCTAAAGTTGAATAAAAAATTTCATTATCAACTAATAAAAGTTTAAATATGGATACTGTCTCATTAAAATGAAAAAAAATTGGAGCAAGAATTATTAACAAACCTTTAAATAAAAAAAGTAATTGATTAAAATAAGAATTTTCATCAATTAAAAATTGAGTATCTTCTTTTCCAAAATGAAAAGACGCAACAATTAAAAAAATTATTAAAGAAGTAGATGGCATGTTTATCCATATAATAATGACCAAAATAGCTATTAAAATATATAATAAATAAAAAATAATAATCCTTTTAATATTAAGGATTTCAAAGAGTTTTTTACCTTTTTCATGGTCTAAAGAACCATGTGATATACCAATAATTAAAATTAAAAATAAACATATTAAAGGTGAAATATCAAAATTATTAAATTTATAAATTATTAAAGTAAAAATATTACAAAATAAAAAAAAGATAAAAGAGTGATTTAGATTAATTTTTTTAATTCGATTATTCATATTTAAAATAACTGTTTTAAAAATATCCCCTTAGGCATTTTGGAAATTATTGAAAAATCTTCATATATACTGCTTTTATTGGATAAAAAATTTATAACTGTATTTGGAGAACAGTTAAACATTTTATAAAATATTTGTGCCATTTTATCAGGATTATTTTTTAAAACTTTTAAAAAGATATTATCTAAAAATTGATATTTATTATTTATTGAAAATAATTTTACATCTTTAATTTTTTCTATATTTTGTCTTATATATTTACTTTGTTCTTGAATGTTTAAAAAAGTATAACCAGTACTTAATCTAGTCATTCCTCCAGCAGTACCTATCTCAATTTGATTTAATTTTTTAATATTTTTTGGATGAAATAACGGAATGGCACCTGTCTCTTTAAAATTAACTTTATAATTCTTAATTTTTAAATTATTTTCAATATAATCTTTTAATTGATTGTCATAATCATTTATAGAAGAGTTATTGAGATCAGAAATCCATGTAGTTTCTATAAGTGCCTTTGTTTTAGAATAGGGCAAAGTATAAAAAAAATGCACACTTTCTTTTTGATCACAATCGAAGTCCATTAAGTTGAATATTTCTTCATCGAAAAATTCTTTATTTGTTTCAATTTCAAAACCTGAAAAGTGTTGCCATAAATTATTTTTACTATTTGCTATATCGCTAATACTGTTAAAAATATAAGAATTTTCAGTATTTATTTCGTTAATATTTTTAAAAAAATATACGTTATTATTTTGTTTTAAATTATTAATTATTTTTTGATAAAATAATCCACTATCAATTGTTTGGTAAGGTGTATTTTTACATTCAATATGCTTTGTATGATTTGGAATATTAATTGTGAAGTTGTTCCAGTATTTTTTTACACAGTCTTCAAAGTTATGAGATGAAACTTTCCAAAAAGACCATGTTTTGTCTTTTTTGTATTCATCTCTAATTTCAATTATTGCTAAAGTTTTATCTTTCAATTTTGAATGAATATTTAATTCATAAGCAAGGGATAGACCTGCACATCCACCTCCAATTATTATATAATCAAATTCTTTCATTTAGATTCAATTCCTCGCTTATTAAAAAATGATCATGTTGTATATAGTCATCATTTTTATTGATTAATAATAATTTAATTAAGTCAAAAATTGAAATAAAAGTCTCAATTATTTTTTCAATATTTGAAACATAAATTTTTCCGGATTTTTTATAATTTTCAAAATTTTGCTTATTTAAAACTTTATATCCAATTTTTCTGTAAACTCTTCTTGCAACCAATATAGAAAAACGAAAACTTATTGGGATTTCTTTTATTGAGTAAAATGAGTTTTCATAAAATTTTTCTGCAAGTTTTAAAGTAGATTTTATATCATCAAAATTTTCATTTATATATGATCTACCATTATTTAAATCTTCGATTACATCTCTTGAAATATTTGTTAGTTGCATTGCGATCCCTAAATCAATTGCTGACTTCAAAGAACTTTTTTTATTCACTTTTAAGATTTTTGCCATCATTAAGCCTACTGTGCCTGCAACTCTATATGAATAAATTAATAGCTCTTTTTTTGAGTTTAATTTTACTTTTTCTTTTATATCAGATCTAATACCATCAAATAAATCATGAATAACTTTTAACGAAATATTAAATTCGTCTATTAGTTCCCACATGCTTTTAATGATAGGGTCATCAAAATTTTTTTGATTAAAATTATTTTCAAAATCTTTAAATTTGCTTTCTTTTATCTCAATAGAGTTTTTTTCATCGGCTATATTGTCTACAACTCTACAAAAATCGTACAAAGTGGAACATTTTTTGTAAGTTTTTTTTGGTAAAAAAAATCCTGCCCAATTAAATGATTTGGCGTAAATGGATAAATAGTTTTGATTAGACATTATAAAATTTTATCTAGTACTTTTGCTGACGATAGTACTCCAGGAACTCCAGCTCCTGGATGTGTTCCTGCTCCAACAAAATAGAGACCATCATAAATTTCTGATTTATTGTGAAATCTGAAGTAAGCCGATTGAGTAAATTTTGGTTGAATTGAAAAACCTGATCCAAATTTTGTATTTAGTTCTTTTTCAAAATAATCTGGAGTTAAATAAAAATCACTAACAATGTTTTCTCTAAGATTTGGCATTAAATCTTTTTCCATCTTATCTATTATTAAATTTTTTATCTTTTCTCCTTCTATATTCCAATTAATTCCAGATTGGTTGTTAGGAACAGGTACCAAAACATAGAAGCAATCGTTTCCCTCAGGGGCCATTGATTTGTCAGTAGCAGAAGGTCTGTGTAGGTAATAACTAATATCGTTATTTAACTTTTTTTTATCAAATATATCATCGAGATGTTCTTTGTATTTGTTGCCAAATTTTATAGTGTGATGCACAACTTTGTCATAGATTTTTTTAGTTCCAAAATAATAAACAAATAATCCCATTGAATATTCCATTCTGTTTTTTTTCCATTTGAATAAAAATGAACTATTGCTATTTCCATTTAATAATTTTTCATAAACTGCTGGAGGATCTGCGTTACAGATAACATTATTTGCATTTATTTTGCTTTGATTTTTTAATTGAACACCAGTAATCTTGTTATTATTTGAAATAATTTTAGTTACTTCATTATTTTTAATTATTTCTATACCAACTTCATTCATTAACTTTTCAAAACCTATGATTATATTGCCAGTTCCACCCATAGAGTAATGTATTCCCCATTTTTTTTCTAAATAAAGAATTAACCCATAGATAGAGGTTGTAGTGAAAGGGTTTCCACCCACTAAAAGAGGATGCATGCTTAAAATTCTTCTTAATTTTTCATTTTGTATATACGAGGAAACCAATGAGTAAACAGATTTATAGCTTTTAAGTTTTAACAGAGCTGGAAGTTGTTGCATCATAACAAATGGTTTATCAAAAGGAACTTCAGCAAGTTCAGCAAAACCTTTATCAAAAATTTTCTTTGTAAAAGTTACCAATCTTTCATAACCTTTAACATCTTCCTTATTCAACTTTTCTATTTGATTTTTCATTTCTATTTCATCGCCGGAATAATTAAACTTAGATTTATCTTCAAAAATAAATTGATACCAAATCTTAAGTGGAGAAAGTTTAAAGTAATCTTTCGGATCTTTTTGAAATAATTCAAATAATTCATTAATTAGATAAGGCGCAGTAATTACCGTTGGTCCTCCATCGAATATAAAACCATTTTTTTTAAAAACTCTAGCTCTGCCGCCAAGATCAGGGTGTTTTTCTATTAATGTAACTTTATGACCTTTTGCTTTAAGCCTAAGTGCAGTTGCAATTCCCCCAAATCCTGAACCAATAACTATAGAATTCATTTTAATAATTTATAGCTTTTTTAAAAAAATGTAAGGATATTATGAGTTAATTTTTTTCAACTCTTCTTTTGTTTCATCTAAATTTTTTTGAAATACAGTATCTAGTTTTGATTTATCTACAGATGTATTAATAATTTTTTTAACAGAGTCCACAGCAATTTTAATTGAAGCATCTTTTATTTCTTTAATAGCTGCCTCTTTCATTTGGCCTATTTTATTTTCGGCCAGATTTTTTTTAATTTCTGATGATTTATGAAATTTATCATTTAATTCAATTATTAGTTTATCCGAGTCTTTTTTAGCTTCTTCTAAAATTTCATTACTAACTGATTTAGCTGTGTCTAATTTATTTTGAGCATTATCAATTAACGTCTTTGCTTCAGTTCTTAATTTTTCACTCTCATCAATTTCATTTTTAATGTCAGAAATCATTTTATCTAATAGTTCGGTAACTTTTTGAGGAATCTTAAGATAAATTAGGGCACCAAAAAAAATGATAAATGAAACTGCTACCCAAAATGTTGCGTCAATTGCCATAATATTTATCTCCATTTCTTCTGGATAAATCATCAACAATTGCAGATATGCTGCTGTTATTCACTTCAGTACCAATAAGTTTTTGTATTAGTTCAGATGAAGTTTCAATTGCAATTTTATTAATTTTATCAGGCGCACCATCTCGCAAATACTTTATTTCCTGTTCAGCCTTACTTATTTCTTCATCAATTTGTTTATCTAACACTTCTTTTTTAGCATTAATATCCTTTAATGTTTTTTCTCTTGCTTGATTGAAGATAGTTTTTGCTTCAAGTTTACTTTTAGAAATAATTTCTTCGTATTCTTTTAGCTTTGTTTCGCTATCTTCTCTCTGCTTCTCTGCAGCCTCAATATTTTCTAATATTTTAGATTTTCGAGATTCTAAATTATTACTAATCTTTGGTAGTATTAATTTGGATAAGGCTATATACAAAATTCCAAAAGTCAGTGTTAACCAAAAAATCTGCGAAACCCAAAACTCGGGATTTAATTGAGGCATACCTCCGCTTTCAGCTGAAAAAGCTTCCATAAAAAATAGAAAACTAAAAAATATTGACTGAAAATATATTTTTTTAATCATTAAATTTAAAATGCAAAAAGAATGATTAATGCAACTACTAATCCAAATAATCCTGTTGCTTCTGCAAGTGCGAAACCTAAAAGCAAATTAGGAAACTGTTTTTGTGCAGCAGAAGGATTTCTCATCGCTCCTGATAAATAGTTTCCAAAAATTATTCCAATACCAACACCGGCACCAGCTAAAGCTATTGCTGCTAAACCTGCTCCGATCATTTTTGCTGCTTCTAATTCCATTATATCCTCCTATGTTAATTAATGGTGTAAATTTAATGCATCATTTAAATAGATGCAGGTTAAGATTGCAAAAACATATGCTTGAAGAAAAGCAACTAAGATCTCCAAACCAGTTAATGCAACCGAAAAACTCAGTGGAAGCCATCCACCAATTATTCCAAGACTTATTACAAAGCCTCCGAAAACTTTCATCATAGTATGACCTGCCATCATGTTAGCAAATAATCTAACTGATAAACTAATCGGTCTACTTAAATAAGAAATAATTTCTATAACTACAATCAGTGGAAGTAGTACGGCAGGAACTCCACTAGGAACAAATAATTTTAAATAACCAAAACCATGTTTAATAAAACCAATAACTGTCACTCCAATAAAAATAAATGCAGCTAATACAAATGTTACAATGATATGGCTAGTTACTGTAAATGCATAAGGTATCATTCCGAACATATTGCAAAAAAGTACAAACATAAAAAGTGAAAAGATAAAGGCAAAATATGGTTTTGCTTTTGATCCAGCGGTATCACTAATCATTTTTGATACAAAAGTATAACTTAGCTCCGCCAAAAGTTGAATTTTATTTGGGAGTAATGAATTTTTTTTAGAACCAAGATTAAAAATTAATAAAATTGCAACAGAACTTATAATCATAAATAAACTTGCGTTGGTAAATGAAATATCAAAAGCACCTACTTTTATTTCTGGTCCAATTCTATGAACATTGAATTGGGTCATTGGATTTCCTGCCATAAATTTTATCTATTTTTGCATATTTTTTGCAGACTTAATTACATTGGTTATTCCTGCAATTACACCTACTAAAAAAAATATTAATATAAACCAAGGTTTAGTACCAAAGGTCTTGTCAAAAATAAACCCAATAATTGTCCCTACTACCACTGCAGAGACTAATTCGGTGCTTAATTTGAAGGCAGTTCCAATAGGAGAAGGGTTATTTTTCTTATCATACAAATTTTTCTTTAAAATCTTCTTTTTTGCAATCTCTAAGCGAGTTTTAAACTGATCTTTTGGCATTTATATAGTTTAGGCAACCATACTTTCTGCTTTTTGCAAATCAACAGCTACTAGTTGACTAATCCCTTTTTCTGGCATTGTTACCCCATAAAGTCTGTTCATTTTAGACATAGTTAAAGCATGGTGAGTTACAATAATGAATTTTGTATTTGTAGTCTTTACTAGCTCTTCAAGAAGACTACAAAATCTAGTTACATTTGCATCATCAAGCGGCGCATCTACCTCATCTAATACACAGATAGGAGATGGGTTAGTTAAAAAAACTGCAAAGATTAAAGCTAGAGCTGTCAGAGCCTGCTCTCCACCTGATAATAAAGTTATAGATTGAAGTCTTTTACCAGGAGGACTAACTAACATTTCAAGTCCAGCTTCAAGAGGATCATCTGAGTCAACCAATTCAAGTTTAGCATTTCCACCATTAAAAAGCTTTGTATAAACTTCATTAAATTTTCTATTAACTTTTTCAAATGCTTCAATCAGTCTTTCCCTACCTTTTTGATTGAGTTCATTAATACTTTCTTTTAATTTAATTATTGCAGATACTAGATCAGAACGATCTTGTTCCATTTTTTTTATTTCTTCTTCATATTTACTAGTTTCTTCATCAGCTTTTAAATTTACTGACCCTAGTCTTTCTCTTTCTTGCTTTTTTTTATCTAATGCATCTTCTTGATCGATAGGGTTAGGTAGATCTTCAACACCATTTAAGTTAGAATTTTCTAAAATATTTTCTTCAGTTAAATCAAGTTCAGAATTTATTCTGTCTAATAAATCACTTTTTCTTTTTTGTAGTCCTTCAATAGTTGCCCCAGAACTTGCTTTTCTTTCTCTAATTTGAATTGATTGTTCTTGAATTTCATTCAATTGTGACCTTAAAGTCTCTATTTGTTTATCGGTTTCTTCAATAATAGATTCATTATCAATTTTTTCTTTATCAGATATTCTCAGGTTTTCTGAAATTTGACCTTTTCTCTCTGCCTGTACTTTTGGCTGATTATCTAATTCTTTTAATTGTTCTGTTAATCTATTTTTTCTATCAGTTAATTCACCAGCCATTTTTTCTGAATTAGATAATAAATTTTTCCAGCTTTCAATTTCAGTTTCTATAGTTTTGATTCTTTCATTCCGTTTAATAGATTCATTTTTGATAGATTGATTTTTACTGTATGCATCTGCATATTTTTCTTGAAGTTGTTTTATTTTTTGTGATTTTTCATTAACGCTTAATAATTCTTCTCTAGATCTATCATTTTTTAAATCATCTAAAAAATTGTCAAGCTCAATGCAACATCTGTCTAATAAAGTAACTGCTTGGTTTATTTCGTTGGTATCAATCAATTCTTTAACTCTATAAATAGAGTTTTTGACGTTTTTGATTGGACCTATACTGATGTTTATTGTTCCTTCAGCTATATTGCTAACTACTTCATCAACAGCTTTTTGCTCCTCTTTTAGTTTATTTTTAGCACCTTCTAATTCTTCATTAGATAGCTTTTCAGTTTCAAAATATTTAGAGTCTACCTCTATAAGGTCTGTTTTTTCTTCTTTAAGTCTTTTTTCGTTAGAATTAGCATCAATTATAATTCCTTTTTCTCTTGAAATATCTTCGTCTAAAGTTTGAAGAGATTTCTTAATAGTTTCAATTTCATCTTGTATTCTAGTATTTTCTTCATCTAAATTTTGAAGTTCTAGGTTAAGTCTTTGAATTTTTGATAAATTTTCAATATTTTTTTCTCTAAGTGGCGAGACTTTATCAATTGCTACTTTAATTAAATTTTCTAGCTCAGATATTTTACTATTGAAGCCTTCGACTTCTCCCTCTGCTTCGTTGTTAATTTCGTATTCAATTCTAATTTCTTTATCTATTTCAATTAATTTTAAATAATACAGTCCTGCTTCTATTTTTTTAATTTCTTCTGTAATAAATTTATATTTTGAAGCTTCTTCAGCTTGTTTTTGAAGATTTGCTAATTGTTTTTCTTGTTGCCTTCTAAGTTCATCTGCTCTTTTAAGATTATTTTCTGCAGCTCCCAACCTTAGTTCAGCCTCATGTCTTCTAACATGTAATCCTGAAATTCCCGCAGCTTCCTCCAAGATAGCTCTTCGGTCAGTTGGTTTGGCGGTTACCAAGGCACCAATACGTCCTTGACTAATCATTGAGGGTGAGTGTGCACCAGTTGATAAATCGGCAAAAAACATTTGAGTATCTCTTGCTCTTACTTCCTTATCATTAATATAAAATTTAGAACCTTTATCTTTTTCTATTTTTCTTCTAACATTAATTTTCTCAAGTTCACGGTATTGTATTGGACCCTCATTATCTTTATTTTCTACATCAATAGAAACTTCTGCAATATTTTTAGAAGTTTTATTAGATGTCCCAGAAAAAATAACATCTTCCATTCCTGATCCACGCATACTCTTTGCAGATGTTTCTCCCATGACCCATCTTAAAGATTCTACAATGTTTGATTTACCACAACCATTAGGACCTACAATTCCTGTAAGACCTTCTTCTATTAAGAAATTTGTTTTATCAGCGAATGATTTAAATCCATTTAACTGGATTTTTTTAAACTCCATACACTAACTTATATCAGTTTTTCTAGCGCTTTTTTTAAATTTTTATAATTTAGGGTTTTTTCGAACTTTTTATTATTAATTATTATCGTAGGAGTAGCATTTACTTTAAAATTTTTTACACCATCGATTCGATCGTTTAAAACAAAATCCTCGATTTCTTTATCATTTATACACTTTTCAAAATCAATATTAAAACCTTCACTAACCAAAAATTTTTGAAGGTTTTCATTTGCCTCCTCTGCCGTGCTACCTTTGACCCATTTTTGTTGGTTTGCAAACAAACTATTTAAAATTTTCGAATCACCATCATTTTTACATTGTGAAACTTTTGAAGCATTGAAGGCTGCGATATCTAAAGGAAAGTGTCTAAATTCTATTTTAGCTAAGCCGGTATCAAGATATTCTTTTTTAAGTTCAGGAAATACATTTTTATGAAAATTTGCACAATGACTGCAAGTCAAAGACTCAAAAGTAATAATGGTAATCTTAGCATCTTTTTTGCCTACAATAATTCTTTTAATGTCTTCTGCACTAATATTAGAAATAGTACTAAAAAATAGTATTACAAAAATTATAATTTTTTTCATTTTTCTTTGAATACCCTGGTTAGTTCAATAAGTGATTTTTTAATTTTGTCATTCTTAACATCATTAATTTTGTTTTGGTATTTATTAATTGCCTCATTTTTATTATCACTGACATCCTTTGCAAATATTTTTTGTTCATTGTCAAAACTTATAAATTTAAGCTTTTCAACTACTGAATAACCAAAAAAACTATTCATTTTATCTAAAATATCTTTTTTTGAGTATTCCATATCAACTTCATGACCTCTTTTAACCATTATCACAAGAGTGCTTACCCCAAATTTATTTGAATTTTTAAAAGTTTTTGGATAGCAGACTTTAAATAAATTTTCCCCAACAATATATTTCCAATTATTGAGTGTTTCAGAATAAATATGACCCTTTTTGTTGATAATTTTTTTTACATTTTTAGGCAAAGTGTCTTTAAAAGATCTTAGGCCTTGAATGGCAACATTTCTCTGCTTAGTATTATTTTTAAATTGCATATGAAAGATAAGATAATAACAAATAAAATTCTTAATTGGTATGATATTAACAAAAGATCGTTACCTTGGAGAAAAAAAACTTCTTCAAAAAAAAAGCAATATTACACTTTAGTTAGTGAATTTATGCTGCAACAAACCCAAGTTGCAACAGTGATACCTTATTTTAATCGATTTATTAATAATATTCCTGATCTAGAAACATTAGCAAGTTTTGATAATAAAAAACTTTTCAAACTTTGGGAGGGTCTTGGTTATTATTCAAGAGTTAGAAATTTAAAGAAAGCTGCACAAAGCATCATTAAAGATTTTAATAAAAAATTACCTGATAATTTTTTAGATTTAAAATCATTGCCTGGTATTGGAGATTATACTGCAAGTGCAATATTAGCTATTGCTTTTAACAAACCATTAATTCCATTAGATGGTAATATTGAAAGAGTTTTAAAAAGATACTTGCATTTAAAAAAAGAAAATCAAATTCAAAAAAAAAATTTAACTGAACAAAAAAAAGTTTTTGGCATTTCTAAAAGATCAAGTGATTATGCTCAAGCTTTAATGGAATTAGGAGCTTTAGTTTGTAAACCAAATAATCCATTTTGCAATCAATGCCCAATTTCAAAAAAATGCAAATCTTTTAAATTACAAGATTTTGCTTTAACAAAGATAAGTAAAAAGAATAAAGAAAAATATTTTTTGTTAAAAGTTTATAAAAAAAATAATAAATATTTATTAATTAAAAATACTAAATTTAATTTTTTAAAGAATTTTAATATCTTTCCTATGCAAGAGTTAATAAATCCTAGAAATTTTAATCAAAATTTAAATTTTAAAATGTCTAATATGAATATGAACATTAAAGTTGAGTATAATGAAGTGAGTAGCCCCATTCCTTTTTCAAATTGGATTGATCCTAAAAAATTAAAAAACTATACTTTGCCTACTTTTACAAAAAAGATTGTTAACTATTTAGAAAGTTATCAATGAAAAAAATTGCAATAATAGGAGCTGGAATTTCAGGTTTATTTCTAGCAAACTTATTTAAAAAAAATCACAATTATGATGTGATAATTTATGAAAAAAATAGCTCAATTGAACTAGATGAAGGTTATGGAATACAATTATCTACTAATAGCATTAAATTTTTAAATGAAATTGGATTTAATACTTTTAATGATGATGAAAAATTTAATCCTGAAAAAATTGATTTTTATGAAATTAAAGATGAAAAAAAAATATGTAATTTAAATATCGCAGAGTTTAATTCCGAGGGATGTAAGTACACTACATTTAAAAGATCTAAACTAATTGAATTTTTAAAAGATAAATTAGACGATAACATAATTAAATATAATCATAATATTACTAAAATTGAATCTGATAATAATGAAATAAGTTTAACTTTTAATACAAACGAAAGAATAATTTTTGATCGTTTAGTAATTTCTGATGGTGTTTTTTCTAAAGGCAAATCATTAATTTCTAATAATAAAATAAATCCTACTTACAATAACTCCGTTGCTATTAGAGGCAATATTTCAAGTGATAATCTTAATAATTTAAATGAAAAAAATATTTCTTTATTTTTAGGTCCTGACTTTCATTATGTGCTTTATCCACTAAATAATAACAAAGATTTTAATTTTATTGGAGTTTTGAAACATCAATTAACAGCTAAAGAACTTGATAATTATGAGCTTTTTAATGAAGAGCCTTTTGTTCAAGACATTAAAGATAAATTGAAAAATAAAGTTTCTGCAAAAATTTTAGACAATTTAAATAAGATTAAATGTTTCCCGGTATTTGTTAGCAAAGATTTATATAGACCAAGTAATAATATTTTTTTAGTTGGAGATGCTTTTTTTGCTTTTCCACCTTCATTTGCTCAAGGAGCTTCTCAATCAATAGAAGGTGCATCTGAATTATTCAATAATATTATTAATGATAAAAATGATTTTTATAATAAAAGAATTGAAAGAGTGAAAATGATAAATAATAGATCAAAGCTTAATCAATTTGCTTTTCATTTATCAAATCCAATATTAATTTTTTTTAGAAATATTATTTTAAAAATTTTAACAAAAAATAAGAAGTTTTTAGAAAATTATTTAGGTAAAATTTATAAGAATTAATTTTTTGAAATTAATCTTTGTCTTAGATAATCAATTGGATGTATGCTTCCATTAATATCACAATGCCAGTAAGTCCAACCATTACAGCTTTCAGCGCCTAAAATAGTTGCTGCAACTTTATGTATAGATCCTTCAGTTTGTTCATGTTTAATACTGCCATCAGCCATAATTCTTGCGGTAATTTTTTTCTTATTATCAAAAATATTAGTACCAGGTTTAATTATTCCAAGTTCAACTAAAGAACCAAAAGGTATTCGTGGTTTTGATCTATTGTTTTTAAGAGTGTCTAATAAATCGTCTTCAATAGGTTTAGTATTTTTTAATCTTTGTTCGGCAGCCTTGAAGTAATTTTTTTCTTTTTCAATTCCATAATAATTTCTACCTAGTTTTTTTGCAACTGTTGCTGTAGTTCCTGATCCTAAGAATGGATCTAAAATCATGTCACCTTTATTTGATGATGCCAATAAAACTCTATGAAGTAGAGATTCTGGTTTTTGTGTTGAATGTACTTTTTTACCATTTTTTTTAAGTCTTTCAGCACCACTACAAATTGGAAGATCCCAATTTGATCTCATTTGCAGATCATCATTTAAACATTTTAATGATTGATAATTAAAAGTATATTTTGATTTTTCACTCTTTGATGCCCAAATTAAAGTTTCATGAGCATTCGTAAATCTTGTTCCTCTAAAGTTAGGCATTGGATTATTTTTGTTCCAAATAACATCATTTAAAATCCAGAAACCCAAGTTTTGAATAGCGGTTCCTACTCTAAAAATATTATGATAGCTACCAATGACCCAAATAGCTCCATCTTTTTTTAAAATTCTTTTGCATTCTGATAACCATTCATAAGTAAAGTCATCATATTTTTTAAAATTTTTAAATTGATCCCATTTATCATTAACTGCACTTACTTTAGATCTATCCGGCCTAGTTAGTTCACTTTTTAACTGTAAATTGTATGGAGGGTCTGCAAAAACTAAATCAAAGGTTTCGCTTGGGATTTTTTTTAGTTCCTCGAGACTGTTGCCGTTAATAATTTTGTTTTTAAATTCAGATTTCATTTATAAAAAATAATTAGACTCCAAATGGATTCTATGGTCAACCTGAGATTGAATTATTTGGATTCGATTTGTGTTAATTATTTTAAGAGTAACTAGATATGGTGCGTTTAGATTTTAAATATTGGAGAAAAAGTTTTTCGATGGTGTTTTGTAATTCCAAGTTTTTTTATAGCTTTTAAATGTTGCTTTGTTCCATAGCCAAAATTTTGATCCCAATGATAACCTTTATTTTTGAATGATAATGTTGCTATGAATTTATCCCTCGAAACTTTAGCAACTATCGATGCAGCAGAAATACAGGGGATTTTTTGATCACCTTTAATTATTGCTTTTAAATTATAATTTTTTAAATCTGGTAATTTATTTCCATCAATTAAAACATGTGAAGGTTTTTTTTTTAATTTTTTAATTGCTCTTTTCATAGCAAGCAGACTCGCTTGCAGGATATTGATTTTTTCTATTTCTCTTACAGATGCTTTTCCAATTGCCCAAATAGAATTTTTTTTAATATAATCAGATAATGATTTTCTTTTTTTTTGAGTTAAACTTTTTGAGTCTTTTAGAATTTTTAGATTTACTGATTTATCTAAAATTACTGCTGCTGCATAAACTGGTCCTATTAAACTTCCTCGACCAACTTCATCTACCCCAGCAAAGATCTTGTTCATTAAACTATATAATAAAGAAATGATAAATTAGTAAGCCGATTATTAATCCCTTTATAAAAGATATCCATGCTATCCCATAATCAGAAATACCAGTTGTTTTTTTAAACCAATTTACTTTTCCTTTGTGCCACTCAATCATTTAAATAATCTATAGAATAATATTCAATTCGTCCATTTTTTTTCTAATCTCTTTTAAATCTGCCCAAGAATATTTTTTATTTTCAGGAAATCTTATTAAATACGAGGGATTAAATGTTATTATTAAAGGGTAGGTTTTATTCTTTAGTATTACTTCTTTCCACTTTCCTCTTTCGGATGATATTTTACTATTGATACCTGTTACAGCTTCCATTGCCGTACTTCCCATTAAAATAATAATTTTAGGATTTATAATTCCAATATGCTCTTTCAAAAAAACTGAATATCTTTTAATTTCTTGTGATGTAGGTTTTCGATCTTCTGGTGGTCTAAAATTTATCGCATAACTGCAATAAATATTATGTCTTTTTATTTTTATAGCCATCAGCATTTTGTTTAATAATTCACCAATTTCACCTTTAAATGTTGCGCCAGCTTTATCTTCTTCTATTCCAGGTGCCTCACCAATTAGCATTATTGGGCTATTTATATTTCCATCACCTATAATAAGGTTTTGAGAATTATCTTTTAAACTACAATTTTCGATTGAATTTATTTGATTTTTTAACCCCTTAAGTAGTCCAGCTTTATCAGCTTGATTATGATCATTACTATTTTCAATGATATTAAATCTGTTTATGGGCTTATCGTTAAATATAAAGTTTGGTTCGATTGTATTTATTAATTCTTCGTCGAATATGCCTTTTTGATTTATTACTTTTTTAGTCATAGAATGATTAAATGTTTAATAAACTAATAAAATTATTAGTAATTTCATCAATATTCTACCAGACTCCAGTATATTCTAAAAGTGCTAGTTTTAATGATTTTAACTCAAGATATTTATCAAATTATTTTTCTGGAATAGTTGCACTTGAAAACAGAGATAATTCAAAAGCATTGAAATTTTTTAATGCATCGAAAGTCTTACTTAATAAACATGACTCATATTTAAAAAGATATGTTTATTCTTTAGTATTAGAAAATAAGGTCACGCAAGCTATAAATATAATCAAAAATAGTAGTAATGAAGATAATTCAGATTTCTTTGAGGCTCATATTCTTTTAATTGCAGATAGTTTAAAAAAAAATAATTTTGGTGAAGCAGAAAAATATTTAGATCAAAGCATAAGATTTACAAATCAAAATAGATTTAATTTAGTTATATTTGAAACTCTAAGAAAATATATTCATACATTTAAAAATAAGGAAATCTCTTTTAATGAAAAAAATTTTGGAAATATATCAATTATTACTCAGGCATTTCAAAGATGCTATTTAAAAAAAGAAAATACCAGATCTTCTTTTTTGAATTTGATTAATAATCCTGATGGGGATTATTCTAGATATTTTTTTTTCTATATTAATTATTTAATTGAGAATAAAAAGATTGATGAAGTTAAGGCGGTAGCTTCGCAGCTAGAATATATCAGCTCTACACTTTTGTTGTCCCAAAGCAAGAGTTGGGTGGACAAAAATGAATTTAAAGAATTTAACAAAATTTTTTCATGCAATAATCATAGCGATATTATCAGTGAGTTTTTATTTTTAATTTCAAATCTTTATTCTTCCCAAGATAATTTTGAAAAATCTAATTTTTATTTAAATCTTTCAAATTATTTAAATTCAAAATTTATATTAAATTTATCTCTTGTTGCTGAAAATTTCTATTTTAATCAAGAATATGACAAAGCTAAAAAAGTTTTAAAAAAATTTAATAAAAAATATGAGTTTTATTATTGGTTTAGAGTTAAAAAGGAGGCACAAATAATTATTAATGAACAAGGATACGATGATGGAATAGACTTTATAGTTAAAAAGTTTAACAAAATTGAAAATCCAAATTTAAGAATGGTTTTTGATATTGCTAACTTTTATAAAAATTCAAAAAAATATGAAAAAGCTATTAAAAATTACACTCAAATTATTTCATCTTTAAATGATGACTCTGAGATTAAATCAGATTTATTATATAGAAGAGGTGGAAGTTACGAAAGATTAGGAGATTATGAAAACGCTGATAAAGATTTGCTAAACTCATTAAAAATTAATCCTGAAGATGCATATGTTTTAAATTATTTGGCATACTCATGGTTAGAACGTGATTATCAAATTGATAAAGCTATGAAAATGTTGGAAAAGGCATATGCTTTAAGAAGTAATGATCCTTACATTACAGATTCAATAGGGTGGGCATACTATCTAATAGATGATTATGTTGAAGCAGAAAAATATATAAAAAAAGCTGTTGAATTAATGCCTGAAGATCCAATAGTTAATGATCATTATGGAGATATTTTGTGGAAATTAAATAGAAAGATTCAAGCAAGATATTTTTGGAACAACGTTTTAAGTTCAGATGATACAGAAGATGATTTAAGAGAAAAAGTAAATATTAAAATAATAGAAGGTCTTAAAAATTCTTAAATGAGTTTTGGTAAAGTCAAATCATATGCTAAAATTAATCTAGCACTTAATGTCACTGGTAGACTAAAAAAGCTACATAAGATTGAGAGCATTGTTTCATTTATTAATTTGTATGACTTAATTTTTATTAAGAACATTAAAAATAAAGATCATAAAATATCTTTTTATGGAAAGTTTTCAAAAAATATAAGCAAAAATAATACAGTAAAAAAATTATTTCAAATTTTGGATGATAATGAACTATTAAAAAATAAAAAATTTAAAGTTAAGATTAAAAAAAATATACCTCAAAAATCTGGACTTGGTGGTGGATCAATGAATGCAGCAAATATTCTTAATTTTTTAATTAAAAAAAAAATTATTAAAATTAATAAAAAAAAACTTCAAAAGATTTGTAGCTTAATAGGCTCTGATGTAATTTTGGGTATTAATTCAAAATGTACTATTTTGAAGTCAAATAATGATATTAAAAAGTTCTCAGGCTGTCCTAAATTTTATACTATTTTAGCACAACCAAATTTTGGTTGTTCTACAAAAATAATTTATTCAGGTATAAAAAAATTAACAAAACCAAAATATAATAATCCTAAAAAAAAAATGTTTTCTTCTGAATTTTTATCAAACCAAGAGAATGCCCTAGAAAAAGTTGCTTTTTTAAAGTATCCAAAACTTAAAAGTATAAAATCATATTTAGAAAATTTAAAAAACCCAATATTTGTAAGAATGACGGGTTCTGGCTCCTTAATAGTTGCGTATTATCAGTCAAAACGAGATAGTGAATTAGCGAAAGTTCAATTTAAAAGAAAATTTAAGAATTATTGGTGCAATACATCAAAAACTATATAAATTTTATTTTTTTGTGCTATACGAAAATAATATTGGGGCGTAGCCAAGTGGTAAGGCACTGGTTTTTGGTACCGGCATCCTAGGTTCGAATCCTAGCGCCCCAGCCATTTATGGATAACTTTTTAGATAAAATTTTTTTTAGATCACATAATCTTGATTATATAAGTCAAAATCTTAAAAATATTACATATCAGACACCTGCTTATAAAATTTTTGAGGCTATCAATTCTTATTCTGAAAATAGCGAAGTTAGATATGTGGGTGGCTGCATCAGGAAGATTGTTAAAAAAGAAACTGTTGATGACATTGATTTAGCTACAAATTTAAAACCAAGTGAAGTTTGTGATGCTTTAAAAAAAAAAGAAATTAATTTTTACGAAACTGGAATTGAACACGGAACTATAACAGCCATAATAGATGAATATAAATACGAAATTACTTCTCTTAGAAAGGATGTTATAACTGATGGAAGACATGCAAAAGTAGAGTTTTCTTTAGACTGGAAAGATGATGCTGCACGTAGAGATTTTTCAATTAATTCAATATATTCAGATAAAGAAGGAAATTTATTTGATCCTCATAATGGTAAAAAAGATTTAGAAGATGGGTATATTAAATTTATAGGAGATGCAGAAAATAGAATTAAAGAAGATTACTTACGTATTCTTAGGTATATTCGTTTTTTTCTAAATTATTCTAATCATAAACATAAACCTGAGATTATTAAAATAATAAAAAGAAATATTGGAGGGGTTTCTCAATTATCTTCAGAAAGGTTATTAGATGAATTTAAAAAATTAACAAAATCTGATGGTTTTTTAAAATTATTTAATGACAAAGAGAGTTTAGAGCTTATAGGAATTATATTTCCACAACTAAAAAACTTAGACAATTTTAAAAAACTAAATTCTTATTCTCGTGATAATTTATTTAAAGCTGATTTTATTTTTTTATTATCTCTCATGATAGTTGATGGTACTGATAATGCTGATTATTTCTTTTATAAATTTAATATCTCAAAAAAAGATCAAAAGAGATTAAAATTAATTGATTCTTTTTATAAAGAAAAAGTGAATATTAAAAAATTTACAGAAAAGAATTTTAATAAGATTTTTTATTATGATGGTTGGCAAGCTGCGGTTGATATTATTAATTTTAAATTATTTACATCAAATAAGGTTGAAAAAAAATTAATTAAGTTAATAGATTTTTATAAAGATAAGATTAGTCCAACCATGCCAATTAACGCAAATGTTCTTATGACCAAGTTTAACATTCCCGAAGGTAAAATATTAGGCAATAAATTAAAAATGATAGAGGAGATGTGGGTTCAAAATGGTTTCCAAATATCAGAAAAACAAATTCAAAAAATTGTTAAAAGTTAAATATATTTAACATCTTTAATTTCAAAATTTTTAACCCCAGCTGGAGTTGTTATTTCTACAAGATCACTTTTATTTTTTCCAATTAGACCTTTGCTAATTGGCGATTGATAAAAAATTAGTTTTTGTTTTAAGTCAGCCTCGTCTTTTCCAACTATTTTATAATTAATCTTTTCTCCATTATCTAAATTTTCTAAAAATACTGTAGAACCAAAGATAACCTTTCCATCATTATTTAATTTTGTAATATCAATAACATTAGCTCTGGCAATAATATCGTTAATTTCTGTTATTCTACCTTCGTTGTGAGACTGTTCTTCTTTTGCCGCATGATATTCAGCGTTTTCTTTAAGATCTCCATGTGATCTTGCTTCAGCAATAGCAGCTACAATTTTTGGTCTTTTTTTTTCTTTTAAAAAAACTAATTCGTCTTTTAATTTATTCAAACCGTTTAAAGTAATTGGTTCTTTATCCATTTTTTATTTCCATTTTGCAATCGGTGGCAATGACATTAAAATTCCTTCCACATTACCACCTGTTTGTAATCCAAATTTTGTACCTCTATCGTACAATAAGTTAAATTCTGTGTATCGACCTCTTTTAATATACTGCATCTCCTTATCTTTTAAAGTCCATTTTTTCTTAATCTTTTTTTCAATAATGTTATTGAATATCATTTGAAAGGTGACACCAACATCTCTTACAAATTTAAAATCTTTTTCAAAGTTATCTTTTTTATAATCAAAAAAAATGCCACCAATTCCTCTAGCTTCATTTCTATGTGGAAGATAAAAATATTCATCACACCATTTTTTATATTTTTTGTAATATTTTTTATTATGTCGATCACACATTTTTTTTAAAGTTTTGTGAAATTGTTTTTTTTCATTGTTATCTTTTAATGATGGAGTGATATCTATGCCACCACCAAACCAATTTTGGGTAGTACAGATATATCTAGTATTGAAATGTATTGCAGGAATATGAGGATTTTTCATATGCATTACAACTGAAATTCCTGATGCCCAAAAGCCGGGATCTTTATTAGCTCCTAAAATATTTTTTTGAAATTTTTTTGGAAATTTACCATAAACTTTTGAAAAATTTACACCAACTTTTTCAAAAACTTTTCCATTTTTAAGAATTCTATATTCTCCACCACCTTCATCTTTTTTTTTATTTTTCAGCCAATTAGTTGACTTAAAATTTTTTTTATTTTTTTCTATTTTATTAATGTCATCACAAATTGCATTTTGAAGTAGTTTAAACCAATTGCTAGTTAGATTTTTTTTAACTTCGTTATGCATTTTATATTAAATTTGTTTGTCTTAGACTTTCTGCCAAAATAATTGCAACTGAAGATGCAATATTAAGTGATCTAGCACTTCCATTCATTGGTATTTTGAGACGATCATTTATTAATTGATGTACATTTTTAGGAACACCAGCACTCTCTCTACCAAATAATATTGTATCATTTTTTTTAAATTTAAATTTTGTATAAGATACTGACGCCTTGGTTGTCATCAATACAATTCTTTGATTCTTTTTTGCTTCAAAGAATTTTTCAGAACTTTGATATATATCAATTTTATCCCAATTTATGTAATCCATTACTACTCTTTTGAATCGTTTATCGTTAAGAAGAAAACCACAAGGTTCAATTATTTCAAGTTTAGCACCCAAACAGGCACATGTTCTAACTATTGCTGCTGTATTTTGAGGTATATCAGGCTGATATAATGCAATTTTTGGTGCCAAGTTCATAACTGTTATGTGTCATTCTATCCATAGAAAAAAGACTATTATCCTATAAGAAATTGTATATTAAATAAATTTTTAAAATAATATTTAAAAAAATGTCAGATAAAAAGCCAAAAAGAAGAGAATTTTTATTTACTGCTTCATATGCCGTTGGAGCCGTAGGAGTTGCTGCAGTCATTTGGCCATTAATTGATCAAATGAACCCTGATGCATCAGTTAAAGCATTAGCAAGCACAGAGGTTGACGTGAGTTCAGTTAAACCAGGAAATACAATAACCGTACTTTGGAGAGGTAAACCAGTTTTTATCAGAAGAAGAACTCAAGATGAAATAACCGAAGCAAAGTTAGTTAAAATGGAAGATTTAAAACATCCTGAAAAAGATGAGGATAGAGCAAAGAATCCCGAGTGGTTAGTGATGCTTGGTATTTGTACTCACTTAGGGTGCGTACCCTTAAATGATAAAGGCGACTATGACGGATGGTTTTGCCCGTGTCATGGTTCACATTATGATACATCAGGTAGAATAAGGAAGGGACCAGCGCCAACAAATATGGAAGTTCCAAAGTATGAGTTTGTAAATGCTAACACAATTAAAATTGGGTAAATAATAAGCTATGAGTGATCACGATTATCAACCTACTTCAAAGTTAGGAAAATGGTTTAATGATCGTTTGCCTTTATTAACTCTTTCAAATCATCTTTCAGAATATCCTACACCTAAAAATTTAAATTATTGGTGGACTTTTGGAGGAATATTAACTTTTTGTTTAATTGCACAGATAGTTACTGGCATAGCATTAGCCATGCATTATATCGCTGATTCAGATTTAGCTTTTGCAAGTGTTGAACACATAATGAGAGACGTGAATTATGGTTGGTTAATAAGATATGTTCATGCAAATGGAGCTTCAATGTTTTTTCTTGCAGTTTATATTCATATTTTTAGAGCATTGTATTATGGTTCTTACAAGTCTCCAAGAGAAGTAATCTGGATTATTGGAATGATTATATATTTATTGATGATGATGACAGCATTTATGGGCTATGTTTTGCCTTGGGGACAAATGAGTTTTTGGGGAGCGACAGTAATTACAAATTTATTTAGCGCAGTTCCTTTTGTTGGAGAAGGTATAGTATCTTGGTTATGGGGAGGGTTTGCAGTTGACAACCCCACTCTTACAAGATTTTATGCTTTACATTACTTGTTGCCATTTTTAATTCTTGGACTAGTAGTTCTTCATATTTGGGCATTACATGTTCCAGGAAATAATAACCCTATTGGAATTGATATAAAGAAACCTTCAAAGGATACAGTTCCGTTTCACCCATACATTGTTATTAAAGATGGTTTTGCTTTATTAATGTTTATTATAGTATTTGCTTTTTTCGTTTTTTATTCACCTAACATTTTAGGACATGCAGATAATTATATAGAGGCAAATCCAATGGTAACACCAGCTCATATTGTCCCAGAGTGGTACTTATTGCCTTTTTATGCAATTTTAAGATCTGTTCCTGATAAATTATTTGGTGTTATAGCTATGTTTGCATCAATTTTTGTATTAGTAATTTTACCTTGGTTAGATACTTCAAAAATTAGATCTGCTGTGTTTAGACCGTTATATAGACAGTTTTATTGGATCTTATTTATTGATGTTTTAATTTTAGGATACATGGGAGCAATGCCCGCTGAAGGGCTTTATTTGTTAGTAGCTAGAGTAGCTACAGCATATTATTTTATACATTTTTTAATCATTATGCCAATTTTAGGACGCAAGGAGAAAACAATACCTTTACCATTAAGTATTACAGAACCAATTATTGGGGGATCTCCAGATTTAGCAAATATTATAAAAAAAAAGAGTTTAAATTAATATTATGAAAAAAATTATAACAATAACTTATTTAATTTTTTTATTATCGATAGGAGGATATCAAGTTAAAGCTGCAGAAAAAACTGACCTCTTGAAAATAGATTGGAGTTTTAAAGGTTTATTTGGAAAATTTGATCGTGGATCACTACAGAGAGGATACCAGGTTTATTCAGAAGTGTGTGCTGGTTGTCATTCAATGAAATACTTGAGTTATAGAAATTTGAGTGAAAAAGGTGGACCTGAATTTTCTTTTGAACAAGCGAAAGCTATTGCTGCTTCTTTTGAAGTTACAGATGGACCAAATGCTGATGGAGAGATGTTTGCAAGAGCTGGAAAATTATCAGATAAGTTTATAATGCCTTATGAAAATGAAAGGGCTGCACAAGCAGCTAATGGCGGAGCGTATCCACCAGACATGTCGGTATTGGCAAAAGCAAGAAGCGGTGGAGCTGATTATCTTTATTCTATTCTTTTAGGATATGAAGCACCTCCAAGCGGCACAATATTAGATGAAGGTGTGTATTATAATAAATATATGTATGGAAATAATATTAAAATGGCAAAACCTCTAGAGGACGGTTTGGTAGAATATTCTGATGGCACAACTGCCTCTGAAGAACAGATGGCAAAAGATGTGGTAACATTTTTAATGTGGGCAGCAGAACCACATTTAGAGTCTAGGCATCAAATGGGTTTTAAGGTAATTGTATATTTGATTATTTTAACTATCTTAGTCTATTTTAGTATGAAAAAAATTTGGTCACGTATTGAATCTGAAGTTTAAAACATCTCCATCTTTAACAATATAATCTTTACCTTCTAGTCTCATTTTTCCATTAGTTTTTGAATTAATCCATCCATTGTTTGTTACAAAATCTTCATAAGAAACTGTTTCTGCTCTAATAAAACCTTTTTCAAAATCAGTATGAATTTCTCCGGCTGCTTTTGGTGCGGTACAGTTTTTCTGAATAGTCCAAGCTCTAGTTTCTTCTGGTCCAGATGTAAAATAGGTATCTAGTTCTAATATTTTATATCCTTTTTGGATCAACATGCTTAATCCAGTTTCTTTAAGACCAATCATTTCCATATAATTTTTTCTCTCAATAGATTCTAACTCGTTAATTTGATTTTCTATATCAGCTGATACAATTAAGGTACTTTCTTTACCAAATTTTTCTGTAAAATTTTTTGTATATTGATTTCCTTCTTGAACACTTTTTTCATCTACATTACAAACAAATATTTTTGGTTTAATAGATAGTAGACCACTTTGATTAAGTTGTTTATTTTTAAATTCAGATTTTAAAATTGATATATCTTTATCATTATTTATACAGTCCAATGCAATTTCTAGTATTTTCGACTGCTCTTCATCAAGGTTCTTTTTATTGCTTTTTTCTAGTCTTTTTTGAATAGACTCTAAATCTGCCAACATCATCTCAGTTTCAATTATTTCAAGATCTCTTATCGGGTCTACATTTGGATTAACATTTTGAATATCATCAGAGTCAAAACATCTGATCATATGAATGATTGCATCTACTTCTCTAATATGTGAAAGAAATTTGTTTCCTAATCCTTCACCTTTAGAAGCGCCTTTTACAAGCCCTGCGATATCAACAAATGAAATAGTTGTATTTATAATTTTTTTAGATTTTGAAATTTTAGACAAATTATTAAGTCTTTCATCTGGAACTGGTACAACACCCACATTTGGATCTATTGTACAAAAAGGGAAATTTGCTGCTTGAGCTTTACTTGAATTAGTCAGAGCATTAAATAAAGTAGATTTACCTACGTTGGGCAAACCAACAATTCCACATTTAAAACTCATTATTTATTATTTACAGTACTAGAAAATAAATCTAATTTTTTATCTACTAAAATAGAAATAGAGTCATTAATATTTTTTGAAATTTTTTCTATTTTTAGCATTTCTTCTTCGTCAAAATTTTGAAGAACAAAATCACTAACTTCCATTTTTTCCTTTGGTTTTCCTATTCCAATTCTTACTCTTGAATAATCTTTACCAATAAATTTATCAATTGATGCAATTCCGTTGTGGCCTGCACTTGATCCACTAAATTTTGCTTTAATCTTTCCAAACTCAACATCTAAATCATCATGAAATACAATTACATCTTCTGCATCAATTTTAAAATATTCAATTAGTTCCCTTATACAAATTCCAGAGTTGTTCATAAAAGTTAATGGTTTAATTGCATAAACTTTTTGGTCTCCAACATTTCCTGTTGTTAATAATCCTTTAAATTTTGGTTTTTGTTTTGATAAGCTAAATTTTTTATTGATAGAATCAATAATTTTAAATCCAACATTGTGTCTATTATTTTCACTATCTGGTGTGGGATTGCCTAAACCTACAAATAAGAGCATATTTTTTTTATTAATGGGTAGTAAAATTCAACTTTTATAGGTTATTTTTTTTCTTCAGCAGGTTTTTTATCTTCACCTTCTTTTTTGTCACCTTCAGCAGCTGGTTTTTCACCATCCTCTGCTGCCTCCACTCCTTCAGCTCCCTCTTCTCCTTCAGCAGCCTCTTCTTCAGCTGGTTTTTCAGGTTCTTTCATTACAGTTGGTGCTGCTAGGGTTGCAATAACAAAGTCTCTTCCTGTAATTGTTGGAGTAACTTCACTATCTAAATTAATTGATGAAATTTTAAAACTTTCTCCTATATCAACTCCATCAAGATCAATTACAAGATTTTCAGGAATTTTTTCACTTGGACATCTTAATTCTACTTTTCTTCTTACAATATTTAGTACTCCACCTCTTTTTAATCCAGGTGATTTCTCATGATTAATGAATTGAACAGGAACTTCTATTCTAATTTTTACACCAGTAACTACTCTTAAAAAATCCACATGAATTGGTTCATCGGTGATAATGTGGTACTTAATTTCTCTAGGAAGAACATTTTGAGTTTTTCCATTAATACTTAAAGTCACAATACTTGATAAAAAATTTTCTTTTTCAATTAAAGTTTTCAATAATTTTTTTGAAATAGATACTTTTTCATTTTGTGCTTCACCACCATAAATTATTGCTGGTACTTCACCATTATTTCTTAGTGAATTTAGCTCACCTTTAGTTTTTGTATCTCTAATGTTTGCGTCTAATGAATTCATAAAATCAAGGGTTTTTAGCTCAAGTTCTTTAATAACTCAAGGTAATTATTTAAATAAATCTGAAACAGAAGTTGAGTTAGATATTCTTTTAATTGCCTCACCCATTAAGCTTGAAATGGGTAGAACTTCAATGTTTTTAGCACCTTTAATTTTATTACTATTATCAATTGTATCTGTGATTACTAGATTTTTAATTTTAGAACCTTTAATTTTTTTTACAGCCTCACCACTAAGTACTCCGTGAGTAATGTATACATAAACTTCCTTTGCACCTCTGTCATGTAAAGCTTTGCCGGCATTAACAATTGTTCCTCCTGAATCGATAATGTCATCAACAATTACACATGTTTTTCCTTTAACATCACCAATTATATTCATTACTTGAGACTGACCAGGCTTTGGTCTTCTTTTATCTACGATTGCAAGTCCCACATTTAAAAGTTTACCTAATGCTCTTGCTCTTTCTGTTCCACCAACATCAGGGGCAACACAAATAATATTTTTACTTTTTATCTTTTTTTTAACATGTCTTGCAAAAATTGGAGTTGCAAATAAATTATCAACTGGGATATCAAAAAATCCTTGAATTTGACCTGCATGCAAATCTACAGTGACAATTCTATCTGCTCCAGCTTTTGTAATTAGGTTTGAAACAAGCTTAGCCGAGATAGAAGTTCTTGGTACAACTTTTCTGTCTTGTCTTGCATATCCAAAATAGGGGATAACCGCTGTAATATTTTTTGCAGAAGATCGCTTTAATGCATCAATGCAAAGTAAAAGTTGCATTAAATTGTCATTAGCAGGGGATGATACGGATTGAATTATGAATATGCTATTTCCTCTGATATTTTCATTTATTTCAACATAAATCTCTCCATCTGAAAAATTTCTAATACTAGAGTTTACTAATTTAGATCTTAAATATTTTGCAATATTTTTACTAAGAGGTTTGTTGCTATTTCCGGATAATAATTTCATTAAAAACCTAATTAAGCATAATTATTGAAATATTTCTACCATAATCATTATGTCTTAATGCCAAAGCTCTTCTTGCACTAAAAAATTTATTTTTAATATCAAAAGTATCAACTTTTATGGTGTCTATGTTTCTGATTTTATTGCTTTGAAGAGATGAATAAACATACTTAGTTAAATCAAAATACATTTTTTGTTTATTAATCTTAAAATATTTAAGATTTTTCTTATTCTTTTTGATAAATTTTTTCTTAAAATCTTCCTTAACTTCATAATTTTTTTTTGAAATTGAAGGACCAATGACAGCTGTCATATTCTTTGGATTACATCCTTTTTTAATCATGAATTTAATAACTTTATCTATAATACCCTTATAAGCGCCCTTCCAACCAGCATGTATAGCGGCAATCATTTTTATTTTGTCATCATAAATTAATATAGGAGCACAATCAGCAGTTAAAACTGCAATCGGCAAATATTTTTGATTGGTTATTATGGCATCAGCCTTGGGTTTTATTTTTCTCTTATATTTTTTATTAATATAAACAAATTTATTACTATGTATTTGATGAATTAAAAAAATACTTTTTGCTTTATTGTTAATTTTTTTTCTTACTATTTCTAAGTTTTTTTTGATATTTAAGGCTTTATCTTTTGAGCCAGGGCCGCAGTTTAAGCTTTTATAAATATTTGTTGATTTACCACCAATACTGTTAAAGAAACCATGTTTTAAATTTTTTATTTTAGTTAGTTTTTTAGACTTAATCAATTTGAAATCCTGTTTTAAATTTATTTTTTGTTTTTTTTATCAGCATTACTTTAAATAATTCTCCCATTTGTTTTTCATCGATAAGGCGTTTAATTCTATAGAATAAGTCAGTTTTTTTTGAAAAAGGTATACTCTTACTTACAATCTCTGCTCTCTGTAGTATTCCCATACTAGTCAAAAATTTTTTTTGATTACTAATAAGTGAACTTAGATTGTGAAATTGATTTGTAAATTTTTGAAATAATTTGAAGTTAATATTATAAGTTATATCTGAGTCTCCAATATTTTCCAAAACATTAGAATATTTATGATTATTTACAGCTTGCAAAGTTTCATGCATTTTTGAATTTAAGTACCCATAATCAATTATTAATATTCCACCATTATTTTTTTGAATTATGTCACAAATAATCTTTAAGTATTTGAATGCACTAGGTGAATACTCAATAATATTTTGATTTTTTGATATTTCAAAATTTAGGTTCTTTTCAAGTATTTTAATATTTATTTTTTGTTCTTTAAATTCTACTTTTTTTGGATTTTTTAAATCTACAAATCTTTCAACCCAACCTTCTTTTTTTTTAAAAAATTGTTTAATTGGAATGGCATCAAAAAATTCATTTGCCAAATATACAGTTGGATCTGAATTAATTTTTTCTATGTTTTTTATCCATGAAATTTTTTCAGATTTTAAATTTTTTTTTTGTTGATTTATTAAAAAATCACTTTTTTCATGGATCATAAAGTTACAAGTGCTAAAGCATTCTGGAAAATTTTTTAGTGTATGAGTTATTACTTTCATCATTTCACCATTACCCGCACCTAGTTCCAATAAATTAAATTTTTTTGGAGAACCAATACTTTTCCAAAAAGTTATTACCCAAATAGCGATTATTTCTGAAAAAAGTCTTGTAATATTTGGCGCGGTAATAAAGTCTCCTTTTTCCCCAAATGGGTTTTTTTTCATGTAATACCCAGAATTTTTATCATAAAGAGCCAATTCGATAAATTTATCTAAAGGTAAACTAGTTGATCTGCTTATTTTCATTTTTAAAATAAAATAGAATTATTCCGAATAATATAAATATTAGACTAATAATTTGCCCCATCGATAAATTGAAAATTAAATAACCTAATTGTTCATCTGGTACTCTAAAAAATTCAACGAAGAATCTGAAGACAGAATAAAAAATTAAAAATAGTCCTGAAATCAAACCAGGTTTTTCTAAAAATTTTTTTTTTCTAAAGTGAAGCAATATTAAGAATAAAATTATACCTTCTAAAATTGCCTCATATAGTTGTGACGGATGTCTTGATAAATTATCTACTTGGATAAATGTTACAGCCCAAGGAACCTCAGTAGCGTTTCCATAAAGTTCTGAATTTATAAAGTTCGCCAATCTTCCAAAAAAAATCCCAATTGGTGCAACCAATGATACTAGATCCATATACAAAAATGATTCTTGATGATTTTTTTTTGCAAAAATTATACTTGTAACAATGACTCCTATTAAACCTCCATGGAAAGACATTCCTCCTTCCCAAATTTTAAAAATATCCAGGATATTATTGACATAATAATCAAAATTATAAAATATTATGTATCCCAGTCTTCCACCAACAATTATTCCAATAATTAAATAAGTTATATAGTCATCAAATTTTTCATTAATGTTTGATTTTTGAATAAATATTTTTTTACATAGCAACCAGCCAATTACAATTCCTGCAATGTAAGCCAATGAATACCATCTGATTTCAAATGACATAATCTGGAATGCAACTGGGTCAAAATTATTGATGAACATTTTAAATAATACTTATAAAGTATATCTTAAATATGAAAAATTCTAAATTTATTATTGATAAGCTTGCCAAACTTTTTGAGCAAGGCATAATTTCATCAAAAGATCTAAGTTCAGAGCTTTTAAATATCTTAAGATCTAAAAGAGACGAAATTGTTTTTAAGATGAAAATCACAAGTAAAGATGAATTTGAAGTATTAGCTAAAAGAGTTGAAAATTTAGAAAATAAAATCAAAAAACTAGAAACAAAAAAAAGAAAAAAAATTAAATCGGCAAAAAGATCTTAACTCGCAAACCATTCATTGTAGATTTTTCCAGCTTTATATTACCACCATGAGATCTAATAATATCAGAGGCAATTGACAAACCAAGTCCTACACTAGATTTTGAGTCTGCTCTTCCTTTGTTGATTTTATAAAAAGGTTTGAATACATTTTCATATTCTTTTACCGATATACCAGGACCATCATCATCTATCGTTATAAATAAATCTGTATTTTTTTTATTAAGTTTAATTTCAACATTATCAGCATATTTTAAAGCGTTATCGATTATATTATTTAGACATCGATTAATTAAATTTTTTCTTCCATTAAAATAAACTCTTGGTATTAAATCTTTGGAAATATTTTCATTTTCATACTTTTCAATAATTTTTTCCATTAACTCTGATAAGTTGAACATTTCATCTTTTTCAATGTAAGATGAACTTGTAAATTGAAGGTATTCGTTAAGCATTTTTTCCATTTCATCAATATCTGCAGTTAATTTTTTAGCCAAAACTTTTTCATCAATGAAGGCAATTTGTAATTTCATTCTTGTTAGTGGAGTTCTTAAATCATGACTTATTCCTGATAACATTTCATTTCTTTGATTCAGGTGTCTCAAGATTCTTTTTCTCATTTTGTCAAATTCATAACCTGCCTGCCTTATTTCAAGAGCTCCTGAAGGTTTGAATTCTTCTATTTTTTCACCTTTGCCAAATCTTTCAGCTGCGCGCGCAAGTTTAATGATTGGCCTTGTTTGGTTTTTTAGAAATATTAGAGAAATAATCACCATGATAATAGCTGGTACTGTAATCCAAAGCGCAAATATTCTTGCAGAAGAGCTTGTAACCCGATCTTTTGGTATTAAGAATTTAAAATATCCATTTTGATATTGTAACCTCAAGTCAATTAATTCTTTATAGTTTGTTGTATTAAACCAATATTTCCCTGAATCAAAATTAGATTTTAATTCTCTTCTAAGAGTTCTGTCAATTGGACTAAACCATCTTTCTTTATATTTATTTTCAATTTTTTTATTATCAATGAATTCTATATTTAAATCTAAAAAAAGAGAAAAAATATTAGTTAATTCTTTTTTGTCGGTTTTTTCATTATCATAAATTTTAACAAACATGCTAATTTCATTTATTAATGCCTTAGTCATTCCTTTATTTGTTTTGATCCAAAGGCTATCAAAAAAAACAATCGTTATTACTAATTGAAGAACTAAAATAGGAACCGCAACAATTAAAAGAGCTCTATAAAATAATCTTTTTGGTAATATCTTTTTAAAAAAATCACTCAATCCAGAGAACATATCCAGCTCCTCTTATGGTTTGTAAAAATTTAGGATTCTTAGGATCAATTTCAATTTTTTTTCTTAATCGAGTTATGATCACATCAATTGATCTTTCTTTATCTAAATCTATTAATCGACCTATATTCTCTCTTGAGAATGTTTTGCCAGGGCTATTAATCATTTTTTCCAGTATTGTCTTTTCAGTATTATTGATCTTAAATTCTTTATTATTTTTAATAATTAAAAGTTTGTTTAAATCAATTTTTACATTTGCAAATTCTATAATTCTTATTTGTTCAGTTTTAATAGTCTTATTTAAAATATTTTTTATTCTTAGAATAAGTTCTTTTGGCTCAAATGGTTTAGCTAAATAATCATCAGCCCCAATTTCAAGTCCTTCAACTCTTTCATTTGCTTCACCTTTAGCAGTTAAAAGGATAATAGGTGTATTTAATTTTTTTTTATGATCTTGAATAAATTCTAAACCATTTTTGCCTGGCATCATGATGTCTAAAACTATTAAATCAAATTCTATAATTTTGATTTTTTTAGAAGCACTTTCCGCACTATCTGCAGTTGTAACTAAAAAGTTATTTTCATTTAAATACTTCTTAACCAAAGATCTAATTCCATCATCATCATCAACAACTAGGATATGTGCAATAAATTTATCCATTTATAATTTTTTTTAACACGTTATCAAAATTAATTACCTCTTCTGAGCTTGAGTTAAGTAATGCATTAAAAATTCTTTTCTTTTGTAGATCAAAAATTTCATTAAATATTTTTTGTCCTTTTTCATTTAAGAAAACATGTTTAATTCTTGTATCTTGATTGTCTTTTTTAAACTTTATCAATTCTAATTTAATTAAATCTTTTAGCACTCTATTTAAGCTTTGTTTTGTTACTTTTAGTCGTTTTAAAAGCTGTGAAATTGAAATGCCTTGGTACATTGACAATAAATGAATAACTTTATGATGTGCTAAGCCAATGGAATATTTATTTAATACTCTCTTTGAATCTGAAAATGTTTCTCTATAACTAACAAACAATTTTTCAATTAAATCTTTTAACTGATCATCTTTTAAATATAAAAGTTCTTTCATTATAGGTAAGTTATATTGACATATTACAGATACAAAGATATTTTTCAGTTATAATTTAAAAAATTTCATAAATGATACCCTACGATAAAAGATCTGGAAAAATATGGTACAATGACGAATTAGTCGATTGGGCTGACGTTAAACTTCATGTTTTAAGCCATGGTTTGCATTATGCAAGCTGCGTGTTTGAAGGAGAAAGAGTTTATGAAGGTTCAATATTTAAACTAGAAGAACATACTTCTAGATTTTTTCATTCAGCTAGAAGAATGGGTTTTGAAATTCCTTATACTGAGGAGCAGATTAATATTGCATCAAATAAAATTATTTCAACACAGAAGGTTGAAAATGGATATGTAAGACCAGTTGCTTGGAGAGGAAGTGAGATGATGGCGATTTCGGCTCAACGAACAAAAATTCATGTAGCTATAGCAGCTTGGGAATGGGGATCTTATTTCGATCCAAAACTTAAAGTAGAAGGAATTAAATTAAATATTTCAAACTGGCGAAGACCAGCACCAAACACAATACCTTGGGATACAAAGGCTTCAGGTCTTTACATGATCTGTACTTTATCAAAACATGAAGCAGAAAAACAAGGTTACTCGGATTCATTAATGCTTGATCACGAGGGAAATATTGCTGAGGCAACAGGTGCGAATATTTTCTTTAAGGATAAAAATGGAGAAATACATACTCCAACTCCAGACTCGTTTTTAGATGGAATTACAAGAAGAACTGTTATTGGAATTGCTAAAACTAAAAATATTAAAGTGCATGAAAGAAAAATCAATCCTTCAGAACTATCTAATTTTGTTGGATGTTTTTTAACAGGTACTGCTGCTGAAGTTACACCTGTTTCTTGTATTGCTGAAAATCAGTATAAAGTTTGTGAAACTATAATTGATTTAAATAAAAGTTATCAAGCTTTAGTTAGAAAGAAAAAAGCAGCTTAATCTTTATTATCTTCAGATATTGCGTGGTCAATTCCTTTACGCATATAATCATAGCCTGTAAAAAGAGTTAAAAATGCTGACAGCCAAAGTAGAATAATTCCAATTGTTTGAGCATTATAATCTTGAAAATTTATAATTTTATTTCCTGTTTCTCCTGAAAGTAGAAATGCTATTGATATCATTTGCAAAACAGTTTTTAGTTTAGCAAGATTTGATACTGGAAGTTTAATTTTTCCTTTAGCTAAAAATTCTCTTAATCCTGAAATTAAAATCTCACGAGTTAGAATTATAATTGCAGCAATAACTTCATAGTGTCTAATAGTTCCATCCATTACTAATAAGATAAGTGCAGTTGCAACTATAATCTTATCTGCTATTGGATCTAATAATTCACCTAATTTAGACTCTTCACCAAGCATTCTGGCTAACATTCCATCTAAGAAGTCAGTGAATGAAGCGACAATAAATAATATTAGCGCTGTTAAATCACCATAAAATCCGGGAAGATAAAATGCTAAAACAAAAAAGGGGACAATGATTATTCGTCCAATGGTCAAAATATTTGGAATTTTTTTAAGCATAATTATTCGTGGAAAAAATTATATATCTTTTTTGCAACTTTTTCCTCAACACCTTTTACAGATTTTATTTCATCAAAACTAGCAGACTCAACAGCTCTAGCTGATCCAAAATGGTTTAATATGGCTCTTTTTCTCATCGTACCAATTCCTTCAATTTGGTCTAATAAAGATTTTTTAATTCCCTTTGCACGTTTTGCTCTATGAGTTGTGATTGCAAATCTATGAGCTTCATCTCTAAGTCTTTGCATTAAAAACAAAGCTGGATCATTTTTCTCAAATTTGAATGATTTTCCCTCGTAAAAAAAGGTTTCATTTCCACTATTTCTAAATTTACCTTTTGCAATTGCAATTATTGGCAAATCGTGTAATCCAAATTTATTTAGAACTTCTTTAGCTGAGGAATATTGTCCCTTACCACCATCAATTAATATTAAATCTGGCAATGTTAGGTAGTTTCCTTTTTCAAGCATAGCTCTTTTAAATCTTCTTGTTAAAACTTCTTTCATCATTGCAAAATCATCTTGCTCAGTCCCTTTGGTTTTAATATCAAATTTTCGGTATCTTTTTTTTATAAAACCTTCTTCACCATATGTAATTAAAGCGCCAACGCTATTTGAGCCTGAGATATGACTGTTATCGTAAACTTCAATTAGATTAATTTCTGAAGTTAAATTAAATTTAGAGTTAATTCTATCTAGTAACTCCCTGTTATTTTGACTTTCATAAAGTTTTCTTGTTAAGCTATCTTTTGCATTTTTTATAGCTTGATTAATTACTTTTAGTTTAGATCCTTTTTTTGCCACAGAAATTGCAATTTTTTTATTTTCTTTTTTAGATAGTGTTTTTTCTATCAAATTTTTTTCTTTAATAACTTCACTCAATATAATTAATTTTGGCACACTTTTATTTTCATAAAACTGTGAAACAAAAGAATTAAGTATCTCTTGTAAATTTTCATCAGGATCATGTTTTGGAAAAAAAGCTTGATTGCCCCAATTTTGTTTAGATCTGTAAAAAAAAACTTGAATACAAGTTTTTCCTGACTCTTTATATCCTGCAATAACATCTGCTTCTATTAAGTTTGCTTCATTAATTTTAAGTGATGACTGAATTATATTTAGTGACTTAATTTTATCTCTTAGAATTGCAGCTTTTTCAAAATCAAGTTCATTACTTGCATTCTCCATTTGAATAGAGAAGCTTTTTTGAATTTTTCTATATTTACCACTTGAAAGAAATTCATCAGCAGCTTCTACTAATTTTGCATAATCTTCTTTACTAATTTTGCCACCACATGGACCAGCACAACGTTTAAGATAATAATTGAAACAGGTTTTGTTTGCCGAAGCAACTTGTTGGTCAGTACAAGATCGAAGTAAAAATATTTTTTGAAGAGTTTTAATAGCACTATTTACAGCCATTGCACTTGCAAATGGCCCATAGTAGCGACCAGATTTACTTTTTTTTCCACGATGTTTTTCAATACGTGGAAATTCATGGTCTGATAAGAAAATATATGGAAAAGATTTATCATCTTTAAGTAAAATATTAAATTTTGGTTTATATTTTTTTATTAAATTTGCTTCTAACAACAAAGCTTCACTTTCATTTACAGTAGACGTAACTTCGATCTTAAAAGTTTGTGAAAGCATTCTTTCAGTTCTAATGATGTGATTTTTTTCAGATACATAACTTTTCAATCTATTTGGAAGGTTTTTGGCCTTACCAACATACAAGATATCTCCTTTATAATTTAACATCCTATAAATCCCGGGAAGTTTTGGAATTAACGGGAGTTCTTTTTTGATTACTTCTTTTCCAAGATCAGAGCTTTTCATGACTTCTTTTTTTGGTAATTTGAATACCAACAGACGTACATTCTTTTAGAATTTCGAGTTTTTCTATTTTAAGCATTATTTTGCCAATTCTTTTATCTTTAAATAGGATATCAAAAACATCTTCAGCAAGTGTTTCTAAAAAATTATAATGTTTATTTTTGGTTAATTTTTCAATTAATTTTACTACTTGCGCATAATTTACGATAGATTTTATGTCTTTATCGCTGGTTGGTTTTTTATCTTCATAATCAATCTCTAAACTAAATTTTACTTTTTGAGGTTTTTCTTTTTCAAAGTCGTAATAACCTAATTTTAAATTTAAAGTTAATTCTTTAATAAGAATTTTCTTTTCGTAATTAAATAGGCTTTTATTTTTATCTATCTTAATTACTTTAAAGTTATTTTTTTTCATTCTTTTCCACTCATTATATCTGGTGTTTGCCAGTTTAAATTTTGACCACTATCAATAGCTAAAACTTGTCCAGTAATAGAGCTGTTTTTAATAAAGAAGTCAACTGCATTGCAAATTTCATTTACATCAACTTGTTTCTTTAAAGGTGTAGCTAAATATTGTTTTTTGAAGTGTTTTTCAGATTGTCTTTTATTTTTTATTGTTGGTCCAGGAGCTATACCATTTACTCTTATATTTGGCGCCATACTCATGGCTGAAGTTTTAGTTAAAGTATAAAGACCAGTTTTGCTTATTGTATAAGAAAAGAAGTAAGGAGTAAGTTTAAATACTCTTTGATCAATTATATTAATAATGTTGTTATTTTTACCTCTAATATTTTTAGAAAATTCTTTGGATAGTAGAGCAGGCGTTCTTAGATTTGTCCTTAAGTGTCTCCCCCAACTATCGGTAGTAAAGTTATCTAATTTATCATTTTCAAAAAGAGAGGCATTATTAATCAAACAGTCAAAATATTTTAATTTTGATTTTGCAAATTTAACTATTTTATTTACATCTGCTTCTTTGCTTAAATCTCCTTTAATTAGATAGATTTTAGTGCCATTTTTTTCTAATTTTTTTTTTAAACTCTCAGCTGTAGATTTTGACTTGTAATAATGGATTAATATTTCTTTATTAGGGCCCGACAATTTCTTTGCTATAGCAGCACCTATTCTTGTTGCTCCACCAGTAATAATTATTTTATTTGCTTCCATTTTTTCCTACCTTTTTGTGCTCTTGTGCCCGGTAGACCCATAGTTGATCTGCCTTTTGGATAAATTTTATTATTTGTACTATATTTTTTTACTTTAGGGTTTAAAGTAATTTCTAATTCAGAAGCTTCTAGTTTTCTTATTTCGTCTCTAATTTTAGCTGCTTCCTCAAATTCAAGATTAGTAGCAGCCTCTTTCATTCTTTTGTTGAGTACTTTTAGGTGTTTTTTAAGATTACCGCCAATATTTTCATTAGTTCCAACTTTTACATAATCTTTTTCATAAACACTTTCTAATATGTCTCCAATTTCTTTTTTAATAGTCTTTGCATCAATTTTGTTTTTTTTGTTATAGGCAACTTGAATAGTTCGTCTTCTATCTGTTTCTTTGATTGCGTTTTTAATACTTTTTGTTTCTTTATCAGCATAAAGAACAACCTTTCCATCTAGATTTCTGGCCGCTCTTCCAATTGTTTGGATTAAAGAAGTTTCAGATCTTAAAAAACCTTCTTTGTCAGCATCTAAAATCCCAACTAATGCACATTCGGGTATATCAAGTCCTTCTCTTAATAGGTTAATACCAACCAATACATCAAATACACCAAGTCTTAGATCTCTCATGATCTCAATTCGTTCTAAGGTGTCTATATCTGAGTGCATGTATCTAACTTTAATACCATTTTCATGAAGGTATTCTGTTAAATCTTCTGCCATTTTTTTAGTTAAAGTGGTAACAAGTACTCTGTAATTTTTATCAATTACATTTTTACATTCATGCATTAAATCATCTACTTGATTTTTAGCTGGTCTTATTTCAACTGGAGGGTCAATTAAACCAGTTGGTCTAATAACTTGTTCTACAAATTTATTTTTTGTTTGTTTTAATTCCCAAGGTCCGGGTGTTGCTGATACAAAAACTGTTTGGGTTCTCATGGCATCCCATTCTTCAAATTTAAGTGGTCGGTTATCCATACAAGAAGGTAATCTAAAACCATACTCAGCAAGATTACTTTTTCTGGATCTATCACCTTTATACATCCCGTTTAATTGAGGAACTGTTACGTGACATTCATCAACAAAAATAAGAGTATTATCTGGAAAATATTCAAATAGAGTAGGTGGTGGTTCTCCAGGTTTTCTACCAGATAAAAATCTTGAATAGTTCTCAATTCCAGAGCAAGAACCTGTGGCCTCAATCATTTCCAAATCAAATTTAGTTCTTTCTTCTAATCTTTGTGCTTCAAGTAATTTATTTTGCTCTTTAAATTTTTTTAAAGTAACTTCTAATTCTCTTTTAATTTTAATTATTGCTTGTTCGATTGTAGGTTTTGGTGTGATGTAGTGACTATTTGCATAAACTTTGATTACATTAAGTTCATTAGCCAAATCACCAGTTAGTGGATCAAACTCTTCTATTTTTTCTAATTTATCTCCAAATAAACTCAACCTCCAAGCACGATCCTCTAAGTGTGAAGGAAAAATTTCAAGATATTCTCCTCTAGCTCTAAAGGTTCCTCTATAAAAATTTTGATCATTTCTTTTGTATTGAAGTGCTACTAAAGATTTTATTAATTCTTCTCTATTATAATCGTAACCAGTTTTTAAACTTAAGGTCATTTTGCTATAAGCTTCAACTGAACCTAGTCCATAAATACAAGAAACACTGGATACAATAACTACATCGTCTCTTTCTAATAATGATCTTGTTGCTGAGTGACGCATCCGGTCAATTTGTTCGTTAATTGATGCCTCTTTTTCAATATAAGTGTCTGAGCGTGGAACATAAGCTTCCGGAGTGTAATAATCATAGTAAGATACAAAATATTCGACAGCATTGTCTGGGAAAAAAGATTTCATTTCACCATATAGCTGTGCTGCTAAAGTTTTATTAGGTGCAAGAATTAAAGCTGGTCTGTTAGTTTTTTCGATAACCTTAGCCATTGTAAAAGTTTTACCAGATCCAGTAACACCAAGTAAAACTTGACTAAGTTGATCCTTGTTTGCACCATTAACTAATTGTTTAATTGCTTGAGGTTGGTCGCCCGCAGGTTTAAAATCAGTTTTCATTTGAAATTTTTTTCCACCCTCAAGTTTTGGGCTAATCTCAGGGTTTTTATTTTGAATTTCAGTAATTAAATCTTGATATGTATTCTGCATTATTTATAAAACTAGTAGATTAATTTTATATTTCAATGAGCATAATATCAGACAGTTTAAAAAGAATTAAACCATCTCCAACAATTGCTGTTACTCAAAAAGCTAGAGAATTAAGAGCTGCTGGCAAGGATGTAATAGGATTAGGTGCTGGTGAACCAGATTTTGATACTCCCAGCAATATTAAAAACGCAGCGATAAAAGCTATTAGAAGCGGTGATACAAAATATACTGCTGTTGATGGAACTCCAGCCTTAAAAAATGCAATAATAAAAAAATTTAAAAAAGAAAATAATTTAAAATATTCTGCAGAAGAAATAACGGTTGGAACTGGTGGTAAACAAGTTCTTTATAATGCTTTTATGGCAACCTTGAATAGGGGTGATGAGGTAATTATTCCAGCACCTTTTTGGGTTTCTTATCCGGATATGGTTTTGTTAGCAGGAGGTAAACCAAAAATTGTAAAATGTAGTGAGGCTGAGAATTTTAAAATAACTCCAAATAAATTAAGAAAAGCTATTTCTAAAAAAACAAAATGGTTAATACTAAATTCGCCTTCAAACCCTACAGGTGCAAGCTATACTAAAGCTGAGATAATTAAGCTTTCTAAAGTATTAGCTAAGCACAAAAGAATTCATGTTTTAAGTGATGATATTTATGAACATATTACTTATGATAAATCTAAATATTTTACTACTGCTCAAATTTCTAATCTGAAAAATAGAACTCTTACTATGAATGGTGTTAGCAAATCTTATGCCATGACAGGATGGAGAATAGGTTATGCAGGAGGTCCCAAAGAAATTATTAAAGCAATTCGTAAAGTTCAATCACAATCAACATCAAATCCTTCTTCCGTAAGTCAGGCTGCAGCAGTTGAGGCTCTAAATGGAACTCAGAAATTCATAAAAACAAGATCTAAAGAATTTAAAAAAAGGAGAAATTTTGTAGTTAGTAGCTTAAACAAAATTAAAGGTATAAACTGTTTAACGCCCAATGGAGCTTTTTATGTTTTTCCTAGTTGCAAAAATTTATTAGGAAAAAAGACTAAGCTAAAAACAGATTCTGAGTTTGTTGAAAAACTACTAGAAAAAGCAAATGTAGCTGTCGTGCAAGGATCTGCATTTGGTTTGCCTGGTCATTTTAGAATTTCTTATGCTACATCGATGAAAAAATTAAAAGTAGCAATGGTGAGAATAAAATCTTTCTGTGAAAACTTGAACTAATTTTTAGAGGATAAATATTTTTCTGCTTCAAGTGCAGACATGCACCCCATTCCGGCAGCAGTAACAGCCTGTCTGAATATTTTATCCTTTACATCTCCAGCAGCAAAAACTCCTGGTATGTTTGTTTCAGTTGAGTCTGGTTTAGTTATCAAATAGCCTTCTTTATCCATATTTAATTGATCTTTGAATAATTGTGTTGCAGGATCGTGACCAATAGCAATAAAAATACCATCAATCTTTAATTCTTCAATATTATTGGTTTTTACATTTCTAATTTTTAGCCCTTTTACATTTTTAGGTTTTTCATCACCAATTACTTCTTCAACAACACTATCCCAAATAATTTCAATTTTTTTATTTTCCATTAATTTTTTTTGAAGTAATTTTTCCGCTCTTAATTCATCTCTTCTATGAATTAATTGTACTTTTGACGCAAATTTTGTAAGAAAAATTGCTTCTTCAACCGCAGCATTTCCTCCACCCACAACTGCTACCGTTTTTTCTTTAAAGAAAAATCCATCACATGTTGCACAAGCTGAAACTCCAAATCCTCTAAACTTTTGTTCAGAATCAATATTTAACCATCTTGCCTGAGCTCCAGTTGAAATTATAATTGAGTCTGCTGTATATTTTTGACCACCATCTCCAACCACCTCAAATGGTTTAGATTTTAAATTTACTGAAGCAATATGATCTTCAATCATTTCTGTTCCAACAGCTTTTGCTTGCTCTTTCATCTGCTCCATTAGCCAAGGTCCTTGAATTACTTCAGCAAAACCAGGAAAATTTTCAACATCAGTAGTAGTAGTTAGTTGTCCACCAGGTTCTATTCCATGAACTAAAATAGGTTTTAGCATTGCTCTTGCGGCATAAACAGCAGCAGTGTACCCAGCGGGACCGGACCCAATTATTAACACTTTTGTGTGTTTAGTTGGATTTTGACTCATATCAAAGCTATATAATGATTAATGTCTAAATTGAAAGGTCTTTTATTAACGGAGGGGATGCATGGTATGATAAGCCAAGTTGAAGGTTTAGCTAAAGCTTTAAATATTGATTTTGTACACCACACAGTTGAACTAAATAATTTTTGGAAGATGATCCCACCTAAGCTGACACCAATTTCACAAAGTGTTTATACAAAAATTGATAATAATTATTTTGATGTGATAATTTCATGTGGTCGTAAAAGTATTGTTCCGTCAATTCATTTAAAAAATTCATCGAATAAAAAAGTATTTAATATTCATATTCAAGATCCAAAAGTAGATTTAAGTCATTTTGATTTTATTGTGGCTCCAGAACATGATGCAATAGAAGGGCAAAATGTTATTAGTACAAAGGGTGCAATTCATTATCTTACAGAGAATGAAATTAGTGAAAATAGGGATTATTTAAATTCATTTATTAAAAAAGATGAAAGAAAAATTTGGGCTTTAATTATCGGTGGTCCAACAAAGTATTATGATTATTCAACAAAGAATATGAAACATATTTTCACGATGTTATATAAATTGTTGAAAAAACATGATTTTCAACTCGTTGTAATTCCATCAATGAGAACACCTATAAACACAATTCATTATGCCAAAGAATATTTTGGAGATAATCACACAGTTATAATGGACGTTGATAAAAAGGCTTATTTATCAGCTCTAGCAATTGCTGAAAATATAATAATTACTTGCGACTCAAGTTCTATGATATCTGAAGCAGCTTTAACTGGAAAACCAATTTATATAGCTAACATTTTACCTAAAAAAAATGACAAAAGATTTCAACGATTTAGGAATTTATTTAGAGAATTAAATATTACTAGAAATTTAGGTGAAGAGGTAGAAAGTTGGAACTATCAAAAACTTGATGAAACGAATAGAGTAGCAAATATTATCAAACAAAAAATTAATTCTTAATGTCATTTTTAAATTCAATTCAAACTCAATCAAAAAAACATGAAATTCCCTTTGACCATTGGGAATATCATAATGCACTTACAGATGGAGCAATAGAAGAAATAGTTAAAGCTGATATACCAGATGTCAGCAAACATAATCTTAATTATGATGGAACTAGAGCAATTGATGGTGGAGCCGCTGAATTTAGAGAAGGAATAGCCTCAGGGGGCGAAGCAATTAAATTTAGATGTTTTGTAACAAATGAAAACGAAAAAAAATTTCCAAACTTAGTAAAATTTATTAACGAACTTCAATCCAAAGAAGTTCACCAAACCATTTCAAAAATGATCAATAAAGATTTGTCAAATTCATATGTTCGAGTTGAAGTTATTTGTGATCGAGAAGGTTTTTGGTTAAAGCCTCATTGTGATATTAAAGAAAAACTAATGTCAGGCTTAATATTTGTTAATAATGCCAATGAATCTGAGGATCTAGGTACAGATTTTTATAATGATAAATTAGAAAAAGTAAAAACAGTTCCTTATAAAAATAACTATGGATACATGTTTACTAGTGGACCTAACACTTGGCATGGTATGGAAAAAAAGAAAATAGTTAAAGAGAGACGTTGCATTCAAGTAAATTATGTTACCTTTGAAACAGACTGGAAAGTTTTGTAATTAAATATATTGAAGTGAAGTAACTTCTAATTTTTTAGTTTTAAGAGATTTGATTGCTTCCAAACATACTTGAGCAGTTGACATATTAGTACAATAGGGAACTTTATTTTTAAGTGCCGCTCTTCTAATGGCGATCGCATCACTAATTCTATGCTCTCTGTTTCCACCGCCCGTATTAATAACGAGTGCAATTTTTTTAGAGTCCAAGACATCAACTATATGCGGGGATCCGGTACTTACTTTATTAATAATTCTACATTTCATTCCATGTTTTTGAATATATTCAGCAGTTCCTCTAGTTGCACATAAAGAGAAATTTAATTTAAGCAGTTGTTTTGCTAAATCAATTCCTTCATCTTTATGAGAGTCTTTTAAAGAAATGAAAGCAAGCCCTTGTTTTGGTAAAGAGTTTGCTGCAGCAATTTGACTTTTAGCAAATGCCATCCCAAAGTTTTTATCAAACCCCATAACTTCACCGGTTGACTTCATTTCGGGACCTAAAAGCAAATCACTATTAGGGAATTTATTAAAAGGAAATACCGCTTCTTTAACAGCGTACATGCCTTTAGATTTATCTTTTAAATTAAACTTAGATAATTTCTCACCAGCCATCACCCTAGAAGCAATTTTAGCAAGAGGGAGACCTTTTGCTTTTGATACAAATGGTACAGTTCTACTTGCTCTCGGGTTTACTTCGATCACATAAATTTCATCTTTTTTTATTGCAAATTGAATGTTCATGAAGCCTTTAACTTTCAAAGCTAAAGCTAACTTTTTAGTCTGATTTTCTATTTCTTTAATTAAGAATGGTTTAATTGATACAGGAGGTAAACTACAGGCAGAGTCACCCGAATGAATTCCAGCTTCTTCAATATGCTGCATTATACCAGCAACATGAACTTGTTTCCCATCAGATATTGCATCAACGTCAACTTCCATTGCATGATCGATAAATTTATCGATTAGAATTGGGTTTTCTTCAGCAGCTTTAAATGCCTCTTCAACAAAATTTTTAAGTTGACTTTTTTTGTGAACAATTTCCATTGCTCTTCCACCTAAGACATAAGAGGGTCTAACCATTAATGGCAATCCAATTTTTTCAGCTATTTTGATTGCTTGTTTGTATGTTTTGGCAATACCACTTTCAGCTTGTTTTAATTTTAATTTATTAAGAAGATTTCTAAATCGATCTCTGTCCTCTGCTAAATCAATTGATGTGTATTGAGTTCCTAAAATTGGAAGTTTGTTGTCATGTAAAAATTTAGCAAGTTTAATTGGAGTTTGACCACCGAATTGAGCAATAACACCAACAAGGTTTCCTTTTTCTTTTTCTTTTTTAATTATATTAAATACGTATTCTTCTTTTAGAGGCTCAAAATATAATCGATCACTAGTATCATAATCAGTCGAAACTGTTTCAGGGTTACAGTTCACCATAATAGTTTCAAAACCAGCATCTTTTAGTGAAAAACTTGCCTGACAACAGCAATAGTCAAACTCTATTCCTTGTCCTATTCTGTTAGGACCACCTCCTAGAATAATGATCTTTTTCTTTGTAGATGGCTCTGCTTCGCATTCTGAATTAATTGAAAAATTACGCTGATATGTTGAATACATATAAGGAGTAAAAGATTTAAATTCAGCAGCACAGGTATCAACCTTTTTAAATACGGGCGATATTTTAAGCGCCGTTCTTTTTCGTCTTACAGCATCTTCAGAGTTGTTAGTTAGTTCTGATAGTTTTTTATCAGAAAAACCAATCGATTTTATTCGGTTAAACTCGTTGAAATCTTTAGGTAAACCTTTATTTTTAATCTTTGTTTCGTTATCTACAATTTCTTTGATTTGCTCTAAAAACCATGGATCGATTTTAGATAAAGCAAAAATTCTTTTTAAATTGATTTTTTTTCTTATCGCTTCAGCAACAAGTAAAATTTTATTTGGAATATTTTCTTTAAGTTTTTTTTCAATTTGTTTTTTATTTAGATCAAATATTCTATCTAATCCTGAAAATCCAGTTTCAAGGGAAACCAATGCTTTTTGAAGAGATTCTTTAAAGTTTCTTCCAATTGCCATAGCTTCACCTACTGATTTCATTGATGTCCCTAATATTGCTGGTGAAGTTGAAAATTTTTCAAATGTAAATCTTGGAATTTTAGTTACTACATAATCAATACTTGGTTCAAATGAAGCGGGTGTTACTTTTGTAATTTCATTTTTTAATTCGTCTAAGGTGTAACCAACGGCAAGTTTTGCAGCAACTTTTGCAATTGGAAAACCTGTTGCTTTTGAAGCAAGAGCTGATGATCTTGATACCCTTGGATTCATTTCAATTACAACCATTCGTCCGTTTTTAGGATTAATTGCAAATTGAACATTTGATCCACCTGTCTCAACTCCAATTTTTCTCAAACATGCAATGGAAGCATTTCTCATTACTTGGTATTCTTTATCAGTTAAGGTAAGAGCAGGAGCAATTGTTACCGAGTCTCCAGTATGTATTCCCATTGGATCAACATTTTCAATTGAACAGATGATAATACAGTTATCTTTCTTGTCTCTTATAACTTCCATTTCAAATTCTTTCCAACCTTCTAAGCATTCTTCAACTAATACCTGGTTAACAGGGGATTCGTGTAATCCGTTTTTAATGATTTTTAAAAAATCTTTTTTATTTTTAGCTATTCCTCCTCCAAGACCCCCAAGTGTAAAAGCAGGTCTAATGATTGCGGGTAATCCAATTTTTTTTAAAACTTTTGATGCTTGATTAATATTGTTGATGATTTCAGATTTAGGTAAATCTAAACCGATATCAATCATGTTTTTTCTAAATTTTTTTCTATCCTCTGCATTAGAAATAGCTTTAGAATTTGCACCAATAAGTTCTATTTTATATTTTTTTAGAATTCCCTTTCTCTCAGCTTCCATTGCAAGGTTAAGAGCAGTTTGACCACCCATTGTTGGAAGAATTGCATCTGGTTTTTCTTTTTTAAGAATTTTCTCTAAAACCTCTAAAGTAATAGGTTCAATATAAGTTTTGTCCGCAACATCAGGATCAGTCATAATTGTTGCTGGATTTGAGTTAATTAAAACTACTTTATAACCCTCATCTCTTAACGCTTTACAAGCTTGAGTTCCTGAGTAATCAAATTCACAAGCTTGGCCAATAATAATTGGACCAGCACCAACAACTAATATTTTTTTAAGATCTTTTCTTTTTGGCATTTTTTTTCATGTTGTTAATAAATTCTTGAAACAAATAAACACTATCTTGTGGTCCAGGATTAGACTCCGGATGATATTGAACAGAAAACACAGGTTTATTTTTTAGTCTGATACCTTCAATGCAATTATCAAAAAGTGATTTATGAGTTACTTCAATATTTTTTGGTAAACTTTCTCTTACAATTTCAAAACCATGGTTTTGACTAGTAATTTCAACATTATCGTGAACCAAATTCTTAACAGGATGATTTGCACCTCTGTGACCTAGTTTCATTTTTTTTGTCTTAGCACCCAAAGTTAGTGCAAGTATTTGATGACCTAAGCAAATACCAAATATAGGTAGATTTTTTTTAATAAGATTTTTAATTATGTTAATTGCATATTTTCCTGTTGCAGCAGGATCTCCAGGTCCATTAGATAGAAACACACCATTTGGCTTTAGAGCTAAAATTTTTTCTGCGGATGTTTTGCACGAAACAACTGTAACTTTACAATTAAAGTCAGAAAAATATCTTAAAATATTTTTCTTTATCCCATAATCAATTGCAACTACATGAAAAGAACTTTTGGTATTCTTTTTATAACCTGTTTCTTTCTTCCATGTTTTAAGTCCTTTCCAAATATAATTTTTTGAAGTAGTTACTTTTTCTGCAAGATCAAGATTTTTTAATCCGCCCCATTTTATTGTGGAGTTAGTTAGTCTACTGATATTAAATTTACCAGTTTTTTTATAAGAAATAGTCCCTTTAGGAGCACCCTTGTCTCTGATAAAGTTAGTTAAACTTCTAGTATCTAATCCAGTAATTCCAACTATTTTATTTTTTTTAAGCCAAGCATTAAGATGAAGAAAAGATCTATAATTTGATGGTGAAGTTATTTCTGAATTAAAAATTACTCCTTTAGTCCAAATATTATCAGATTCGTAATCTTCTTTGTTGGTCCCAACATTTCCAATATGAGGGAAAGTAAAGTTTATAATTTGTCCTGCGTAAGACGGATCTGATATAATTTCTTGGTAACCAGTTAATGAAGTGTTAAAGCAAACTTCTCCAGTTGTTTCTCCCTGATAACCAATCCCAATACCTTTAAAAACCCTTTTGTTTTCAAGAATTAAAACGCCTGTATCAATTTGTGATTTTTTTTTTGAGTTAGTTTTTTTTGCTTTTTTGATCAATTACAACTCATAAGTTAAAGGTTAATACAATAATTGCTTTATTATCGCAACAGAGATGTATTATAAAATTGTAAAAAAACAATTTTTCTTTTGAAGAATTTTTTCTTTGCAGTAGATTAAAAAAATTATGTCTCTAAAAGAAACTATCGAAACTGAATACAAAAATGCTTTAAAATCTAAAGATAAAACTAAAATATCAACCTATAGGTTAATATTATCTTCAATAAAAGATTTGGATATTGTTAACAGATCTGGTCCTAACAAAAAGGATACTGATGATGAGGATATTAAAAAGCTTTTAAAAAAAATGGTCAAGCAAAGAACCGAATCGATAGATATTTACAAAAAAAACAACAGAGCAGATCTATTGGAGATTGAGCAAAATGAATACGATATTTTAACAGGATTTTTACCAAAACAACTTGGCGAAGAAGAAACCAAGAAAATATGTTTAGATGTAATTTCAAAACTTGGAGCAAGTTCAATTAAAGATATGGGTAAAGTAATGGGTGAATTAAAAAAGCAGCATGCTGATGAAATTGATTTTGCAAAAGCAGGTCCTCTAATTAAGGAATTATTAAACAGTTGATGAAATACCCTAAAGAATATCTTGATGAAATTAAGACTAGGTTAAAAGTTTCAACGGTTGTATCAAAGTCAGTTACCTTAAAAAAAAGAGGCAAAGAATATGTTGGCTTGTCTCCATTTAAAAATGAAAAAACTCCGTCTTTTACAGTTAATGATGAAAAAGAGTTTTATCATTGTTTTGCAACATCAGAACATGGCAACATTTTTGATTTTGTAATGAAAACTCAAAATTTCAAATTTGGAGAAGCTGTTAAGCACTTAGCTCAATTAGCTGGTATGCAACCCTACATGTTTTCAAAACAAGACGAAGAAAGAGAAAAAAAATGGAAAGAGTATCTGTCTATTTATACTCAGTACGTAGACTTTTATCATGAAGAATTATTGAAAAACGAAGTTCTTTCTAATGCTAGAGATTATTTAAAAAATAGATCTTTAGGTAAAGAAGAGGTTAAGAAATTTAAAATTGGATATATAGAAAAAAATCCAAATTTTTTTGATAAATTAACAAAAGAATTTAGTGAGCAAGCTTTAGTTGAAAGTGGTTTATTCTATTTAGATGAAAAAAAGAAAATTTATTTAGAAAGATTTAGAGGTCGATTAATTTTTCCAATTAATAATATTTCGGGTCAACCTATCGCATTAGGTGGAAGAATAATTGAAAAATTGGATTATTTAGCAAAGTATATCAATTCACCAGAGACTTCTTTTTTTAAAAAGGGTTCAAATTTATATAATTTAGATTTAGCCCGAAAATTATCAAATAAATTAGATCATATTTATTTAGTTGAAGGCTATATGGATGTTGTTGGTTTAAGTAAAAATGGAATTGAAAATGCTGTTGCAAATCTGGGAACTTCTTTAACTGATAAACAAATCTTAACTTTAAATCAATTTTTTGATGATATTATTATTTGCTTTGATGGTGATGAAAGCGGTTATAAAGCTGCTTTAAGAGCCGCGGAAAATTCGATTAAAGAATTAAGACCAGAAAAACAAATTTCATTTTTATTTTTACCAGATAAAGAAGATCCTGATAGCTATGTAAATAAAAATGGTAAAGATAATTTTGTAGATTTTACTAAACAAAGAAAACTATCTATTCATCAGTTTATCTTTAGTCATTATAAAAAACAGACAGAAAATAATCCATCATCAATGGCTATTTTTGAAAAAAAACTAAGAGAAATAGCGAATACTATTAAAGATGATTTAATTAAAAAGTATGTTCTTGAATATTTTTTAGAAAAAATTGCAGAACTAACTCCTCATTTAAATCAAAATAAGAAAAAGTTTTATGTTAAAAAAGCAAAAACATTAGACTCTACTAAAAAGCATTTTAATGAAAGTAAGTCTTTGACCGGAGTGGAACTTAAAGAGTTTTCTTTACTATATTTGATTATGAATAATCTAGCATTGCTTCAAGCAAATATTTATTTAATTGAAAATATTAAATTATTTACAGAGGTTAATAAGCAGATCTTAGAACTAATTATTCAAAAGTTAAAATCTGGCGAACAGATTACTGTTGAAAGTTTAAATTTAGATAAACAATTGTTAGATAAAATAAATAAATTTGCACCTATAAAACATATTCTGAAAAATAAGACTGAAAATGATCATGAAATCATGGAATTGCTTGAAGACATTTCTAGAGATTTGATGAATTATGATCTTGAGTTTAGAATTCAAGAATTAGAATCGAAGTTCTCAAGAGATATGAGTGAGACAACGTTTAATGAGCTAAAAGAGCTTAAAAAAAAGCAAAATATCAATTAATCTGATCAAAATAGCAATGGATTTTTGTTAATTTGATATTATATAAGTCTTTCAAACTTATATAGCTGTGGAAAGAATAATTACTAAATCATTTGCAAGATTAATGGGTCGTGGAACTCATAGAGGTTTTATAACTTATGAAGAGCTAAATAAATCTTTAGGAAAAAGAAATTTATCTAAAGAAAATTTGGCTCAAGCATTTATTCATATTTTGGATGAACATGTAACCTTAGTCGAAAAAAAATCTGATTATAAAGTTTTAAGAAAAAAAGAAAATTCTTCAAAAGAAGATGGTAAGACAATTGAAAAAAGTGACGACCCTATTCGAATGTATTTACGTGAGATGGGTGGAGTTGAATTACTTTCAAGAGAAGGTGAAATTGCAATTGCCAAAAGAATAGAGGCAGGTAAAGATGTTATGTTAATTGCCCTTTCTCAAAGCCCAATAACTGCACAACAATTTTTTGAATGGAATGATCAACTTCAAAAAGATGAAATTTTAGTTAGAGAAATTATTGATATTGATACAAATTATATGGAGGATGAGACAACAGGCCCAAGTGCAAAACAAAAAAATGCAGGTGAAACAGATAAAGAAGAAGGTTCTGGTGATAGTGATGAGGATGATTTTAATCCCACTCTTGCTGCAATGGAGAATGAGATTAAACCAAAAGTTTTAAAAACTGTTAGCACATTAACAAAAGAATATAATAAATTAATCAAATATCAAAAAGAAAAACTAGATTGTGTTTTAAATTCCAAAAATTTTTCACCTTCAAAAGAAAAAAATTATGAAAAAATTGTTAATGATATTTTAGAAAATATTAAATCTCTTCAATTATCTCCGTCCGTTTTAGAAGAGCTTGTACAAAAACACTATATAGAGAATAAAAGAATTATATCACTAGAAGGTAATCTTTTAAGATTAGCGATGGATCATAAAATACCAAGAAATGAATTTATTAAATTTTATATAGGTAATGAAATTAATCCAAATCTTAAGAAATTTTTAGATACAAATGCAGTTTGGAAACAGTTTTTTACTAAAAATAAAGATAAATTTAAAAATATTAGAGAAAGATTGATTGAAATAAGTCATAAACTTGGAATCTCAGTTACTGACTTTAAAAAATTAGTAAGCAGAGTTCAAAAAGGTGAAAAAGAGTCTAGAATTGCAAAAAAAGAAATGGTTGAAGCCAATTTAAGATTAGTAATTTCAATTGCTAAAAAATACACAAATAGAGGTCTTCAGTTTTTAGACTTAATTCAAGAAGGAAATATTGGATTAATGAAAGCGGTTGATAAATTTGAATATAGAAGAGGGTATAAATTTTCTACATATGCAACTTGGTGGATTAGACAAGCAATCACAAGATCAATTGCCGATCAAGCAAGAACTATTAGAATCCCAGTTCATATGATTGAAACAATTAATAAGATTGTAAGAACTCAAAGATTAATTTTAAGTGAATTTGGTAGAGAGGCTACACCAGAAGAATTAGCGCAAAAATTAAGAATGCCACTTGATAAAGTCAGAAAAGTTTTAAAAATTTCTAAAGAACCTGTTTCATTAGAGAAGCCAGTTGGAGATGAAGAAGACAGTAGTCTAGGAGATTTTATTGAAGATACAAAAGCTTTAGCTCCTTTAGAACAAGCTATTAAATCAAATCTTGGAGAAGCAACAACTAAAATTTTATCAACTTTGACTCCTAGAGAGGAAAGAGTTTTAAGAATGAGATTTGGAGTTGGCATGAATACTGATCATACATTGGAAGAGGTAGGCCTTCAGTTTTCTGTGACCAGAGAGAGAATTAGACAGATTGAGGCAAAAGCTCTTAGAAAACTAAAACATCCAAGTAGATCTAAACAACTAAAAAGTTTCTTGGAAAGTTAATTTTACTGGGCCGTTAGCTCAATAGTAGAGTACTGCATTGACATTGCAGGGGTAGTTGGAGCGTAACCAACACGGCCCACCATTTAATTATTATCT
>CACIZU010000002.1 GCA_902591185.1 uncultured Pelagibacteraceae bacterium
TAAGCTTACTAGAAAAGTAATTATGAAAAAATTTTTTTTTTCTAAATTAAGCATTAAATTTTAAAATTAAAAATATGATAACAAATATCAAAATTAACAATAAGCCCAAAATGGTAAACCATTTTGATCCGTGCTTATCCATGAATTCTGTAAACAAATCACCAAATTTATAAGATAGATATGAGATAAGGAAAAATCTTAGACTTCTTGAGATTAAACTTACTATTATAAAGATTAATATGTTGAAACTAATTAATCCACTTGCGATAGTGAATGCTTTATATGGTAAAGGAGTAAAACCAGCTAAAAAAAGAATGCTTAACCAAGCAAGAAAACCTTCACCGTGAGACAGACTACTTTTTAAACTAATGACTTTGTTTTCGTACCCATAAAATTCAATTATATTCATTGCTATATCAAAAAAGATGGCACCAAGCACATAACCAAAAATACCTCCCAAGACTGAAAATACCGAAGCTATAAAAAAGATTTTTAAGTAATTTTTCTTTTTTGCTATAACCATAGGAATAATCATGACATCTGGCGGTATAGGAAAAAAAGAACTTTCAATAAACGATACAAGACCTAAAAAAAAGTTTGAACTTTTATGTGCTGCTAAATTTAAACATTTTTTGTAAAGTCTATTAAACATTTTTTGGTTTTATTATAATTTTAGTTCTTATACTATTTAAAATATAATTAAATTAACATTAAAGGGCGAATGGCGGAATTGGTAGACGCGCACGACTCAAAATCGTGTTTCACAAGAAGTGAGAGTTCGATTCTCTCTTCGCCCACCAAAAGATTATGAATTTAGATAATTTAAACAGTTTAATTGAGTTATTTTTTTATCAAGCAGATAAACAAAATAAAAAAAGTATTTTTTTGCAATGGTTAAATCCAAATAACAAAAAAACATATACATGGGAAGAAACACAAAAAAATATTTTAAAATTATCAAAAAAAATAAAAGAAAATATAAAAGAAGGTGACAGATGTCTTTTAGTGTCAGAGAATAGACCTGAGTGGTTTATTTCTGATTTAGCCATCATGTTATCTGGTGGAATTACAGTACCAGCCTATACAACTTATACAGAAGAGGATTATAAGTACTTAATTGAAGATTGTGAACCTAGCTTAATTATAGTTTCAAATAATGAAATGCTAAAAAAATTAAGCAATACCATTAATGAAAAAGATTTTATTAAAAAAGTTATTACATTAGACGAAGTCGATAAAGTAATTAATAATTTAAATTTAGTTAGTAAAGAAAAATATTTAGACTTTAGCGGAATATTAAAAAATAATTTATTAGAAGAAGATAAAATCCAAAATAATAAATTAAAAAGAACTTCGCCTGCTTGTATAATTTATACTTCAGGAACTGGAGGAAATCCAAAAGGAGTAATCTTGAGTCATGGTGGTATTTTAAATAATCTTGTAGGAGCTTGTGAAATTATGAAACCACTATTTAATTCAAGGCCAGTATTTTTAACTTGGCTCCCTCTATCGCATTCCTATGAACACTGTGTACAATTTGCTCAGATAGCTGTGGGAGCAAAAGTTTTTTATGCTGAAAAAATAGAAAAACTTTTAGAAAATATATCTGAAGCAAAACCTACAATAATGACAGCTGTTCCAAGATTTTATCAAAATCTTTATAACAAAATTAATATTAATTTAAAAAAACAAATAGGTTTTAAAGCTAAATTAATTGATGCAACTCTTCGATTGGGTAAGAAGAAATTATTAAATCAAAAAATGACCTTTTCTGAAAAATTACTAAATTTAATAGTTGAGATATTAGTTAGAAAAAAAATAAAAAAGCAGTTTGGTGGAAATTTAAAAGCCTTTGTTTCTGGTGGAGGGGCTTTAGATAAAGAAATAGGAGAATTTTTGAATTCTGTAGGACTACCTACACTTCAAGGTTATGGTTTAACAGAAACATCGCCAGTAGTAAGTTGCAATCCTATACATAAGATAAAAGTAGAAACTGTTGGACCTCCTTTTAAAGGAAACCAAGTTAAAATTGCTGATGATGGAGAAATTTTAGTTAAAGGTGAAAATGTGATGTTGGGATATTGGAACAAAAAAGAAGAAACCGACAAAGTAATTATTGATGGATGGCTTCATACAGGTGACATAGGAGAAATAGATAAGGAAGATGGGTATTTAAAAATTACTGACAGAAAAAAAGATATTATTGTAAGTGCAGGAGGAGATAATATTTCACCAGCTAAAATTGAAAATATTATTACAAATGAACCGGAAATAGACCAATGTATGGTCTACGGAGATAAAAAAAATTATTTGGTTGCTTTAATAGTGCCTAGTAAAGATTTTTTAAAAGAAAAAGAAAAAATTAACAATGTAATTGAAAAAATAAATAAAAAATTAACTTTATTAGAAAAAATAAAAAGAATTCAATTGATAGATGAAAATTTTTCTATAGAAAATGGTTTAATGACACCAACAATGAAAGTAAAAAGAAAAAAAGTTACAGAAAAATATAAAAATCAATTAGAAAAATTATATTAAAATTATTTTATAATTGGTTTATTAACCGCATAAACATTAACTAAATTAATAAATAAAATTTTAAAATAAAATAAAATAAAAATTAAATTTTTTTAAAATTTTCGTTTTAATTAAATAATTGACATAACTTATATAAAAAAATAAAAATAAGGTAATAGCGAATCAATTTGATTCGTTTAACTTAAACAGGGAGCTAAAGATGCCTAAGAAAAGAAGAAAAGCTGCAAAGAAAGCGAAAAAAGCTAAGAAAAGAAGAAAACCTGCAAAGAAAGCTAAGAAAAGAAGAAAAAGATAGTAACTTAGTAATCTTTACAAAAAACGCTTCTCATAACTTTTTGTGTGAGAGGCGTTTTTTTTTATTCTTCTAAATGTTCGTCGTTATCAGAAATTGGTTCTTCACCTGGCAATTCAGTTGTAGAAGTTTTAGGAGCAGTTTCAACGGGTTTAACTTGTTCACTTAGGTTTCTTTTTAAGGCTTTATTAAGTTTTTTCTGGGTGTCCTCTAATGATACATTAAGAACAATTTTAAATTCAGATAAAATTCTTTCGTAAGCTTTTTCAAATAATTGTCTTTCACTGTAAGATTGATCAACCATAAGATCATCACCTTTATTTAAGTCTCTTACAACTTCTGCTAATTCATAAATTTTACCAGATGAAATTTTAGTTTCATATTCTTGTGCTCTTCTACTCCACATAGATCTTTTAATTTTCGGTTTACTTTTTAGAATAGATATACATTTATTGACTTGGTTGATTGTTGCTAAAGGTCTTAGGTGTAATTGTTTATTAACCGGAATCATACCGTTAGCTTTATCTTTTTCAAATTTTATCACATAAGTTTCTACATCAATTCCACCTATGTTAATTTTTTTGAATTCTGTAATTTGACCAACACCATGTTTAGGGTAAACGGCATAATCTTTAATTTTATATTCTCTTTTTTCAGATTCTTGTTTTTTTACTTTTTTTATTTCAGGTTTAATCTCATTATTTTTAGAAATTCTTAAATTATCTTCTTTTGATTCTTCTTTTTTTATATTAACTGTTTTAGTAGTTTTTTTAACTTTAGCTTTTATAATTTTTTTAGACTTAGTTATTTTTTTTTTTATAATTACTTTTTTACTTTTTTTACCTTTAGCTTTAATAACTTTTTTAGACTTAGTTATTTTTTTTTTGACTTTTTTTTTAGTTTTATTCTTAAAGATTTTCTTTAAAATATTTTTCGTACTTATTTTTCTCATTTTTAAATTTTTCATGATCCGCTGGTGGATCTTTTTTCTCACTTATGTTGGGCCAGATTTCTGAAAACTTTTTATTAATCTCTAACCATTTTTCGTTACCAAGTTCAGTATCAGCAGTTATGGCATCAACTGGGCATTCTGGTTCACAAACGCCACAATCTATACACTCATCAGGTTTAATTACAAGCATATTTTTACCTTCGTAAAAACAATCGACTGGACAAACATCAACACAGTCGGTCAGTTTACATTTAATACAATTGTCGTTTACAATATAAGTCATCACAAATTATGATTCTTTATTCTGTCTTTAATATCGCCCATTGTTTTGTTGTCAATATATAAGAGACCAGCGAGACGTCTCATTAAGTTTGTTTCATATATATCGGCATCTTTATTTGAGTAAATAATTGACCATAAACTCTCAATGATTTTGATTTTGTCTTTTTCCGATAAGTTTTTAACTTCCCTTGTAAAATCTAAAATCTGATTAGAATTTTCTTCAATAATTTTTGCTTTTTTGATTGTTTCAGATAAATCTTCTTTAGCAGAGCCTAGCTCTAAAAGAGTTTTTTTAATAATTTCTTCTTCATTTTCAGTATAATTTTCATCTATTTTGGCAGCATGAATTAATAATGCACAAATTTTAATTAAAAAATTAGTTTCTGTGTTGTTATTATCTTTTTTAAAAAACATTAAAATTATCTAAGGTTTAAATTTTTTAATATTTTAAATGGATTTTCACTTGAAGTCTTTTTTGTAAGAGTTTTCTTAAATTTTTTAACAGGATTATATTTAAAAAATGTTTCATCTTTTTTATTGAATATTTTATATCCCATTTTCTGTAAAAGCTTTTTAAAATTGTCTTTACTGCAACCTAGAAGATTTAGCATCTCTGGTATCATTTTTATCTCTTTATTTTCTTTTGAATCTGGAGAGTTTATAATTAACATAAATAGTCTTTCAAGAATGTCTATTCTAATAAATAAAGTATCAAATTTTTCAAATCCACAAAGAAGCATAAAATTTTTATTTTTATAGTCTTTGTCGTCTAAAAAATTTAAACCAAAAGTGGGTGGTTTCAAATTATAATATTTTTGATGAAAATTTTTCCATAACAATGTTCTTAATGATACTGCCTCTGGTTTAATCAATTGATATAAAAAAATATGATATCTTCCAAATTTTACACCAAGCTCTCTCAAAATTTTTCTTTCATTTTGGCCAAGAGTTTTTAAATACTCAGAAACTTGCTCTCTTTTTAATACCCCATTATTTTCATATAATTGATATGCCAAAGCTTTTATTGATGAATTTTTTTCTTTAAGATTTTTTAAATCAATTAGGCTTTTAAGAACTACATTAATTTTATTATGTATCCATTTATTAATGTATTCACTTAACTTTTGTTTTTGACTTTGTTCTATAATTTCATCAATAATAAGTTCAAAATTAGGATTTAAATAATCATTTCCAGTAGATAGTTTTGCTATAGGAAAATCATTCCAATATATTTTGAAGTCATCATTTAGGTCAATTAAGCCAGTATCGATAATTATTTGGATTCTTTTTTCAAGCTCAGGTCCAACTGACTGTCTCGCAGCTTTTTTTAGTGATTTAATATCTGTTTCTAATGCACCTTTTTTTAAATCTAACTTTAATTTAAGACCATTTATTTTTCCTATAAATTGATTATCAATCATAACATTATTGTTTTCTAAAATTTCTGTTTTAAATTCCATATCTTGTTTCAAGCCTCTCGCAAGAACACTTGCCCTTTTATCAATAAACGTTTTGGTAAGTTCTTCATGAAGTCTGTCTGAAAGTCTATCTTCTAAATGTTTTGTTTTTTCAATCCAATAGTCTTGGTTTTCTATCCAGTTATTTTTATTTGAAACATAAGACCAAGTCCTAACATTTGCAATTCTATTTGATAAAGAATCGACATTTCCCTCTAATTTATCCAATTTTATTAACTGTAATCTCATAAATTCATCGGTAATTAGTCTTTTTTCACTATTTAAGAATTTAAAAACATTACCAATAACCTCATAATGATTTCCGTAAGTTTTTTTTACAAAATCTGGTATTTGACAGCATTCCCAAAGAAGACTAAGTGTTTTTTTATCAAATTCTAAATTAATTAAATTTTTATCTTTTAAAAAATATTTAAGAGCTCTTTCATCTTCACATTCATGAATTTTTCTTAACCACTTCATTTGAGGTTTTTCTTCTAATGATTTAATTAAACTAAAAGGATTATTAAAATTTAAATTCGAATTTCTCCAAAATAAAGTGCGAATTTCTTCAAATTTATGATTTTCTAATAACTCCACATCTTCAGCAGTAATTTCTTTACAATCACCGGTAATTCCAAAGCTTCCATCGTTAAAATACCTTCCAGCTCTACCAGCAATTTGACTTATTTCAGATAGGTTTAGTTTTCTTAATTTTTTTCCATCAAACTTTTTAAGATTAGAAAAATAAACATAATTTAAGTCCATGTTAATTCCCATTCCTATAGCATCGGTTGCCACTAAAAAATCAACGTCACCTGACTGATAAAGTTCTACTTGAGCATTTCTTGTTTTAGGACTTAGTGATCCCATTACAATTGCTGCACCACCTTTTTGTCTTCTTATTAATTCAGCTATTGCATAAACCTCTTCTGCAGAAAAAGCTATTATAACTGTTTTTCTATTTATTCTTGAAATTTTTTTATGGCCTGTATAGGTAAGTTTAGATAAACGCTTTCTGTTTATAAATTCAATGTCTCCATCTAATTTTGAAATTATACTTTTAATAGTATTAGAACCCATAAGCATTGTAAGTTTTTCACCTCTCATATTTAAAAGTCTATCTGTAAAAATATGTCCTCTTTCATGATCTGCACACATTTGAATTTCGTCTACTCCAACAAATTCTAAATGTTTATCAATTGGCATTGATTCAACTGTGCATAAAAAATATTTGGCATTGTTTGGAATAATTTTTTCTTCACCTGTAATTAAAGCAACTTTGTCTAGGCTAATTTTGTTAATTACTTTGTCGTAAACTTCCCTAGCTAATAATCTAAGAGGAAAACCAATCATACCAGATTCAAAAGAGAGCATTGTTTCTATAGCAAGGTGGGTTTTGCCTGTATTAGTGGGCCCGAGAACAGCTGTGATTTTGTGTTTTGCCATTTCTATCTTTAGTATACCTTTTTTTTTACCTACCAGATATTGTTGGTGCTAAAGAACAAAAATAGACTAAAACATGACCGAATCGGAAGATAAAAAGTTCTCATTTTACTTATTAAGTATAGTTAGATTAGCATAAATAAGATTAATTCTATAATAGTAATTTAACAAAATAAAATGACCAAAAAACTTTGGCAAGCTTCTCTAAAACAAAAAAGAAATTCAAATTTATTTGAATTTGAAAAATTTTTAGCAAAAAAATTTAATTATACCCCTGAGAAAAATTATAAAAAATTGTTTAATTGGACAATCAAAAATCCAAAGTTGTTTTGGTCTTCAATGTGGGAATATTCAAACCTCAAAGGTATTAAAAATGATAAATTTTATTTTCCCAAAGAAATTATTAAAAGTAAATTTTTAGTAAAATCTAAATTAAATTATGCTGAAAACTTATTGTCAAAAAATGATAATTCAAAAGCAGTTACATTTATTAGCGAAAATGGATACCGAGAAGAAAAATCTTGGAAAGAATTGAATAATAATACTTTAAAATTAATTAATTTTTTAAAAGAAATTAAAATTAAAGAAAAAGATAGAGTTGTAGCATATACAGTAAATCAAATAGAAACTGTAGAGAGTTTTTTAGCCACTAGCGCCATAGGTGCTATATGGTCTTCATGCTCTCCAGATTTTGGTACACAAGGAGTTATGGAAAGATTTTCTCAAATTAGACCAAAGTTATTAATTATTACTGACAGGTATTATTATAATGGTAAAGAGATAAATGTTCTTGAAAGATTGTCAACTATTCTTAAAAAAATTAAATCTATTAAAAATGTTTTAATTATCAGTTATCCAAGTAAAAAAAATTTAAAACAAATAAAAATCAAAGGAATAAAAATCTTTTACTACAATAAGCTGAAAGATAAAAAAGAAAAAGAAATTACATTTAAGAAATTTGATTTTGATAAAGAACTAGCAATTTTATATTCAAGTGGCACAACAGGTAAACCAAAGTGTATATGTCATAGAGCTGGTGGAGTCTTGCTGCAACATCTAAAAGAACACAAACTTCACTGTAATGTAAAAGAGGGTGATAATGTTTTTTATTTTACCACTTGTGGATGGATGATGTGGAATTGGTTAATGACTTTTTTAGCATCAAAAGCCTCTATTGTCCTTTTTGATGGTTTTCCGATGCATAAAAAAAATGATTTATTGCTAAAAATAGCTGAGAAAGAAAAAATTTCTCTATTTGGTATAAGTGCTAAATACATAGACCAATTAAAAAAGCTTAACTTAAAGATCAAAAATAAATATAAACTAAAATATCTCAAAACCATTTGTTCAACTGGATCACCTTTATCCTCTGATGGTTTTGATTATGTTTATAAAAATATAAAAAAAAATGTTCATTTAGCATCCATTGCAGGTGGAACAGACTTAGTGTCATGCTTTGTATTAGGAAATATATATTCACCTGTTTATAAAGGACAAATTCAGAATAATGGTTTAGGAATGAACACGGATGTTTTTTCTGATAGAGGAAAATCTTTAATTAACAGAAAAGGTGAGCTAGTCTGTAAATCACCATTCCCATCAATGCCAATTTATTTTTGGAATGATAAAAATAATAAAAAATATAAGTCTGCATATTTTAAAAAATTTAAAAATATTTGGCATCATGGAGATTATGCAGAAAGAAAACCTAATGGTGGATATGTAATTTATGGAAGATCAGATACTACGTTAAATCCCGGAGGTGTTAGATTGGGAACTGCAGAGATATACTCTGAAGTTGAAAAATTTAAAGAAATAAAGGAATCTATTGTTGTAGGACAATCTTGGGACAATGATGTTAGAATAATCTTGTTTATTATTATGAGTAAAAATTTTTCATTAACAGATCTGTTACTAAATAAAATAAAAAAACAAATTAGAAAAAATGCATCACCAAGACATGTTCCAAGTAAAATAATTGTTGTAAAAGATATTCCCAGAACAAAAAGTGGTAAGATAGTTGAACTTGCAGTTAAAAGCACGATAGAAGGAAATAAGATTAAAAACATAGAAGCTTTAGCAAATCCAGAAGCCTTAAGGCAGTTTAAGAATTTAAAGGAGTTAAATAATTAGATGTTAAAAGACTTAATAAAAAATTTAAAGCCATCCTCTACCTTGATGATCAATGAAACTTCAAAGCAAATGGAGGATCAAGGAAAGAAAATATTCAAATTTGGTTTTGGACAATCACCTTTTAGAGTACCACAAGATGTTGTTGAGGAGCTAAAAAACAATGCTTATCAAAACAAATATTTACCTATGCAAGGTCTTTTTGAATTAAGAGAAGTAGTGGCAAAATATACCTCTAAAAAGAAAAATCATGAATACAATTCTGATAATGTAATTATTGGACCCGGCTCTAAAGAATTAATGTTTTTGCTACATGTTATTTTTGATGGTGAAATTATTTTGCCAGCCCCTAGTTGGGTTTCTTATGCACCACAAGCAATTTTGGGTAGAAATAAAATCCAAATACTTCAAACAAAAAGAGAGAACAATTGGTTTCCTAGTGGTCAAGAAATTGAAGAAATAATTTTAAAAGATGAAAATAAAAATTACCTTTTATTTCTAAATTCACCAAATAATCCCTCTGGACAAGTTTGTGAAAAATTAGATGAAATCTCAAATGTTGCCAAAAAACACAATCTTATAATTTTATCAGATGAGATATATTCTGAATTAACATTTAAAGAAAATTATAAATCTATCTCAAATTTTTGTCCTGAAAAAACAATTATAAGTACTGGTCTTAGCAAATGGTGTGGTGCTGGCGGATGGAGATTAGGTTATTTTATAATACCCGATTCATTAAACAAAATAAATAAAATGATTAATGTATTAGCAAGCGAAACGTTTTCAGCAGTAAGTGCTCCTATTCAATATGCGGCTATAAAAGCTTATGAAAATGATCATACAAAATATATTAGAAAGTCTAAAAATATTTTAAGTGCAGTTGGTAAATATGTTTACTCAAATTTAAAGTCTAATAAAGTTTTGATAAATGAGCCACAAGGAGGCTTTTATTTATTGCCAGAATTTCTAAATAATAAATTTAAAACTTCATCGGAAATGTGTGACAGTATATTAAAGCATACCGGAGTAGCATTATTACCAGGATCTGATTTTGGCTTTAACTCAAATAAAATGCTAGCAAGGTTAAGCTTTACAGATTTTGATGGTCAAGAATTTATGGAACAAATTGAAGATAATCAAAAAGTTGATGACGTAATGATAAACAAATTTGCACCTAAAATAGTCGAAGGTGTCAATAAGTTAAAAAAATGGTCTGAATCAATATAAAATCTTCCTATACATCCCTAAATATTTCCTGTTAAAATTAAAATATATAAATAACGATATAGGGGAAAAATATATGAAAAAAATAATTACATCTCTATCAAGTGCTTTATTGATCTTAGCAGCATCTTTATCTTTAACTGGTGTTGCAAAATCAGCAGAGTTCTTCACGATAGGAACTGGAGGTCCTACTGGTGTATACTTCCAAACTGGTAACGCTATTTGTAAAATGTTACACAAATCAGCAATTGCTAAAGAACATGGAAGAAAAAAGGGTATAGATAAAGCGTACAGATGTACTGCACCATCAACTGGTGGATCTAACTACAACATCGGTCAAATTGCAGCTGGAGAATTTCAATTTGGCGTTGCTCAATCTGACTGGCAATTTCATGCTGTAAATGGATCTAGTAAATGGGAAGGAAAACAGTTTAAAGGTTTAAGAGCTGTATTTTCTGTTCACAATGAACCTTTTCAAATTTGGGCAAGAAAAAAAGCAAATATTAAAGATTTTGCAGGCTTAAAAGGAAAAGTTGTTAATATTGGTAATCCTGGTTCTGGACAAAGAGGAACTATGGAAGAACTTATGAAAGCAAAAGGTGTTGATAATAGTTTCTTTAAATCAACTACTGAATTAACTTCATCCGAACAAGTGAAAGCTTTATGTGATGGAAAAATAGATGCTTTTGGTTATTCTGTAGGATTTCCAAATGGTGCTATGGAGCAAGCAGCAACTTGTGCAGCAAAAGCTTCACCTATTAATTTAACAGGATCTGAAGTTCAAGGTTTGATTGATGGTGCTGATTATTATGCAAAAGCTGTAATACCGGCTGGTACTTACACAGGACAGAAAAAAGATGCTACTACTTTTGGTGTTAAGGCTACTGTTGTAACAAGTAATGCAGTTGAAGCTGATCTTGTTTATTTAGTAGTAAAAGCAGTATTTGAAAACTTTGATGATTTTAGAAAACAACATCCTGCTTTTGCTCCTTTGAAAAAGGAAGATATGATTGCTGATGGTTTGTCAGCTCCTTTACACGAGGGTGCTAAAAGATATTACAAAGAAGCTGGATTAATGTAATCTGATTACTTAATTAAATTAAAAGGCCTGATTTTTATCGGGCCTTTTTTTTATAATAGAGTATCTTTTTTATAATGAATCAAAGTATCAATGAAAAAATAAAAAGTAAGATTAATGAAGATTTATCACCAACAAGAAATCTTACAGGATTACATTTAAAAATTGTTGCAGCAATTGCAATAATTTGGTCATTATTTCAACTTTGGTATGCTTCACCATTTCCTTTTATGCTTAATGTTGGAATGTTTAAAGGGCTTCCAGCTAGAGCTATTCATTTAGGTTTTGCTCTAACTTTAGCATTTTTGATTTATCCGATTTCTAAGGGAAAAAAAATTTCTATTTTTGATATTTTAATTAGTTTTATTGCAGCTTTTTCATGTCTTTATATTTATTTTTTTTATGATCAACTTGTTGATAGAGGAGGTGTGCTCTTAAATATTACAATTGGGGAAAATTTTATAATACCTGTTGAATTAATTATTGGTAGTTGTGGTATTTTAATTTTACTTGAGGCAACTAGAAGAGCAATAGGTTTACCATTAGTTATTATTGCAGTTTGTTTTTTATTATTTTCTTATTATGGAAGGTATGCTCCAGAAATAATTTCACATGGAGGGCTTTCACTAAATAGATTAGTTGGTTTTCAATGGCTAGATCAAGAAGCTATATTTGGTATTCCTATTGGTGTATCAGTAGATTTTATTTTTTTATTTGTTTTATTTGGTGCACTTTTAGAAACAGCAGGAGGTGGAAAATATTTTTTAGATTTAGCTTTTGCAATGGTTGGAAAAATGAGAGGAGGACCTGCAAAGGCAGCAATTTTAGGTTCTGGTATGACGGGTTTAATTTCAGGATCTTCAATAGCAAATACAGTAACAACTGGAACTTTTACTATTCCAATAATGAAAAAAACTGGTTTTTCTAAAGAAAAAGCAGGAGCAATAGAAGTTTCATCTTCAGTAAATGGTCAGATTATGCCACCAGTTATGGGAGCTGCTGCATTTGTTATGGCAAGTTTTATTGGTGTAACCTATTTTGAAGTTGTTAAACATGCTTTTTTGCCAGCAATAATATCTTATATCGCATTATTTTATATTTCACATCTTGAAGCTTTAAAATTAAATTTAAAAGGAATGGATGATTCAGATGTTCCTAATTTAAAAAAAACATTTTTATCAGGAGTTCATTTCTTAATTCCAATTTTTGTTTTGATATATATGTTAGTTTATTTAAGGTTTACAGCTTCTTATTCTATTTTTTATGCAACTGTTTCATTAATTTTTGTAAATTTAATTTATTTATTGATAAAAGATTCTAATTCAAAAGATGCTCTTAAAGCTTGGTTTAATCAAACCATAGTTGGTTTTGAAAAAGGTGCATTAAATATGGTTGGTGTAGGAATAGCAATAGCCACAGCAGGTATCATTGTAGGAGCCGTAGGATCTACAGGCTTAAGTACAAATTTAATTATAGTTATAGAGTCTATTGCAAAAGATAATGTTACAATATTATTATTTTTAACGATTATTTTATGTTTGCTTTTAGGAATGGGTTTACCAACAACTGCAAATTATGTTGTTGTTGCTTCATTGATGGCAACAGTTTTAGTTGATGTTGGAAATGCTTCTGGTTTTATTTTTCCAATTATAGCAGTTCATTTGTTTGTTTTTTATTTTGGTCTAATGGCTGATGTAACTCCTCCAGTAGGTCTTGCATCCTATGCGGCGGCGGCTATTTCGGGTGGAGATCCTCTTAAGACTGGTTTTCAAGCTTTTTGGTATAGTTTAAGGACTGGAATTCTTCCAATTGTATTTTTATTTAATCATGAATTGTTACTAATAGGTATTGAAAATATTTGGCATGGATTAATTGTAATTACAACTTCGTTATTAGGTATACTTGTATTCACGTCGGCGACTCAAGGATGGTTTATTAATAGATTAAGATGGTACGAAATAATAGTTTTTCTTATAATTTCTATTTCTTTACTATCTCCTGATTTTGTTCTTAATAAATTTTATCCAAAATATAATTATAAAGATATTAACGAAATTAATCTTGTTAAATTAGATCCTAGTAAAGAAGTACGTTTTAAAATTACACGACCTAGTCCATATGGAGAAAGATATAAATTATTTATAATTGATAAAAATACTTTTGAATCCGAGTATGATATAGAAGAATATGGAATGAATTTAGTAAAACAAGATAATAGAATAGTTGTTGATACTTTAAAATGGAATGGAAAAGCTAAAAAAAGTGGATTTGAAATGGGTGATTATATAAGTGAATTTAAAATAGAAAATTCAAATAGACCGAATAAAAGAATTATTTATCCAATAGCAATTTTATTATTAATCATATTTGGTTATTTAAACTATAAAAGAAAAATTTAATCTACAAATGTTCTATTAAATTGATTTGAAACTCTAACAAATGTAGTGCATTTGCTTAATTGTTTTAGTGATGGAGCCCCTACATAAGTGCAACTACTTCTAATGCCACCAAGAATATTTGAAATAGTATCTTTTATTTTACCTCTATATTTTACTCTTACAGCTCTTCCTTCACTACTTCTGTAATCAGAAAGTCCTCCATAGTGTTTCTTATTGGCAACCATAGAGCTTGATCCATAAAATTCTATATATTTACTTCCATTTGATTTTACAATTTTACCTTTACCTTCATCGTGTCCAGCAAGCATTCCTCCAAGCATTACAAAATCTGCTCCACCACCAAATGCTTTTGAAACATCACCAGGACATGTACAACCACCATCAGCTATAATATGAGCACCAAGACCATGTGCAGCATCAGCGCATTCCATAACAGCACTTAATTGAGGATAACCAACTCCAGTTTGAATTCTAGTTGTACAAACACTTCCTGGTCCAATACCAACTTTTACAATATCAGCTCCACTTAAAACTAATTCTTGGGCCATATCAGCAGTAACAACATTTCCTGCAATTATAGTTTTAGTTGGATATTTTTCTCTAACAGATTTTACAAATTTACTAAAATGTTCTGAATAACCGTTTGCAACATCTATACAAATGAAATTAAAAAAATTAAATTCTTTTAATACTTTGTTTAGATTATCAAAATCTTCTTTTTTGATACCAATACTTAAGGCTAGATTTTTATAAATTGGTCTAATTTTTTTGAATTGTTTTAATTTTTTAACATCATGTTGTTTCGTTAAACAGGTAATCATTCCAAACTCAGATAGTTTTTCAGCTATACCTAACTCACCTACGCCATCCATATTAGCCGCCATAATTGGTATTCCTGACCATTCATTATTACTATATTTGAAACGATAGGTTCTCATTAAGTTTACTTCTTTACGACTTGCTAAAGTACTTCGTTTAGGTCTGAACAAAACATCAGAGTAATCTAATTTTAAGTCTTCTTCTATTCTCATTAAGTTTATTTGATCTGAAATTTATGAATATATCAAACAAATATATTGGTTGTGGATAACTTTTAATTAATCATAAAAATTGGATATTTTAATTACTTACCAGAGCCTAATTTGGAGGGTTTTGTTGTTAAAATTTTCCATACCCCTGATCCTGAGCTAATAATTTTACCATTACATTTTAATTCGCAAAATAAAAAAATAAGAGTATTTGTTTTTTTCAAAATTTTAGTAAATCCAGTTATTTCATCACCTGCTTTAGATGCACCTATAAATTTTAAGTCTAAAGAAATAGTTACACATTGTGTATTATTTGCCGATCTATAAGCCGCAGTCCCTGCTCCAGCATCAATTAAAGCAGATAAATAACCACCATGAGTTATCCCAGCAGCATTTAAATGATTTTCATTAATTATAGATTTAAACTCATATTCTGTTTCTGATATTGTTCTAAATAAAACACCACCATTGTGCTTCATAAAGCCTGGATTAATACTTATTTGTTCAAATTCGGCATTCATATTTTTTTATAATACAAAAGTTAAAATTAATAAAACTATTAAAACAATTATAAAAAAAAATATAACTGATTTTTGTAACGAAACTTTAAATAACCAATCTAACATTCTACTATCCTTTTTGGTGGACCGCCCAGAACTCGAATCTGGAATCTCCCGGTTCGTAGCCGAGCGCCTTATCCAATTTGGCCAGCGGTCCCTATTTATTTAATTTCTTAAACACACTAAAGTTACTGTATTTTTTGAATTTATTAACAATTTTTGTTCAATTAAATACAGGTTTGCATAAAAAGTCTTATTAATGTGCTAATATAACATTAAATATACTTTTTTTTAGGTATATAAATCGTTTTAAAATAATGAGTAAAAAATTACTTGTCCCAGATATTGGAGATTTTGAGAAAGTTGAAGTTATTGAAATTCTTGTAAAACAAGGTGATCAAATAAATATAAACGATCCAGTAGTCACAATCGAAAGTGATAAATCCAGCGTCGAAGTTCCTTCAATAATTTCTGGTAAAATTGAGTCTATAGCAGTCAAAGTTGGTGACAAAGTTTCTAAGGGTGATTTACTTTTAAATCTCAATTCATCTGATAAGATTTTAGAAGAGAAACCAATTCCTAAAGATACTGAAAATATTATTAAGCAAGCTGAATCCTCAATGGCAAAAAAAAAAGTGGAAATTATAGCTTCTCAAAAACTAGCACAACAAAAAGAACAATCAATTATTGAAGTAACTAAAAGTGGTGATATTGATCCTCTAGAAACTCAAGATTGGTTAGAATCTTTATCTGCGGTTATTTCAAAAGATGGCAACCAAAGAGCTCATTTTTTAATTAAAGAATTAATTAATAAAGCATATCGTGAAGGTGCAAATATTCCTTATACTCAAAACACTCCTTACATAAATACAATTCCACCTGAAGCAGAAGTAAAATCAAATGGAGATCAAAATATTGAAAGAAGAATTAGATCTTTAATTAGATGGAATGCAGCTGCAATGGTAGTAAGAGCAAATAAGAAATTCCCTGAATTAGGTGGACACATAGGTACATTTGCATCAGCTGCCACTTTATATGATGTTGGGATGAATCATTTTTGGAGAGCAAAGAATAATAAATTTGGTGGAGATTTAGTTTACTTTCAAGGTCACAGTGCTCCAGGCATGTATGCTAGAGCATTTTTAGAAGGAAGATTAAACGAAAAACAATTAGATAGTTTTAGACAAGAAGTAAAACCAGGTGGACTTTCTTCTTATCCACATCCATGGTTGATGCCTAAATTTTGGCAATTCCCAACAGTCTCAATGGGCTTAGGTCCTATGCTTGCTATTTATCAAGCAAGATACATGAAATATTTAATAAATAGAGGACTTATAAAAGATGAAGGTCGAAAAGTTTGGGCATTTTTAGGTGATGGAGAAATGGATGAGCCTGAGTCAATGGGTGCAATTGGGTTAGCAGCTAGAGAAAAATTAGATAACTTAATATTTGTTATTAATTGTAATTTACAGAGATTAGATGGTCCTGTGAGAGGAAATGGAAAAATTATTCAAGAATTAGAAGGTAGCTTTCGAGGAGCGGGCTGGAATGTAATAAAAGTAATTTGGGGTTCTTATTGGGATTCATTGATTGCTAACGATAAAACTGGTCATTTAGTGAAAATTATGAATGAAACCGTTGATGGTGAATATCAAGCTATGAAAGCAAGAGATGGAGCTTATGTTAGAGAGAAGTTTTTTGGTAAATATTCTGAAACACAAGAATTAGTCTCTAGTTTATCAGATAAGGATATTTGGCGGTTAAATAGAGGAGGTCACGATCCTCATAAAGTTTATGCCGCTTATGACAAAGCTTCAAAAAATCAAGGAAGTCCAACAGTTATAATTGCAAAAACTATTAAGGGTTATGGTATGGGAAAATCTGGAGAGAGTGTAAATACTACTCACCAAACAAAAAAATTAGATGTTAATGATTTGATATATTACAGAGATCGTTTTGATTTACCATTAACCGATGAACAAGTTAGAAATATTGAATATTTTAAACCTGATGATAAATCACCTGAGATTAAATATTTAAAAGAGAGAAGATTAAATTTAGGTGGCTTTATACCTGAAAGAACAACTTACGCAAAACCAATTAAGGCTCCATCAAAAGAAATTTTTGATTTTATGAAAGTATCTACTGGTAAAAAAGAAATGTCTACTACAATGGCAATGGTAAGGATGTTTACTAATTTATTAAGAGATAAAAATATTTCACCACGATTAGTTCCAATAATTCCAGATGAAGCAAGAACATTTGGTATGGAAGGATTTTTTCAAAAAATGGGAATATATGCTCATGAAGGTCAAAAATATGAACCTGAAGATGCAGCTCAGTTAACTTCTTATCGTGAAGATAAAAGTGGTCAAGTATTAGAAGAAGGAATCAATGAAGCTGGTGCAATGTCATCTTGGATTGCAGCTGCTACAGCATATACAAATCATGATATAGAAATGATACCGATTTATATTTTTTATTCCATGTTTGGTTTTCAAAGAATAGGAGATTTTGCATGGGCGGCAGGTGATAGCCAAGCAAGAGGTTTTTTAATTGGCGCTACAGCAGGAAGAACAACTCTTGCTGGAGAAGGGCTACAACACCAAGATGGTCATAGTCATTTAATAGCGTCAACAATACCTAATTGTGTAAGTTATGATCCAACTTTCCATTATGAGCTAGCGGTAATTTTTAGAGAAGGCATGAGAAGAATGCATGAAAAGAAAGAAAATGTTTTTTATTACATTACGACAATGAATGAAAACTACTCGCATCCTGGTATGCCAAAAGATAAACATTGTGAAGAAGGCATTCTTAAAGGAATGTATAAAATTAGAGAATTTAATAAGTTTAAAAAAACAACAATTCAACTTTTAGGCTCAGGTACAATATTGCGTGAAATGATATCTGCAGCCGAAGTTCTTCAAAACGAATATGAAATAGATAGTGAAATTTGGAGTGTAACTAGCTTTAATGAGTTGAGAAAAGATGGAATGGAAGTTGAAAGATATAATCTTTTAAATCCAGATAAAGAAAAAAAAATTTCATACGTTGAAAAATGTTTAGGAAAATCCGAAGGACCAATAATGGCAGCCTCTGATTATATGAGAATGAATTCTGATCAAATTAGACCATATACGAATAAAAGTTTTTATTCTCTTGGAACAGATGGTTTTGGAAGAAGTGATACTAGAAAAAAACTTAGAAAATTTTTTGAGGTAGATAAAGAACATTTTGTTACATATAGTTTAAGTATATTAGCTAAAGAACAGCTTATAGCTTCAAAATATGCGAAAGCAGCCATAAAAAAATATAATATAGACGGCAATAAACCAATGCCGACCAAACTTTAAAATGTCAGATCAAGAGATTAAAGTACCAAATATAGGTCAATTTAAAGACGTTGAGGTTATTGAGGTTTTAGTTTCAAATGATCAATTAGTATCAAAAAACGATCCTTTGATTACCATCGAAAGTGACAAATCTAGTGTTGAAATACCAGCTACATTTGGAGGAAAAGTTAAATCAATAATTGTTAAGGTGGGAGATAAAGTTTCAGAAGGAGATGTAATATTAATTCTAGAGAGCAATTTAGCATCTAAACAAGAAGTTAAAGAAGAGGATAAAATTATCGAACAGTCAAAAAAAGTTGAAATAAAAATACCAGAAAATACAAAAACTATAAAAAAAGAAAAAAAAAACAACGATATTGTATCTGCAAGCCCTAAAGTTCGTAAATTTGCAAGAGAGCTAGGTGCAGATATAAATCAGGTTTTAGGAAGCCAGGATGGTGGAAGAATTATTGAGGATGATATTAAAAACTTCATATCTTCTAAAATAAATAATAAGTCAAAAGTTAAAGAAAAATTACCAAAGAAAATACAAAGTGAGTTTGAGCATGCTGATTTTGGTGAAATTGAAGTAAAGAATATACCAAGGGTAAAAAAATTAGCTTCAAATTATTTGGTTAATTCTTGGACAACAATTCCTCATGTAACAAATCATGATGAAGCAGATATTACAGAAATGGAAAGTTTTAGAAGTTCTTTAACAGATATTTATACAGGAGAAAAAATGAAAATTACTCCGTTAGCATTTATTGTTAAAGCATTAGTTGCCTCATTAAAAAAATTTCCTAACTTCAATTCATCTATAGATGATATTGAAAATGGAAAAATGACAGTTAAAAAATATTATCATATTGGAATAGCAGTAGATACTCCAAATGGTTTAATGGTTCCAAAAATTAGAAATGCTAATAATAAAAAAATATCACTGCTTAGTAAGGAACTTAGAGAAGTTAGCGAACTTTGCAGAAATCTTAAAATTGATAAAAAAGAATTGTTTGGAGGATCTATGACAATTACTAGTTTAGGTGGAATTGGTGGATCATTTTTTACTCCAATAATAAATTATCCTGAAGTTGCAATTTTAGGAATTGGTAAGTCGCAAAAAAAACAAATTTTTATAAATGGAAAATTTCAAACAAGAACTATGTTGCCAATTTCGTTATCTTATGATCATAGAATTATTGATGGTGCTGAAGCTACAAGATTTAATAATGATATAAAAGAAAACTTGGGTAAGAATTTTGCCTACAAGTTAGCTGTCTAAAAAATTATGTCAAAAACTACTTCATTATTAAGTGCACTTTTGTGTACTTTTATTTGGGGAACTACTTTTATAGCTCAAGATACAGGCATGGATAACATTGGCCCATTTACATTTAATGCAGTTAGATTTTTTATTGGGTTTTTAGCTATTACTCCTTTGGTTTTTCTATTTGAATTAAAAAAATTTAAATCAGAATTTAAATCAGACATTAAATCATTCTCTAATCTTTCATTTTTAATAGGGTTATCACTCTTTTTAGGTTCAGCTTTACAGCAAGTAGCACTTCTTTATACAGATGTTGCTAATGCTGCCTTTTTTACAATTTTTTATGTTCCTATGGTTCCTATAATAATTTTTTTATTTAGACGAAGATCAATTCATTGGAGCGTATGGCCTTCCGTAGTTTTATGTTTAATTGGAGGGTATTTACTAACAAATTTTCAAAATGCAACAGTTAGACTTGGAGATAGCTTGGTAGTTCTAGGAGCTTTATTTTGGAGTACACATATTATTTTTACCGGTATCATTATAAAAAAATATGATCTTCCTTTAACGCTTGGCGCAATTCAAACACTTATTGTTTCTTTATTTTCTTTTATAATTGGTTTGATTTATGAAGAGTTTATTTATGTAGATATTCTAAAGGAAATTGATTCTATTTTATATGCTGGACTTTTATCTGGAGGTTTTGCATTTGTTTTACAAATTTATGCTCAAAAAAATATAACCCCAGCCCCTGCAGCAATAATTTTTTCATTAGAAGGAGTATTTGCAACAATTGCAGCTTGGTACCTTTTGAACCAAATTTTAAATATTAATAATTTACTTGGATGTTTCTTTATCTTATCTGGTGTTTTGTTGTCACAACTATTACCTTTGGTTAAAAAAAGATATTCTTAATAGATTATTGTAAATAATATTAAAGCTATAATAATTCTATAAATAACAAAAGCATTCATAGAAAATTTGTTTATATAAATCAAAAAAAACTTTACCGTTAAAAAAGAAAAAATAAAAGAAGTGATTATTGCAACAATTACTAAATAGTTAAATTCAATAGACTGATTAAATAAATCTTTTAATCCTAAAAAACTTGCTCCTCCTAGTGCTGGGATGGAAAGAAAAAATGATATTTTACTAGAGTCTAGTCTATTAAATTTTAAAATTCTTGCAGCAGTAATAGTTATACCTGCCCTACTTACTCCTGGAAGAAGTGAAAGTATTTGAAACAAACTTATAAAAAAAATTGATTGAAAGTTTAAATTTGCAGAAATTTTTTTATCAAAACGACTTTTATCTGCAAAATATAAAATAATTCCAAAAATTAAAGTTGTCCAAGCAATTACTTTGATATTTCTTAAATTATAAATGATACCAGTTGAATATAGAATATAACCAACAACTATTAATGGAATTGATCCCAATACGATGAGGCCTAAAAGTCTTTTATTATTTTTTATATCTAGCAACTCTTCTCTAAAAAAATAAATAATTGCAAATAAAGAACCTAAATGAAGACTTATATCTATTAATAGAGAGCTAGATTTAAATTCATACAAACTTGAAACTATTATCAGGTGTGCTGAGGAGCTTATGGGTAAGAATTCCGATATACCTTGAATAGCAGAAAGTAATAAAACTTCTATAATATTTTGTAACATTGTATCTACGTAGCTTATAAAATATTTATTTAAAACAATTCGATTTAAACATGTTAGTTATGCATTTATTAAAAATCTGTTATTTTTTACTATTATTTAACATAAAAAGGTCATAATAGTTGACCTATTTTAAGCTTTATTTAATAAAAACAATATATATCTTGCTGTAAATTATTATAATTATGACTGATAAAATGCTTAAATTTGTTAAAATAGGTCAGCAAACTCCACCTAAAAGAGAGATAAATCAGAGAAAAAAAGATTTTAATGAGATATATGATGAATTTATTAATGATAAAGCCAAAGAACAATCGAGCAGATGTTCTCAATGTGGTGTTCCATTCTGCCAAGTTCATTGCCCTCTAAGTAATAATATACCTGATTGGCTCAAATTAACAGCAGAGGGAAGACTTAAAGAGGCTTATGAATTATCTCAAAGCACAAATAACATGCCAGAAGTTTGTGGCAGAATATGTCCGCAAGACAGATTGTGTGAAGGAAATTGTGTAATTGAACAATCTGGTCATGGAACCGTTACAATTGGCTCGATGGAAAAGTATATTACCGACAATGCATGGAAACAAGGATGGATAAAACCTATCAATGTATTAAACGAAAAAAAAAAAAGTGTTGGAATAATTGGTGCAGGTCCAGCTGGGTTAGCAGCAGCAGAACAATTAAGAAAAGATGGCTATAAAATTACTGTTTATGACAGATATGATAGAGCAGGTGGACTATTAATTTATGGAATTCCAAATTTTAAATTAGAAAAAGAAGTTGTTGAAAGAAGAACAAAACTTTTAAAAGACGGAGGAATAGAATTTGTTCAAAACTTTGAAGTTGGAAAAGACGCAAGTTTAGAACAATTAAGAAAAAAACACGAAGCTATATTAATTGCAACAGGAGTTTATAAAGCTAGAGAAGTTAAGTTGCCTGGAAATGATTTAGAAAATATTTTTCCTGCAATGGACTTTCTAACAGCATCAAACAAAAAAGGTTTAGGTGATAAGGTGGAATTATTTGATAAAGGAATTTTGAATGCAGAAGGTAAAGATATTGTAGTTATTGGAGGTGGAGATACAGCAATGGATTGTGTTAGAACTTCGATAAGACAAAAAGCTAAATCTGTTAAATGTTTATATAGAAGAGATAAAGAAAATATGCCTGGCTCTGCTAGAGAAGTTGCTAATGCTGAGGAAGAGGGTGTTAAATTTGTTTGGTTGTCAAGTCCAAAAGAATTTAAAGGAACAAATAAAGTAGAAAAATTATTAGTTGACCAAATTAAATTAGGTGAACCAGATGAAAGTGGGAGAAGAAAACCTGAGGTACAAAAAGGTTCAAGTTTTGAGATAAAAGTTGATATGGTAATAAAAGCACTAGGTTTTGACCCAGAAGATTTACCAAGACTGTTCGAATCGAATGAATTGCAAGTAACAAGGTGGGGAACAATTAAAACAGACTTTGATACAATGGAAACAAATCTTAAAGGAGTTTTTGCAGCTGGCGATATAATTAGAGGTGCATCATTAGTTGTTTGGGCAATAAAAGATGGAAGAGATGCAGCAATTTCAATTAGGAAACATTTAGAGAATAACCATTTAAAACAGCCAAAAGTAGCTTAATGAAAAATTTTAAAAAAAATTATGATCTATTAAAAAAGAACCATGTGTACTCTGAAGATATGGAACATGATGCATGTGGAGTTGGTCTGATTACATCTACAGAAGGGAAAAAATCACGTAAAGTAGTTGAGTATGGAATAGAAGCTTTAAAAGCTGTTTGGCACAGAGGGGCAGTAGATGCAGATGGGAAAACAGGTGATGGCGCAGGAATACATGTAGAAACACCAAAAGATTTTTTTATAGAAAAAATAGAACTTACTGGTCACACACACGATAGTTCAGAAATATGTGTTGGAATGATTTTTTTACCAAGAAATAATTATTCGGCTCAAGAAAGTTGTAAAACAATTGTTGAGAGTGAATTAACAAAAAATAATTTTAGTATTTATGGTTGGCGACAAGTTCCTGTAGATCCAAAAGTTTTAGGCGAAAAAGCATTTCAAACTATGCCTGAAATTATTCAAGTTCTGTTTAAATCTAATAATCCGGAGTTATTAAATAAAGATCTTGAAAGAAAAATTTATGAAACAAGAAGAAAAATAGAAAACAAAGCTTTTCAAATGTCTTTGAATAATTTTTATATTTGCTCACTTAGTTCAAAATCAATTATTTACAAAGGAATGTTTTTAGCTGAAGCTATTTCAGATTTTTTCTTAGATTTAAAAGACGAAAGATTTATTTCAAGATATGCAATTTTTCATCAAAGATTTTCCACGAATACTGCTCCAAGTTGGAATTTAGCCCAACCATTTAGAGCAATTGCACATAATGGAGAAATAAATACATACCACGGAAATAAAAACTGGATGAAAGTTCATGAACAAGAAATGAACAGCCCACTTTTTGATGATATAGAAAATTTAAAACCTGTGATTCAGCAAGGTGCATCAGACTCTGCGGCACTAGATAATGTTTTTGAATTATTAAATATTTCAGGTCAGCCAGCTCCATTAGCAAAATTAATGCTAATACCTGATGCATGGTCGAAAAAAAATAAAACTTTATCTAAAAATCATCAACAACTGTTTAATTTTTTAAATAGTACCATGGAACCTTGGGATGGACCTGCTGCAATTGCTGGAACAGATAATGAATGGGTGATTGCTGCGAACGATAGAAACGGATTGAGGCCGCTTAGATATACAATTACTAAAGATAAATTGTTATTTGCTGGTTCTGAAACAGGCATGATTGAGCTTAATGAAAAAAAAATTTTAACTAAAGGGAGATTGGGACCCGGGGAAATAATTGGTGTTAGAATTGAAAAAGGAAAAGTATTTACTAATAGCAAAATTAAAGATTATTTAGCTAAAGAATATAAGCATTTTAACTCACAGATTATTGATTTAGATGACAAAATTAAAATTTCTGGAGAAAAAAATTCTTTTTCTGGAGATGATTTGAGAAGAAGGCAATATACTTTTGGAATAAGCTTAGAAGATCTAGAGCTGATTTTGCACCCAATGACGGAAGATGCAAAAGAGGCAATAGGTTCTATGGGTGACGACACTCCGTTAGCTGTATTATCTGAAAAATATAGGCCCTTGAATCATTTCTTTAGACAAAATTTTAGTCAAGTAACAAATCCTCCAATTGACTCTTTGAGAGAAAATAAAGTAATGAGTTTAAAAACTAGATTTGGAAACCTAGGAAATATTTTAGATTTTGATAATTTAACCAAACAAAATATTTATGTTTTGAATAGTCCAATTTTATCAAATTCTCAATTTGATAAGTTTATTAATTTTTTTGGTAAAAACTCATTAGTTATTGATTGCACTTTTTATAAAAATCAAAGTTTATTTGAATCAATAAAACAAATTCAAAGAGATGCGGAAATTGCAGCAAGAAAAGGTGTTACACAATTAATTCTAAGTGATAAGGAGTTATCAAATTCAAAACTTCCAATTCCTATGTTGTTGTGTGTAGGTGCAATAAATTCTTTTTTAATTGAAAAAAAATTAAGAGGATATGTTTCTATTAATGTTCAATCCGGTGAAGCTTTAGATACCCATTCTTTTGCTACTTTAATTGGTGTTGGGGCAACTACTGTTAACCCTTACCTTGCTTTTGATAGTCTATATCAAAGGTATGAAAAAAAACTATTTGGACAATTTAGTTTTAATGAGTGTGTTGCGCGTTATATTAATTCAGTTAATGCAGGTCTATTAAAGATTATGTCTAAAATGGGAATTTCTGTTTTAAGCTCATATAGAGGTGGTTGTAATTTTGAAACAGTAGGCTTAAGCAGAACAATTGTTGCAGATTATTTCCCTGGAGTGGTATCTAAAATCTCTGGAATTGGATTAACTGGTATAGAAAAAAAAATTAGATCTATTCACAAAGAAGCATTTGAGAGTTCAGAGACAATTTTACCAATAGGAGGTATTTATAGATATCGTAAAAATGGTGAAACACATCAATATCAAGGTAAATTAATTCATTTGTTACAAAGCGCAGTAGAATCTAATTCTTATGACGCCTATAAAAGATATGCTGAAGGAATATATAATTTACCTCCAATAAATTTAAGAGACTTAATAGATTTTAGGACAAAAAAATTAAAGAGATCTATTGAAATTTCAGAGGTCGAACCAATTCCAAATATTCTTAAAAGATTTGGAAGTGGGAGTATGTCTCATGGAGCATTGTCAAAAGAAGCTCACGAAACATTAGCAACTGGTATGAATAGAATTAAAGGTGCTTCTTGTAGTGGAGAAGGTGGAGAAGATGAAAGTAGATTTAAAGTATTAGATAATGGAGATAGTGCAAATTCACGGGTTAAACAAATAGCTTCAGCTAGATTTGGTGTAACAGTGAATTATTTAAATAACTGTAATGAAATTGAAATTAAAATTGCTCAAGGCGCAAAACCAGGTGAAGGAGGACAATTACCTGGATTTAAAGTGACGGAAGAAATTGCAAAGTTAAGACATTCAACACCCGGAGTGACTCTTATTTCTCCACCACCTCATCATGATATTTATTCTATAGAAGATCTCGCGCAACTTATATACGATTTAAAACAGATTAACCCTAAAGCAAGAATTGGAGTTAAGCTTGTAGCATCTTCAGGAGTTGGAACAATAGCTGCTGGAGTGGCAAAAGCAAAAGCAGATATAATATTGATTTCAGGACATAATGGTGGGACAGGCGCAACTCCTCAAACAAGTGTTAAGTATGTCGGTATTCCATGGGAAATGGGATTAACAGAAGCTAACCAAGTTTTAACTTTAAATAACTTAAGACACAAAGTCACTTTAAGAACAGATGGTGGAATTAAAACTGGTAGAGATGTGATTATAGCGGCAATGATGGGTGCTGAAGAGTATGGTGTAGCAACCACAGCTTTAGTTGCAATGGGATGTATTATGGTTAGACAATGTCATTCAAACACATGTCCAGTTGGTGTTTGTACACAAGATAAAAAACTTAGAGAAAAATTTACAGGAACACCTGATAAAGTTGTTAATTTGTTTACTTTTATCGCAATAGAAGTGAGAGAAATTTTAGCAAAATTAGGTTTTAAATCTTTAAACGAAATAATTGGAAGAACAGATCTATTAAGACAAGTTAGTAAAGCTTCTCCTAATTTGGATGATTTAGATTTAAATCCTCTTTTTGTTCAAGCAGATTCTGGAAGCAATAAAAGATACTGTGAAAGTCAGGAAATAAATTATGTACCAGATACACTTGATCAAGAAATTTGGCCTGAAATAGAAAATGCTTTAGATAACTCAAATAAAATAGAAAAAGAATATACCATAAAAAATACTAACAGAGCTGTTGGAACAAGAATCTCTCACCATCTTTATAAAAAATATGGATATGAAAATCTTGATGAAAATTTTTTGGTTCTAAATTTTAAAGGATCAGCTGGCCAATCTTTTGGAGCATTTTCAGCAAAGGGTTTAAAACTTGTTCTTAAAGGAGATGCTAACGATTATGTAGGCAAAGGATTATCTGGTGCAACGATTTCAATTAAAATATCTGACGAGAGTAATTTAGTATCGAATGAAAATACAATATTAGGTAACACTGTTTTGTACGGCGCAACTTCAGGAAAATTATTTGCAGCAGGTCAAGCAGGAGAAAGATTTGCAGTAAGAAACTCAGGTGCAACTGCAGTAATTGAAGGTTGTGACTCTAATGGATGTGAATACATGACGGGAGGAACTGTAGTGATATTAGGAGAAGTAGGAGATAATTTCGCAGCTGGAATGACGGGTGGTATGTCATTTATTTATGATAAATCTGAACAGTTTGAAAAAAAGGTTAATCAAGAGTCAGTGATTTGGCAAAATGTTGAAACTGATTATTGGAAAGAATTTCTAAAAAATTTACTTACTGAACATTTTAATGAAACTGGATCAGATTTATCAAAAAAATTGATCGATAATTATAATGAAGAAATAAATAATTTTGTTCAAGTGTGTCCTAAAGAGATGGTAAATAAATTGGAAAATGTAATAAGTCTTAAGGCTAAAATTAAAGAAGTAAGCTAGATAATTAATTGAAGTTCTTTTAATATTCTTCTAAGCCATTTTTTTTCTGACAAACTGTGATCGCCACCTTTTATTATTAGTAGCTTTTTTTTTGCATTTTGAAAAATTTTTAAAACTTTTCTAGAATAGGATACTGGAACAACTTCATCTTTTTGACCATGAATCATTGTGATCTTTATTTTAGAGTTTATTTTTTTGTTAAAAACTCTATTCTTTCTTCCATCTTTTATTAATTGGTGAGTAATTGGGTACTCATAATTTCCATGTTTAAGATGATATATGCCGTTTTTAATTATTTCAGCTTTCATTTTTTTTGTAAATTTTTTCCACATTAAGTTTTCTAAAAACTCTGGAGCAGACCCTATTCCTAAAAAACTATTAATTTGATTTTTAAATTTTTGAAATTGTTTTAGGGCTATCCAAGCTCCCATACTTGATCCAATAATAGTAAAACTATTTTTCTTAACGTATTTTTTTATTAAAGCTGATGTTTCTCTACTCCATTTGGTTATATTTCCATTCGTAAAATTTCCTGATGATTTTCCATGTCCAGAGTATTCTAGAGATAAAAAACTTAGTTTATTTTTTTTTGCAAATTTTAAAAATGCATTTGGTTTTTTACCCTCTAAATCAGACATGAAACCATGCAAAAAAACAATAAATGATGTATTTTTGTATGTATTGCAAATATATCTTATTTTCTTGGTTTTTGAAATTTGGTGATATTTGAAATTATTCATAATCGTTTATATGTTTTATCTATTAATATATAATCATATCAAATGTCATCTAATTTAAAAGTTTTACAAGTAATACCTAAATTAGGTTTTGGGGGAGCAGAAACAGGGTGTTATGATGTTGCTCATTATCTACCAGAAAATAATTGTGATTCCTTTATTGTTACTAGTGGAGGAGAATTATTAAAATTTATCGATAAAAAAAAAGTAAAAGTTATTAGATTGCCTGTTCATAGTAAAAATCCATTATTAATTATAATAAATTTTATTGCGTTGGTTGGAATTATTTTACTTAATAATATTTCTATTGTGCATGCTAGAAGTAGAGCCCCAGCATGGTCATGTTTATTGGCAACAAAAATTACAGGCAGAAAATTTGTTACAACTTTTCATGGCACTTATAACTTTAAAAATAATCTAAAGAAATTTTACAATTCGGTCATGGTAAGATCTCATCTGATTATTGCTGGATCAAATTTTATTTTTTCTCATATTAAAGAAAATTATTCAAAACATCTTAGTGCTAAAAAAAAACTTATGGTAATTTTTAGAGGGATTAATGTAGATTACTTCGATCCTTCAACAAAAATTGAAAGTGATGAAAAAAAATTATTGAAAAAATGGGATATAGAAAAAAATAAAAAAATTTTACTCTTGCCTGGAAGACTTACATCTTGGAAAGGACAAGAGGTTTTTATTGAGGCTGTTAATCTAGTCAATATACAGCTTGGGTATGAGGCTTTTTATGCTGTTATTCTTGGTAGTAATCAGGGTAGAGATTTATATAAAAAAAAACTAATTAGACTTTCTGAACAATATAGAATGATAAAACAGATTAGATTTATTGATCATTGTAAAGATATGGCTCTAGCATATAAAGTTTCAGATATTGTAGTTTCGGCATCAATAGAACCCGAGGCCTTTGGAAGAGTAGCTGTAGAAGCTCAATCAATGGAAAAACCAATAATAGCAAGTAATATTGGCGGTTCTAATGAAACTATAGTTGATGAAAAAACAGGCTTTTTATTTGAGTCTGGTAGTGCAAAATCATTAAGTCAAAAAATTTTAAAAGCACTTTCATTGAATGAAACTGCATTAAAATCAATTGGTACAGAGGGAAGAAAAAATATAATTCAAAAATTTAATGTTGAAAAAATGTGCTTTTCTACTTATTCAGAGTATAAAAGAATATTAAATTAAATGCCCATAATTACATTACCAGATGGAAATAATCTAAATTTTCCAAATAAAGTGACAGGTCTTGATATTGCTGAAAAGATTGGTAAGTCGCTTGCCAAGCAAGCCATGATTATAAGTGTTAATGGTGAGTTAAAAGATTTAGATTATATAATTGAAAAAGATTGTTCAGTTAAAATATTTACATCTAAAAATCCAGAGGGTTTAGAAACAATACGGCATGATACGGCTCATATTTTAGCAATGGCTGTTCAAGAGTTATTTCCAGGCACACAGGTAACTATTGGCCCAGTTATTGAAAATGGTTTTTATTATGATTTTGCAAGAAAAGAATCTTTTACAGAAGATGATTTGATTAAAATTGAAGATAAAATGAAAGAGATTGTTGATAGAGATGAAGTTACAAAAAGAGAAGTTTGGGAGAGAAATAAAGCAATTTCTCATTTTAAGAAAAAAGGAGAAGTTTACAAAGCAGAATTAATTGAAGCGATACCAGAAAATGAAGATGTATCAATTTACTTTCATGGAGATTGGCACGATCTTTGTAGAGGACCACATCTTTCCTCTACAGGTAAAATTGGTAAATATTTTAAACTTACTAAAGTTGCGGGTGCTTATTGGAGAGGCAACTCTAACAATGAAATGCTTCAAAGAATATATGGAACTAGTTGGGCAAATCAAAAAGATCTAGATGAATATTTAAAAAGAATTGAGGAAGCAGAGAGAAGAGATCACAGAAAATTGGGTAAAGAAATGGACTTATTTCATTTTAGAGAAGAAAGTCCAGGCTCAGTATTTTGGCACGAAAAAGGATGGGCTCTTTTTCAAAAGTTAATTAATTATATGAGAAGTAAACAAGACTTTGCTGGTTATAAAGAAGTCAATACACCTGAAGTTTTAGATAGATTGTTATGGGAGAAATCAGGCCATTGGGAAAAATATGGAGAAAATATGTATACATCTGAAACTCCGGATGAAAAAGTTTTTGCTATAAAACCTATGAATTGTCCAGGTCACATCCAAGTTTTTAATCAAGGATTAAAAAGTTATCGAGATCTCCCATTAAGAATTACAGAGTTTGGAAAAGTTCATCGTTATGAACCATCTGGTGCATTACATGGTCTACTAAGAGTTAGAGCTTTTACACAAGATGACGCACATATTTTTTGTTCTGAGGATCAAATTACAAGCGAATGTTTAAATGTAACCAATTTAATTTTAGATATTTATAAAGATTTAGGTTTTGAAAATGTAATACTTAAATATGCAGATAGACCTGAAGTTAGAGTTGGTGATGATGAAGTTTGGGACAAAGCTGAAGCTTCATTGCTTGAAGCTGTGAAAGCTTCAAAACTTGAATATAGCATTAATAAAGGAGAAGGTGCATTTTATGGTCCAAAAATTGAGTTTGTTTTAAGAGATGCGATTGGTAGGGATTGGCAATGTGGAACTTTACAAGTCGATTTAAACTTGCCAGGGAGATTAGATGCTGCATATATTGACAAGGATGGTTCAAAAAAAGTTCCTGTAATGCTTCATAGAGCATTATTTGGTTCTTTAGAAAGATTTATTGGAATATTGATTGAACATTATGCAGGTAAATTTCCTTTCTGGATTTCTCCTTTACAAACTGTTGTAATACCAATTTCTGAAGAATTTGATGATTATGCAAAAGAGGTATCAAAAAAAATTAAAGAAGTAGGTCTAAGTTCTGCTGTTGATTTAAAAAAACATAATTTGAATTATAAAATAAGAGATCATTCATTAGCAAAAATACCGCTTTTGTTAATTTGTGGTAAAAAAGAAGTTGACTCCAATTCAGTAACGATTAGAAGATTAGACTCTAATAAACAAGAAAATATGGATTTGGATTTATTCTTAGAAACTTTCTCCGCTTTAAACAAAGCATCATAAAATTAAGTGGCAGACTTTAAACAAAATTACTTTCAAAGAAGAACTAAAGATCGAGGCCCAAGATCTAACAATAGAATTTCGTCTCCGGATGTTCAAGTTATAGCAAGTGATGGTGCAAATCTTGGTGTGATGAATACGAATGAAGCTATCTCAATGGCAAAAAACCAAGGATTAGATTTAATTGAAATAGCCGCTAATACTAATCCACCTGTTTGTAAGATAATGGATATGGGTAAATATAAGTATGATGCTCAAAAAAAAGCAAATCTTGCCAAAAAGAAACAAAAAATTGTTTTACTAAAAGAAATTAAAATGAGACCTGTGACTGAAACTCATGATTATGAATTTAAAGTAAAAAATGCAAAAAAATTTATAGCAAAAGGAGATAAAGTAAAATTTACAATTAGATTTAAGGGTCGAGAGCTTCAACACTCACATTTAGGAAATGAGTTAATGAGTAAAATCAAAGATGACATGAAGGATATTGGGAAGGTAGAATTGCACCCTAAGTTCGATGGAAAACAAATGATCATGGTAATTCAGCCTTTATAAGCTTTAATATAGGTTGTAAATTTATATCAATCTTTGTATAACACCGCAGAATTATGCCAAAATTAAAAACAAAAAGCTCTGCAAAAAAAAGATTTAAAATATCTGCAAAGGGGAAGGTTATTACAGCACAAGCTGGTAAAAGACACGGCATGATCAAAAGAACTAATTCTCAAATAAGAAAATTAAGAGGCACAACAACGATGTCAAAACAAGATGGAAAAATTGTTAAGTCATACATGCCGTACAGTTTAAGAGGTTAATAATGGCAAGAGTTAAAAGAGGTGTAACCAGTAAAGCTAAACATAAAAAAGTTTTAAAAGCTGTAAAAGGTCAATGGGGCAGAAGAAAAAACACGATTAGAGTTGCAAAGCAAGCAATGGAAAAATCTATGCAATATGCTTACAGAGATAGAAGAAATAAAAAAAGAGATTTTAAATCTTTATGGATACAAAGAATCAATGCTGGTGTTAGATCTGAAGGAATGACGTATTCTAAATTTATTAATGGTTTAAGCAAATGTGGCATTGTAATTGATAGAAAAATACTTGCTGAAATTGCTTACGATAGTCCTGAAGCATTCAAAACAATTGTACAAAAAGCTCAATCAGCTTTAAATTAATCTTCTCTATTGTTTTTATTTCTTAAGGAAATAATCTACCAATATGTCAGACATAAAAAATATTCGAAATGACTATTTAGCTAAACTTAAGCTATCATTAAGTTTAGAAGAAATTAATCAAATCAAAACAGAGCTATTTGGCAAAAATGGTTTGATTTCTTCTCAATTTAAAAATATTGGATCTTTACAAGAGACAGATAGAAAAAAATTTGCATCAGATCTAAATCAAATTAAGGACGATTTACAAAATTTAATAACAAATAAAATTAATGAAATTGAATCAAAAAAAATAAATAAAAAATTAGAAAAAGAAAAAATTGATGTAACTCTTCCTGAGCGTTCATTTGTTAGAGGTAAAATTCATCCTGTTTCACAAACAATAGATGAAATTTCATCAATCTTTTCCGAAATAGGTTTTAGTGTTGAAGAGGGCCCAGATATTGAAAATGAATATAATAATTTTACAGCTCTAAACACTCCTGACAATCATCCAGCAAGAGATATGCATGACACATTTTATCTTGATGAGAATAAAGAAATTTTATTAAGAACTCATACATCTCCAGTTCAAATTAGAACAATGTTAAAAGATAAACCTCCATTTAAGATTATTGCGCCAGGGAGAACTTACAGGTCTGACAGTGACCAAACACATGCACCGATGTTTCATCAAGTAGAAGGTTTGCATATAGACAAAGATATAAATATGGGACATCTAAAGGGCTGTTTAAATTATTTTATTAAAGAGTTTTTTGAAGTTGAAAAAATTAAAATGAGATTTAGACCAAGTCACTTTCCATTTACTGAACCATCAGCAGAAGTAGATATTGGTTATGAAATTAAAGATGGGAAAATAGTTATTGGAGAAGGAGACCAATGGCTTGAAATCTTAGGGTGTGGAATGGTTCATCCTAATGTTTTGAAAAATGTGAAAGTTGATCCATCAAAGTATCAAGGATATGCATTTGGAATTGGGATTGATAGATTGTCGATGCTTAAATATGGTATTAATGACTTAAGAGCTTTCTTTGATTGTGATTATAGATGGTTAAATCATTTTGGTTTTGATCCTTTAGATGTACCAACAAATTATAGAGGTTTGAGTCGATGAAAATCACATTTGATTGGTTAAAAGATCATTTAGATACAAAATTAAAAGAAGAAAAGCTTTTAAAGCAGCTGACAAATATTGGGCTTGAGGTTGAAAGCGTAGAAAACTTATCTGCTGGTCTTGATTTATTCAAAGTATCAAAAATACTAAAGACAGAAAAACATCCAAATGCAGATCGACTTAAAGTTTGCGATGTTGATGTGGGAGAAAAAGAAATCAAAAAAGTTGTATGTGGTGCACCTAATGCAAGAGAGGGATTGATAACAATATATGCTCCCCCTGGAGCCGTTGTTCCAAAAAGTAAAGTAAAATTAGTGGTGGCTAAAATTAGAGATGTTATTTCTTATGGAATGCTTTGTTCTGAGTCAGAATTAAATTTGTCTGATGAAAGTGATGGAATAACAGAATTATCATTAAAAAAATATGAAAAGAGTATTGGAAAAAGTTATTTTTCAAAATCAGACTCTAATCTTATAGATCTTTCAATTACCCCTAATAGACCAGATTGTCTTGGCGTAAGAGGAATAGCAAGAGACCTTGCTGCTTCAGGTTTTGGAAAATTAAAAAATTTAAAAGAAAAAAAAATTAAGTCAATCACCAAGCAAACTTTAAAAGTAAAAATTAATAAAGAAAAAAATCAAGGATGTAGTTCTTTTGGAAGTTGTTTAATTACTAATGTAAAAAATAATGAAAGTCCTAAATGGCTAAAAGATAAATTAGTTTCAATTGGGCAAAAGCCAATTTCAGCAATAGTAGATATTACTAATTATGTAATGTTTGATATTAATCGTCCATTACACGCGTATGATGCTGATAAAATTGAAAAAGGCATTGTAGTTCGAAACTCAAAATTTGGAGAAGAATTCACAGCTTTAGATAACAAAAGTTACAAATTAGATGATGGGATGTGTGTGATAAGTGACGGTAAGGGTGTATTGGGATTAGGCGGAATTATTGGAGGCACAAGGTCTGGTACTGAATTTAATACTAAAAATATTTTATTAGAGTCAGCATATTTCAAACCCAGATCTATTAGAAGCACATCAAAAAAACTAAACCTAGATACAGATGCAAAGTTTAGGTTTGAAAGAGGTATTGATCCATTATCTATTGAAGATGGATTAAATAAAGCGGCATTATTAATTAAAGATATTTGTGGTGGAGAGATTAGTAAAATTGATATTCAAAGAATTGAAACAAGTAAAATTAAAACTATTAAATTTGACACTAATTTATTTGAAAAAATAACTGGATTTAAAATTTCAACTAAGGAAATGTTAAAAATCTTAGAAGACCTTGGTTTTAAAATTAAAAAAGAAAAAAAATATTTAAAATTAACTATTCCAACATGGAGACCAGATATTTCACAAGAAATAGATATTATCGAAGAGTTAGTAAGAATAACCGGTTATGATAAGATAAAAATTATAGATCCAATTAAAGAAAGAACTAAATCTACTCTAACTCAGTCACAAAAGTTATTTCATTTTTTACAAAGAGCAATTGCTTCTAAAGGTTATTTAGAGGCAATAACATGGTCATTTACTGATTCAAATTATAATGATTATTTTAAAGATAAGAATAAAGAAATAAAAATTGTAAACCCCATAAGCTCAGAGCTGGGAGTTTTGAGAAATTCAATATTTTCAAATTTAATTATGTATATGAACAAAAATCTGGATAGAGGCTTTAAAGATTTATCTATATTTGAAATAGGTCCTATTTTTACTGGTTCGAATCCAGGTGAACAAAACACCGTAGCCTGTGGTTTGTCAGCGGGTAAAAGGTCAAGATTATCATGGATTGAAAAAGAGAGAAATGTTGATTTATTTGATGTTAAAAGAGATGTAGTTCAAACTTTAGTTGAAGCAGGATACAATTCAGATAAATTTTTCATAGATAGTGAAACACCGAATTATTACCATCCAGGTAAGTCAGGTAGATTATTTTTAAATAGAGGAAAAGATCAAATAGCAGCTTATTTTGGTGAAATTCACCCCAATATTTTAAAAATGATAGATATTAAAACAGAGTCTTTAGTAGGTTTTGAAATTTTTTTAGATAATTTAAAATTACCAAAAAAAACATTAAATGATCAAAAAACTAAATTTGAAGTCTCAGATTATCAAAAATCTGAGAGAGATTTTGCGTTTATAGTTAATAAAGAGGTTAAAGCTCAAGATTTAATTAATGCTGTTTCAAGTGTAGATAAAAAATTAATTAGTAATATTAAAGTTTTTGATATTTATGAGGGTGAAAATATTCCAGAAAATCAAAAATCAATAGCAATTAGTGTAACTATACAATCATCTGAAAAAACATTGAATGATAACGATTTAGAAAACATTAATAATTCAATAATTAAAACAGTTGAAAACAAAACTGGCGCAAAGATACGTTCTTAAAGCAAATGAGTAATATTGATAATATTAGAAATTTTGCGATTATTGCTCATATTGATCATGGCAAATCTACAATAGCAGATAGAATAATTCATAACTGTGGTGGGCTTACCGAAAGAGAAATGAAAGCTCAAGTATTAGATTCAATGGATATTGAACGTGAAAGAGGAATTACAATTAAGGCTCAAACAGTAAAACTTAATTATAAATCAAAAGATGGTAAAGATTATATTTTAAATATTATCGACACACCAGGTCATGTTGATTTTAGTTATGAGGTAAGTAGATCTCTTTATGCTTGTGAGGGATCAATTTTAATTGTTGATAGTACTCAAGGAGTAGAAGCCCAAACGCTTGCAAACGTTTATCAGGCTTTAGATATTAATCATGAAATAGTACCAGTTTTAAATAAAGTTGATCTTCCAGCATCAGATTTAGATAGAACAAAAAAACAAATCGAAGAAGTGATAGGTATTGATACGGAAAATGCTATTCCTTGTTCTGGAAAAACAGGTGAAGGTATAGAAGATATTTTGGAGCAAATTATTACAATCTTACCTGGTCCTAAGGGCGAAAGTTTAGGTGATTTAAAATGTTTATTGATTGATAGTTGGTATGACACATATTTAGGAGTTGTTATTCTCGTAAGAGTTATTGACGGTAAAATTTCAAAAAATATGAAAATTAAAATGATGTCCACTAATCAAGAATATATTGTTGAAAAAGTTGGTGTATTTACTCCTAAAGCTACAGATATCAATGAATTAAATGCTGGAGAAATAGGCTTTATAACAACTGGAATAAAAGTTTTATCTGAAACAAAAGTTGGTGATACAATATGTGATGCTGTAAAACCTTTAAAGCAAGAGCTCCCTGGTTTTAAACCAAGCAAACCTGTAGTATTTTGTGGATTATTTCCCGTAGATAGTTCTGAGTATCAAAAATTAAAAGATGGTTTAGCTAAACTACAATTGAATGATGCAAGTTTTTCATTTGAACCTGAGTCTTCTTCAGCATTAGGACTAGGATTTAGATGTGGGTTTTTAGGATTACTTCATTTAGAAATTGTTACAGAAAGATTAGAAAGAGAATTTGATGTAAATTTATTAACAACAACGCCAGGAGTTGTTTATAAAGTTCACATGAATAATGCAAACATTATTGATCTTCATAATCCTTCAAGTTTACCAGACCCAACATTAATTAAGCTAATTGAAGAACCTTGGATAAAAGCAACAATAATTACTCCAGATGAATATTTGGGCTCGATAATAAAAATGTGTCAGGATAAAAGAGGAGTGCAAACCAATTTAAGTTATTCTGAGAATAGAGCTGTTGTAAATTATGAGTTACCTTTAAACGAAGTGGTTTTTGATTTTAATGATCGTTTAAAATCAATGTCTAGTGGATATGCTAGTTTTGATTATGAAATTATTGAACATAGAGAGGGTGATTTGGTAAAACTTGGAATTTTAGTTAATGCAGAGCCAGTAGATGCACTAGCAATGATGATTCATAAAGATTTTGCTCAAAGAACAGGAAGAGAAGTTTGTGAAAAGCTAAAAGATTTAATTCCAAGGCATAATTTTATGATACCAGTTCAAGCTGCAATTGGAGGCAAAATTATAGCAAGAGAAACTATTAAAGGTTTTAAAAAAGATGTTTTAACTAAAATTCATGGTGGTGGAGCCACGGATAGAAAAAGAAAACTTCTTGAAAAGCAAAAGAAAGGTAAAGCTAGATCAAAACAATTTGGCAGAGTGGAAATTCCTCAGGAAGCATTTATTGGCGTATTAAAAATAAGTAAAGAAAAACAATGATTAATTTGATAGTTATTAGATATATTTAATACCTTAGTTTGTAAGCTTATGATTATATATTCAAATAAAAAAAAAAATAAAATTTTGGGTGTTTTACATAGGTCTAAAAAAATTTCGAATAAAAGAAATAATATTTCTCCAATTAATGAATATCTTCAAATTTCAAGTCAAAAATTAAAAAAAGGTGATTATATAAATCCTCATGTTCATCTAAAAAATAAAAGAATAATATTTAGCACTCAAGAGGCATGGTTTGTTTTAAAAGGAAAATTATCTGTAAAAATTTTTGATATAGATAAAAAAAATATTAAAAATCTCATTTTAAATAAAGGAGATATTTATGTTTTTTTTTGTGGGGGTCATTCATTCAAAGTTTTAAGTAATAATGCAGAATTTTATGAAATAAAAAATGGCCCTTATCAAAAAAATGTAAAAGACATTGAATATTTTAAGTAATTTTTGTGAATTAAGTTTTTTAATTTAGCAAATAGTATATTAATTCGATTATGAAAAAAAAAGCATTTATTACAGGAATTAATGGCCAAGATGGAAGTTATTTATCAAATCTTTTAGTAGAAAAAGGCTATAAAGTTTATGGTTTGGTTAGAAGAAATTCAATTAATGAACATCAAACAACAAGACTTGATCTATTAAATAATAAAATTGATTTAAGTTATGGAGACTTGTTAGACGAAAGCTCCTTGGAAAGTAAAATCAGAAAAATTAAGCCAGATGAAATTTATAATTTAGCTGCGCAATCACATGTAAAAGTTAGTTTTGAAATACCTCAATTTACAGTAAAAACAAATGCAATCGGTGTCTTAAATATGTTAGAGGCATTTAGAAAATTTTCTGCAAAAGGAAGATTTTATCAAGCTTCATCATCAGAAATGTTTGGAGTAAATGTGGATAAAGACAAATTTCAAAGAGAAACAACAGAACTTGCTCCTAATAGCCCATATGGATGTTCTAAAGTTTTTTCATTTTATTTAACAAAATTTTACAGACGAGCATATAAATTATTTGTGTGTAATGGTATTTTATTTAACCACGAGTCACCCTTTAGAGGTACAAATTTTGTAACTAATAAGATTGTGAAAGGAGCAGTATCAATAAAACTTGGATTGCAAAATAAATTAGAGCTAGGCAATTTAGATGCTTGTCGTGATTGGGGTCACTCGAAAGATTATGTAGAAGCAATGCATAGAATTATAAATCATAAGGTTGCAGATGATTTTGTTGTGGCATCTGGAAAAACTTTTTCTGTTAGGGATTTTTGTAGTATCACATTCAAAAAATTAGGGTTAAATTATAAAGACTATGTAGTACAAAATAAAAAATATTTTAGGCCTGGAGAAGTGCCTTTCCTAAAAGGCGATGCGAGAAGAGCAAGAAAAATTTTAAAGTGGAAGCCAAAGTATACAATATATGCTTTGATTGATGAAATGATAGAAAGCTGGAACAAAACATTAGAAAGATAATGTTTTTTAATTTTATCTCATTTATATCAATTTATATTTTTTTTTTTACAATAATTTTATCAGCTGGCAAAATAGCAAATAATTATATCTTACAATTTAAAAACCTAAGTTTAGGTGAGCATGGCATATTAGGTTTTATAATTTTTTATTTTTTAAGTTTATGTATTCACTTTTTTTTTGCGATTAATGATTTAATAATTTTTTCTGTTTTTCTCATACTAATAATTTTCTTCGTAAGAAATTTTAGAAATATTCTAAAAATAAATAAAATTAGTAATTTAAAGTTATTTATTACTTTTTTAATTTTTTTAATAATATCAATCACGAATAATCATCATGATGATTTATATATATTCCAGCTTCCTATTATAAATTATATGCAAAATTATAAGATTGTTTTTGGCTTAATTAATTTGAATGATTTTATCGGGCAAGGTCATAGCTTTTATGAGATTATGTCACTTTTTAAAATTCCGATATACGAAAATAGAGCATACTTTTTATTACCGATAATATTTTTACATTTTTTTGTAATTTTTTTGTTCGAATCTCTTGAAATTGAAAAAAATAAATTTGTAAAATATTTTATTTATTTTGTTATCGCTTTATTAATCATTAGATTCAATAGAAGTAAAGAATATGGAACAGATCTGCCAATTTTATGTTTACTATTTTATATTCAAATAAATTTTTTTCGCTTTTTAAACTCCAAAAATATTGAATATTTTTTTAAATCTATTTTAGCAAGTTTGTTCTGTATAATTTTAAAACTTTATGGAGTTCTTTCTATATTTTATGTGTTTGCTTTTTTGCCTTTACTTAAAAAGGATGTGTTTAGAATATTTGAGAAAAAAAAATATATATTTTTTATTTTATCAATATTCTTCTTAACTATAACAAAAAATATCATAGTTTCGGGATGTATGTTTTATCCAATTTCTGAAATCTGTTTAGATAAAAAGTATGCTAACTGGTCTATAGGAAGGGAGATAGCAGAAAAAAGAAATGAATTTTATAGTGCCCAAGTTTTTGGATGGAGATCTTATACAAAAAATATTAATCAAGGAAAATTTATATCTGCAAAAGGATATCTTGAAACGAATGCAGTTGAAAAAATTAAAGGCTTAATGACTGATAAAGATTTAGAAAAAATTATTACTGGGATTGTGATAGTTTTTTTATTCATACTAATCTCAGTATCATCAAAAAATAAAATTAAAATCGATAAAATAAAACGATATCCTAACTTAATAATATTATTATGTTTTTTTATACCATTTATGATTTGGTCGATTAAGTTTCCACAAAGTAGATATGGATATTTTTCATATGTTTCCTGCTTATTTTTTTATATATCATATCGATATTTTAATTTAGGAGAAATAAATAAAAAATCTGTAAAAATTTTTTTTTCAATATTATTAATTTTTCTTTCAACTAAGAATATTTTAAGAATTCATAGTGAAATTCAAAATAACAATAATAATATAAATCAATATCCAATAAAAAAATTTAAGTCAGATGATTATATCGTAAAATTAATAGATAATATTAAATTTAATATTCCAAAAAACTCTTTTATGGAGTGCTCAAATATACCAATGCTATGTCTTGCAAATCAAAAGATGATTAAAAAAGCAAAAGTATATAATGGATATTATTTTCTAGAAAATAATTCATCGGAATTAAGACGGCATATAAGTTCTTCTGCTTATTATGATATGATAGAAACTAATAATTAATATTTATTAATCTTAATTTAATTAGTCCGATTATATTTCTCAAAGCAATTGATGGTATCTTGCTTAAATGAAAAACATTTGTATTACCACTAATTCTTATTCTATGATTAATTTTTATTTGATGAATTTTAATATTTTTTTTTAAGCAAATAGCTACAAACCCCCACCAAAATCCCTCTACCATAAATTTCAAAAATGGGTTTATCTTTTTTAAAAAACTTGATTTGCAAAAAATATAAGGGCAACTAGGATCATGAATATTTGAAAAAAAAAGAATCCGATGAAATAATAAGAAAAATTTTGACATGAGTAGCCTCTGTAGACTATCACTTCTTTTGAACCTGTGACCTATAATTACACTATCACTTAAAAGAAATCTTTTATTCCAAAACTTTTTAAAATCTTTTGGATCACACTGACCATCAGAGTCAACACTTAAAATATATTCTCCTTTTGCAATTTTTATAGAAGACCTTACTGCATTTGCATAACCTCTTTTTTTATTTTTAATATTAGAAACAAATTTTTTTTTATTTTTAATTAATATTTTTTTTAAGACTTCTTTTGTCTTGTCAGTACTCCCATCTTCTGCAATTATCATTTCATAATTTATTGATAACTTATCAAGTGTATTTTTCCATTCTAATAAGGTCTTTTCTATTGTTTTTTCTTCATTATAAATTGGAAATATTATTGAAAGTTTTTTTATGTTCATAATCTAGTATAATTAACTACATTAGAAAATAGCAATTTCAAGATTAATAAAAAAACTTATATATAGATAAAATAATTAAAAAATTTTTGTTAGAAATGTCTGCAACTAAAAAAAAAATATTTATCTTATTTTCAGGAGAAATGCGTTTTTTCTATGAAAATATTTTATCAATAAATGAAAGTTTAAATGATTATGATAAAATATTCCTTTTTTATCCGTGGAATCATCAAAGTGAAGTAATAAAAAAATTTAAGAAATATTATACCAAAAATCATATAAATTATATTTCAGAGAATAATTGGGACAAAATTTTAGAAAAAATTAAATATCCGGATAACGCAGCAAGTATTTCAGGAGGGTTATTTTTTATGTGGGATGCACTTACACAATCCTTTTCTAAGTTAAAACATGATCTGAATGATAATGATTTAATACTAAGATTTAGATCAGATATTAAGATTAATTCAAAAAAACTAAATTTAAATTTAGATAATGTAAAAAACAATACACTTTACATACCTGATTGTTATCATTGGAATGGTTATAATGATCAAGTTTTTTTATCAAAAGTTAAGACATTAAGTAAGTTTAGTAATTTTTTTGAATTTGTTAATAAATCAATAGAAAAAAATTATTTCATATGCCCAGAATATATTTTCTATAAATTTCTTAAAAAAGAAAAAATCAATACTATTTTTTTTGAATTTGATTACCAAATTTTGAAAAATAAAAAAATAGTAGAAAATAAAGATATGCTTGTAAAAGGAGGAAAAAGCTATATTCCAATAAAAGATAAAATTACAATAAAAATTTTAAAAATTTTATATAAATTTAGAAATTTTAAAGAATTTTATTTAAAAAAAAAGAAAAGGAATAAAAATCAAAACTTATTTTATGACTAAAAATTTTTTAATTTTAATGTCAGGAGGAACAACTCCAGTTATTAATTCAACATTAGTTGGTATTATTGAAAAAATAAAAAAAAAATCTTCTAAAATTAAAATTTTTTCTGGACAACCTGGAATTGATGGAGTTTTAAAAAATAGATTTATAGATTTAACAAAGTTCACTAAATCTAAATTGAAGGTTATTTCAAAAATACCAGGATCTCATATAGTGGGAACTACAAGATTAAAAAAACTTAATATTAGAGAGATAAATCTTTTAAAAAAAAATTTAATAAATAAAAAAATTGATAATATTATTAATATTGGAGGCAATGGAACTCTTCAACAAACAATAGACTTATCAAACCGTTTAAGAAATTTTAATTTTATATCTTGTCCAAAAACAGTTGATAATGATCTTGGGGATATAAATTTCAATAAGATGTTGTGTAATCCTGGGTTCTCTTCATGTATCAGTATTTGGAAATTTTTTTTAGAGATGATCAACTTAGAAAATATAGGTGCAAAATCTCATGATAAGATTATTATTTCACAAACTTTTGGAAGAGAAACTGGTTTTATTTGTGGGGCCATTAGATATTGGGATCAAAAAAGAAAATTACCTATAATGTTATTATTACCCGAAGATAAAAAAAATTATTCAGAGATATTATTGTATGCAAAAAAACAAATTAAAAAATTTGGTCGTTTAATGATTTTTTTGTCTGAAGGATACAACTTAAGTAATATTGTTCCTAAATATGACAAAAGTGGTCAAATAATGTATGGATCAAGTGGAACATCAAGTGCACAAATTTTATTAAATAAATTAAACAAGAATGGTATTCAATCAAGAATATTTAATCCAACAATTTTACAAAGAGTTTTTAGTTTTAAAAATCAAGTTATAAATAAGAAAGATAATTTATTTGCAAAAAATGTTGGAATTTGTGCAGTGAAGCTTCTTTTAGCAAATAAAAAATCATATTTGATTGGTTTATCTGATAAAAATAAAATTAACCCAATATCTTTTAGTGATTGTAAAAAATATAGTAGAAAAATGCCAGTAAGATTCATTAAATCTGGTTCGTTTGATGTATCAAATGATTATATAAAGTATTTAAATAAAGTGATGAAATAATGAAAATAGGCATAGCTGTTTTAGCGTATAATAGGCCCAAGCATTTAAAAAGAGTTATTGATGCAATTGTTAAACAGAAAATTGAATCAATAAATGTTTACATAGATGGTGCAGCTGATAAGGAAATATATAAAAACCAAGAAAAAATATTTAAACTATTAAAAAATTACAAATCTAAAATTTTAATTAATTTAATTAAACAACCTAAAAATAATGGTTTAGCCTTCTCGGTTACAAATGCAGTAACTAGTGAATTAAAAATCAATGATGCAGTTATATTATTAGAAGATGACTGTGTTCCTTTGAGTGGTTTTTTTGACTATATGTTTAGTGGGTTAAAAAAATATCGTTCATCAAAAAACGTTAGAAGTATATGCTCGTACAATAATCTTGAAACTAAATCAGATGACGCCTTTTTTTTAAAACGGTTTAATCCTTGGGGGTGGGCAACTTGGAAAGATAGATGGAAAAAACATAATTTTGAAATAAAAAATACAATTACTCAAATAAAAAATAATGGAACTATAGATAGTTTGCCTTTAGATTTAAAATCCTATTCTGAAAATAGTGAAATAATTAATGGCACGCAAGATATTTGGAGTCTTTCTTGGACACTTACACACTATTTGGATAATTCTCTTATACTCTATCCTTCGCATTCATATATTGAAAATATTGGATTTGATGGAACAGGTGTTCATTGTTCTTCTACTAATATATTTAAAATAAATCATAAAAATAAAAAATGTATTCTTCCGAAAAAAATTAATTTTAATTTACAGAATGAAACAAAATATAATTCATTCTTAATAGAAAATTCATTTAGAACTTTTTTAAAGAAAAAAAAATTAGATCTGGTTGAACCATATGTATTTATAAGAAATAAAGATTATATATTAGGCAATCAAATAAAATTTTACATAGAAAAATTTGTTAACTCTACTCCCATATTTGATATACACACACACTTATTTCCATCAAAATTTAAAAAATATTATAATGTAGGTTTAATTAAACTTTTAAATTATCATTATTTAAAAGCTGAACTTTTCTCATTAGGAAATATAAAAATAAATTATTTTAATAAGTTAAATGATAATAAAAAAGCAAGAATAATTTGGAATAATTTATTTTTAAACAGATATCCTTTATCTACTGCAACACAAGGAGTTTTAAGAATTTTAAAAATTTATGGTGTTGACGATGTTAACCAAAAATTTGAAAAAATATTAAAAATTACCAACGAAAATCAACTTTCCGAAGGGGATATTTTTAGTATCACAAATATAAAGCAGGTAGTTATGACAAATAATCCTTTTGAAAAAGATGAAAAAAAAATTCTTAATTTGAATAAAGATAATAGATATTTACCTTCAATAAGAATTGATGACTTGTTTTTAAAACCAAAAAATAAAAAAGATTTTTTAATGTCCTCTTATCTTTCAAATCATGAGAAAATAAAAAAAACAATTAATGAAATTAAAAAAATATTAAAAATTAACAGACCTTCTTATTTTTCATTGTCATCAGAAAATTTTGATGAATTTAAAAATGATTTATTTTTTGATAATTTTTTACCATTATTAAGACAATCTAAAACACCAATGATGTTATTAATTGGAGTTAAAAGAGGTGTTAATAAATTATATAATGATGCAGGTGATGGCATTGGTACAATGAACCTAAATAATTTAGAAAAAATTTTAAGTAAATTCCCAAATAATAATTTCTTAATATCATGTCTTGATTATAGAGATCAATTTAGACTGAACGTTTTAGCAAGAAAATTTCAAAATTTGAAAATAGTTGGTTTTTGGTGGTTTAATAACAATGAAAGCATAATAGAAAATTTATTAAAACAAAGATTTGAATTATTGGGAGATAATTTCATATTACAACATTCGGATGCGAGGATAGTGGATCAATTAGTTTACAAATGGTTAGATTTCAAAAGTATTTATATTAAAGTAATGGTTGAAAAATACCATAAGCTCTTAAGTTTAGGATATAAAATTAAAGCAAGTGATTTAGAAAAGAAAATAAATTTTCACTTTGAAGAAATGCCCCAAAAAAATATTAGATTAAAATGATCTGGATCTTACCAATGGCAGGGAAGGGTACAAGAACAAACTCTCTAGGTAAATTTAAGCCATTTATTAAAGTCAATGGAAAAAAAATAATTGAATGGTTTTTGATTAGCATAAAACATAAAATTAAAAAAAATGATACTATTTTTTTGATAACAACAATTGAATATGAAAAAAAATATAATTTTCAAAAAAAAATGAAAATAATTTTTAAAGAAAAAAAATTAAAAACTAAAAATTTTATTTTTAAATTTATTGATAATACACCAAATGGACCAGCATTCACAATAAACTCAATTAAAAATTTTTTAAAAAATACTAAAACACCATGCGTAATAATTAATCCAGATCAGTTTATTGACTTTGATTTACCAAAAAAAATTAATAAAAATAATTTATACATACCTTTGCATTTTAATAATCATGGTAACTCTAGCTATGTGAAACTAAACCAACAAGGTAATATTGTTGAAATTAAAGAAAAAACTTTAATATCAAATTATGCAAGTAGTGGTGTATACATTTTTGCTTCTTCAGAATTACTTAAAAAGATTCTGAGTTTAATTGGTGAGATCAAATCTAAAAAAGAGATTAATATGAGCGACTTAATTAATTTATTTATTAAAAGAAATAATAAGAAAGTTAATCCTATTAGCACATTAATCAAATATGATTTAGGAAATATTAAAAGTATAAAAGATTTTCCAATAAAAGATATTAAAGTAAATTAAATGTGTGGAATAATAGGTATTTATCAAGAAAACAGAGACAACAGTCGTCAATTATTAGATTCAATTGGAAGCATCAAGCATAGAGGACCAGATCATACTGGAATTTGGTATAATAAGAATATATCTTTAGGTAACACAAGACTTAAGGTTGTTGATTTAGATGAAAAATCAAATCAGCCATTTATTTCACGGAACAAAAGATATATAATGGTTTTTAATGGTGAGATATATAATCATCACATACTAAAAAAAAAATTTAAGATTTTTACAAAAACTCAAAGTGACACAGAAGTCATAATCGAACTTTTTTCCAAAATTAGAGAAAGATGCTTTAGTTTATTAGATGGAATGTTTTCTATAGCAATATTTGATAATCAAGAGTGTAGGTTATATTTATCTAGGGATCCCTTCGGAATAAAACCTCTATACTATTCTTTAAAAAATAATAAATTTATTTTTTGTTCGGAGATAAAAGGCATCATAAGTCAAAAAACTAAATATATTCAGAATGATAATAGCATTATTAATTTTGTAAAGTGGGGTGGTTTAGATCATTCTAATGAAACTTGGTACAAAAATATCAAAAATGTTAGTCCGGGATCGACATTGGTAATAGATAGAAAATTTTCTATCTCAGAAAAAAAATATTATTTTTTTAGTGAAAATGTAAAAAATAAAAAAATTGATCAAGATAATATTCCTTTACAATTTAAAGCTTTGCTAAAAAAATCAGTTAAAGAACAATCAAAAACAATCAGATCTATAGGAACAAATTTATCTGGAGGAGTTGACTCGTCAATATTAACATTATTTTTGAAAGACAATAAAAAAGAGATTAATACTTACACTTTTGGTTATAATGAAAAAAAATATGATGAAAGAAAATATGCAAAAAAGGTTTCAAAAAAATTAAACTTAAAAAACTTTACATCTATTTGTTCATCGAAAGATATAAATAAAAACTTCATAAACACTCTGATCATGGAAGATGAACCATTTTCATCATTTAGACAAGTATCCCATCACAAACTTTATGAAGATTATAAGAATGATGGATCTACCGTTATCCTAGAAGCTAGTGGTGGTGATGAAATTGGAGCAGGCTATGCAGGTTTTCTTTGGCCACTATATTTAGATCAATTAAAAAAAGATGGTCATAATAAAGCTTGGTCAAATTTGTTGAAAAATTTAAATTTAAAAAAAAATAGTATTGAACAAATTTTTAATTTTGTAACTGCAGGAATAGAAAATCAAAAAAATTATGGGGTATGTACATCTGATGGTCAAAGAATTATTAAGAATAATTTAATTAGCAATAGTTATGAAAAAAAATATGATAAGGGACCACCAATATATTCAAAAGATTTTGAAAGTTATCTTCAAAATTCTCAGTATATTGAACTTTTCCACACAAAACTTCCAAGGGGATTGAGATATGTTGATAGAGCATCATCTGGAAGTGGGAGAGAAGCTAGAGTGCCTTTATTAACAAAAGAATTAGTGGAATTTTGTTTTGCGATCCCAAATAATTTTAAAATTCGAGATGGAGAATTAAGATGGTTTATGAAAAAATCTATGAAATATATAACAAATAACTTTATCAATTTAAAAAATAAAAGAAGCGTTGCAGATCCCCAAAGAGATTGGTTGAGAAAAGATTTTAAAACAATTGTTTTTGAATTATTTAATTCAAAAAAATTTGGCAATAGAGGAATATTTGACCAAAACGAAGTTGTTAAAAATTATGAATATTTTTTAAAAAAAAAGGATGCTCATAGTTTAGGTGTATTCCAAATTTTTATTACAGAAATATGGTTAAGACTTTTTATTGATAGCAAGCCTTCATATTTTAAAGATGCCAAACTTGATGAATTTATTTATGAAACAAATTAATTTTAAGGGAGAGGTGGCCGAGTGGTTGAAGGCGCACGCTTGGAAAGCGTGTATAGGGGAAGCTCTATCGCGGGTTCGAATCCCGCTCTCTCCGCCAGAAGAATATTTAGATTATAAAAAATCTGATTTATTTTTTTAAAATATTATATTATGAAAATTTGTATATTTTATACTTCACCAAAACTTGGAGACATAATTCTACAATTGCCATTTATAAAATCAATTTCTAATTATTATAAAACAGAGGTTACTCTTTGTATTAATTCACATATAAAAATTAAAAGTATATTAGAAAATCAAAAATATATTTCTAATATTATAGAAAACCCTTTCAGAAGAGGAAGATTTTTTTTCCAAGATATTTTAAAATTAAAACAAGATTTAAATAAAGAAAATATCAACTATGCCTTCATTTTAGAAAAAACAAAAGGCCCTGCCATTGCTTGTAAACTTGCTAGAATAAATAAGATTTATGGTTTTGGAATTGGGTCTCAAAAGTATTTAGTAAGCAACTCTGATAGATTAAATAAAAATGATTTAAGATATAATTATACTGAACAATCAATAAAATTCTTAAATAATTTAAAAATTTCTCATAATTTCAAAGATAAATTCATAATTTTAAAAAATGAAAATAAAAGTAATTTTATCAAAATTTATCAACATTTACCAAAACCTTGGGTTTGTTTTGCTGTAGATTCAACTGAAGTAAATAGAATTTGGCCTCAAAAAAATTTTGCTGAATTAGCTGATAAATTATTTGAAAAAAAATTAGCAAAAACTATATTTGTAATTAATCATGAAAATCACAAACAATACTTTCAAGAAATAGTAAAAAATTCAAAATATGAAAATCAATTTATTAATTGTAAATCTTTGGATAGATCTCAGATAATACATTTAATAGATGTTTGTGAATATTTTGTTGGTATCGACTCAGGCCCGTCTTGTGTAGCTGGAGCTTTAGATAAAAAAACTTTTTGTATAATTGGACCTACGGATGCAACTTTACCTAGATTTAATTCTATGGTTAAAATAAAAAGTGATATTTACGACTCCTCCCGGGAGATTGGAATTAATAGATGTGGAGATAATTTTTTACAAGATAATAGTGAAGTAAAAACTATAAAAGTTCAAAAAGTTTTTGAAGAGATTAAATCTCATCTTCAAGATAAAGAATATAGTGAATAGTGATCTAGGGTAAATTTCTATAATGATAATTTCCTCTAAAATTTTAAATTGAGCTAAGTATTTTTTGAATAATATTGTCAGGTTTTAAACGGTAGGTATTGTAATATTTATTTTTTTTATTAATAATTTTGCTTTCAGGCAGAGTATGGAGAGGCGTGTAAATTGCATGAATTTTTTTTTTTAAAGCTGAGCCTAAGCAAATTGGTCCAGTCTCGTTACCTATAACAATATTACATGAATAGATTATATTAATTATTTCAGAAATTTTTCTTTTATATGTAAATTCAATGTTTTTTGATTTTTTCATTTCTAAAGGAAAGTATTTTAAAAAATATTTTTTATTAGGTGAGAAATTTATATAAATCTTATTTTTTTTAAATAATTTTTTTATTAACTTAATAAAATTTATTATTGGCCAATTATTTTGATCATGATGAGAGTCTATAACTATAAAAATTTTTTTCTTTTTCGATTTGTTATTTATTTTAAGATTCTGTCTATTTAATAAAAAACTATTATCTCTTTTAGTGAGCTTGAGATTTAATGTATATTTTAAAATTCTTTCTGACAAAGTTAAATGATTTAATGATTTATCTTTATTTATAATAAAATTACCAGTTCCAAATATATATTTTTTTTTTGCATTACATAATAAAGTGGGAATTATCAATCTTTTTGTATTGGATGTTAGAAAAACATATTTTGGGTTTAGATCATTTATTTTTTTTTTAAAATCAAAAAAATTATTAATTGTTTTTAAAAATCCATATCTATGATTGTCAAACTCTATTATCTTTTTATAAAAAATTTCATTTTTAAAAACCTCTTTTGCTTGGTTAACTTTATTTGAAAGAATATAAATTTTTTTACCAAAAGTTTTATATAAAGATTTTAAAAGTGGTAAATGATATATTAAATCACCTATACCTCTTGCACCAATTATAACTAAAATTTTTTTTTTCACTTATATAATTAATATATTATAAGTTAATTATTATCTAAATATTATGATTATAAATTCTAAATATAATTTTTTAAAACCTTTTAAAGTTAAAAAATTAGTAAGGTTAGGTAGAAATTTTGATGGAGGATATCTTGTTTGTGGTGATACATTGCAAAATTGTGAAAACTTAATTACTCTTGGAGTAGGAGATGATCTTTCTTTTGAAAGAGATTTTGAAAAAAAAATTAATTCTAAAACAATTCAACTATATGATTACACTGTTAACAATGGTTTGTTTTTAAAAATTATATTAAAATATTTTAGAAGATTAATTACATTTCGGACTAGGGTAAATAATTTCACTTACAGTATTAGAAATTATATTAATTATTTAAAATTTCTTAAAAAAAAAAACGTAATTTTACGTAAATTCAGAGTTGTTAAAAATAAGAAGTATTACAACGATGTAAGTTTAAAAAGTATTTTTAAAAAAATAAATAGTAATAATAATTTATTAAAAATGGATATAGAAGGCGGTGAATATCAGTTAGTAGAAGATATAATTATTTATAATTTAAAAATTAAAATGTTAATTGTTGAGTTTCACCATATAAATAAAAATAAAAAATTATTTACTGAATCTATTAAAAAACTTAAAAAGAAATTCGATATAATACATATTCATGCAAACAATTATAAATTTAAGAAGAATTCTGAGGATATATTTGATTCTCTTGAAATTACTATGGTCAATAAAAAAATAAATAAATATCGTAAAAATTTTAGAGAAAATTTTCCTATTAAAAATTTGGATTTTGAGTGTTTTCCTGACAGAAAAAAAATAGTTTTTTCTTTTAAAAATTGATTTTGTTTTAATGGGTTTTTAAACACTTAATTATTATATTTAATGAATAGTAATTAAGATATAAATATTTTTAAATAGGTTATCATTAAAAAAATGATATAATTAATTTTCTCAAAATCTAAAAAAAATGAATAAAAATATATATCAAGCAGACTCTATTAAGGTTTTAAAAGGTCTTGAGGCCGTCAGAAAAAGACCAGGTATGTACATCGGAGACACAGACGATGGTACGGGTTTGCACCATATGGTTTACGAAGTTGTTGATAATTCAATCGATGAAGCTTTAGCAGGTCATTGCAAAAATATAAATGTAAAAATTAATTCTAATGGAACCATAACGGTAAATGATGATGGTAGAGGTATTCCAGTTGATATCCATAAAAGTGAAAAAAAATCAGCAGCAGAAGTTATTATGACCCAACTTCATGCTGGGGGTAAATTTGATCACGATTCTTATAAAGTTTCCGGTGGTTTACATGGAGTTGGTGTTTCAGTTGTAAATGCATTATCTGAAAAATTACAATTAGAAATTAATAGAGATGGAAAAAAACACTATATAGAATTTAAAGATGGTGAAGCAAAAGCGCCATTAAAAGTTACGGGAAAATCTAAAAATACTGGAACTCAAATAACTTTTTTACCATCTAAATTAATTTTCTCATCAATAAAATTTAATGCAAATATTTTAATCAAGCGAATGAGGGAATTAGCATTTTTAAATAAAGGAATAAAAATAATTTTTACAGATGCCAGTCAAAAAAAAGAAAAAACTATTGAATTTAAATTTGATGGTGGCGTTATTGAATTCGTAAATTTTTTAGATGAAAAAAGAGAAAAACTACAAAATAAAAATGGAAATGATTTATTTAAAAAACCAATTTATATAGAAGGAATGAAAAACAATATAGAGTTAGAGTGTTCTTTAAAATGGAACGCCAGTTATACAGAAGATATTTTTTCATATACAAATAATATATATCAAAAAGATGGTGGAACTCATTTATTAGGTTTTAGAAGTGCTTTAACAAGAATAATAAATAAATATGCAAACGAACATAATCTTTTAAAAAAAAATAAATTAGCAATTTCAGGAGATGATATTAAAGAAGGTCTTACTTGTGTTTTATCTACTAAAATTCCTGATCCAAAGTTTTCATCACAAACTAAAGACAAATTAGTTTCTTCCGAAGTAAGAATGATTGTAGAGACTGTTATTAATGAAAAATTATCTATATGGTTTGATCAAAATCCGTCTGTTGCAAAAATAATTTTAGCTAAAGTTATTCAGGCAGCTATGGCGAGAGATGTTGCTAGAAAAGCTAGAGAGAATGTAAGAAGAAAAGGTGCTCTTGAATTGAGTGGCCTTCCAGGTAAGCTAGCAGATTGCCAAATAGGAAAGCAAGAAGGTACAGAATTGTTTATTGTAGAGGGTGATTCAGCAGGAGGATCAGCAAAACAAGGAAGAAATAGAGCAAATCAGGCTGTATTACCTCTAAGAGGCAAGATTTTAAATACTTACGTTGAGGATTTAACAGTAAAAAAAAATGGTAATGGCAATGGTGCCGATCAACAAACAAAAGCATTATCAAAAATGATTTCATCAAATGAAATAGTAACTTTGATTAATGCTCTTGGACTAGATCCAAAAGCTCAAGAAATAGATTTAAAAGATTTAAGATATGGAAAAATTATTATTATGACTGATGCTGATGTGGATGGTTCACATATAAGAGCATTATTATTAACCTTTTTTAATAATAAACCGTTTAATAAATTAATTGAAAATGGGCATATATATTTAGCTCAACCACCTTTGTTTAAAATTAGCAAAGGTTCCAAAGGAATATACATAAAAGATGAAAAAGAGTTGGAAGATTATATTGTTAATAACAATAAAGAATTAAAAAAGATTAAGAAAGGTTCTAAAGAATTTATAAAAGAATTAGATTTAGAAAAATCTAAAATGAACATTCAAAGATTTAAAGGTTTAGGTGAAATGAATCCAGAAGAATTATGGAGTACAACTCTTGATCCTACAACTCGTAATTTACTTCAAGTTCAATATTCTAAAGATCTAAAAAAAGATCAAAATTTAATTCATACTCTAATGGGTAATGACGTTGCTTTACGAAAAGATTTTATTATCTCTAATGCAATAAATGTTCAGAATCTTGATATTTAATAATGAAGTTTTTTGAAACTTCTAAGTATCATTTATTAAAAAAATCAACTTATATAAGTTTAAGATGGATAGGTATAATTGGTCAATTTATATCAGTTAACTTTGTTTATTTTTTTTTAAATTTTGAATTTGATTGTTTTACTTCTAATTTAATAATAATTTTAGGAATTTTAAGTAATTTATATTTAATTTTTATTTATAAAAAAACTCAATTATCAGACAGATCAGCATTTCTTTTTTTAGTTTTAGATATATTCCAATTAGGAGTTTTGCTTTATTTAACAGGAGGTGTTAATAATCCTTTTGTAATCTTTTTATTAATTCCAAGTGTTTTTTCATCATCAAATTTGAGCTTTAAAACAAATATTTTGCTTGTATTTTTAACCACTTTTATAATTATTTTTCTCACATTTTACTCAGAAGATTTACCTGGTCCTATAAGAGATCATTTTCATATAAGTCCATATTATCATTATTCTATTCCAGTTTCTTTAATAATTGCTTTAATTTTTTTAAATTATTTCGCTATGACATTTGGAGCACAATCTCGTCTAAGAAAAGAAGCTTTGGCAAAAATGGAAGAAGTAATGGCAAAAGAGCATGAGCTTTTATCTTTAGGTGGCCAAGCCGCTGCCGCTGCACATTCTTTGGGTACCCCACTTTCAACAATCAAGATTATAACGCAAGAACTTGTAAAACAATTTAAAGGACAAAAAGATCTTAAAAAAGATATTGAGCTTTTGTTAAGCCAAGTAGAAAGATGTAATCAAATTCTAAAACGTTTAAGTTTAAATCCTGTAGAAGAGGATAATTTTATTGATAAAGATCTCACAATGAGAGATTACTTAAGTGAAATTATCTCTTCATTTAGAGAGATTAGTAAAAAAAATTTTAATTTTAATTTTGATCAATACTCAAATGATAAAAAAATAACAAAATCAATAGAAATTGTTTATGGTTTAAGAAATTTTATTGGTAATGCTAATAAATTTTCAAAAGAAAATGTTTATATAAATTTAAAAAGTGATAGTGAAATTACTGAAATTATAATTGAGGATGATGGCAATGGTTACCCAAAGGATATATTGCCAAAGATTGGAGAGCCATATTTAAGATCTAATGATTCAATAGAAAAGTCAAACACTGGACTTGGACTTGGATTATTTATTGGAAAAACACTTTTAGAAAAAAACTTTGCATCTATAAATTGTAGGAATTCTAAAACTAGAAATGGTGCAGAAGTTATTGTCAGATGGAATAACAGAGATCTATTTAATATTTAATGAAATTTTTTTTTTGTATCAAACAAAGAGCTTAATTGAGATATCATTACATCACCCAACTCATTTACATCGGTAATTTTTATTGCTTTATTATAATATCTAGAAACGTCATGACCAATCCCAATTGCTAAAACCTCTATATCAGTTTTATTTTCCATAAATTTTACAATTTTCTTAAGATGTTTTTCTAAAAAGTCACCTGAATTGACAGAAAGAGTGGAGTCATCAACTGGTGCTCCATCAGAAATGACCATTAATATTTTTCTTTCTTCTTTTCTTTTCTTAATTCTATTGTAAGCCCACGAGATTGCCTCTCCATCTATATTTTCTTTGAGTAAACCTTCTTTAAGCATTAGACCTAAATTATTTTTAGCTTGTCGCCAGTGTGTGTCAGCACCTTTATATATTATGTGCCTTAAGTCGTTTAATCTTCCAGGTGTTTTAGGTTTGGAATTTTTGTTCCACAGCTCTCTACTTTGTCCCCCCTTCCAGTTTTTGGTAGTAAAACCCAAAATTTCAACTTTAACTGAACATCTTTCTAAAGTTCTAGATAATATGTCGGCACAAATTGCTGCAATGGTAATCGGCCTGCCTCTCATAGAGCCAGAATTATCGATTAGTAAAGTTACTATTGTATCTTTAAATTCTAAATCTTTTTCTTTTTTAAACGAAAGAGAATTATATGGATCCATTATAATTCTTGGTAATTTTGAACTATCAAGCAAACCTTCTTCTAGATCAAATTCCCATGTTCTATTTTGTTTAGCAAGTAATTGTCTTTGAAGTTTGTTTGCAAGTTTGGTTATGATATCTTGAAAACCAACTAATTGTTGGTCTAAAGTTCTTCTTAGTTTTAATGCTTCTTCAACATTCTCTAAATTTTCAGCTTTTGTAATTTCATCGTATTGTGAAGTAAAAATCTTGTAATTAAGATTGATATTATCAATATTTTTTTGAACAATTTGTTCTGAGCTTTTTTCATCTGATTCGTTATCTGAAAGCTGTTCATCTAGACTAAATTCATCAATATTATAATCGGCATCTAAAGAAGCTTGTGTTTCTTGATCATTGTTTTCATCTTTATTATCTTCAGATTCTTTATCCCGATCATCATTTGAAGGATTGTCTTGTCCTTGATCTTGGTTTTCTTCTTTTCTTTCATCATTTTCTTCACTTTGAAAGATATCCATTTCTTCTAAAATCTCTGAAAATCTTGAACTATAGTTATTTTGATTTTCTAAATTTTCCTGTAAGAATTTTTTGTGTTTATCTATTGATTTTTCAAAGTCTTTTTCCCAGAAATTTAACATTTTAGTTGTCAAAGAATTTAATTTAATTTGATGAAAGTTTTTAAGCATATAAAGCTCAAATGCCTCAGCAATAGGAACATCTTCTTTAGTTTTTAATTGATTTTTTTTATGATTGATTATTTGAGCATAATTTTCATTAAAATTTTTTTTTATTCCTCTAAGCATTTTTCCACCTAATGATTCATATCTGATTTTTTCAGCAATATTATAAAGTGATCTTGATGAAGCATTAGTTGGTAAATTTTTTCTATAGATAGCATCATTAGAAAATTTTTTTTTTAGAGCAGCCGAATCTGTTTCAGCACGTAATCTAATAAGGTCACTTAGATTTGTTAAATTATCAATTTCAAATGTACTTAAATCTTTTGATTTTTTATTTTTAGAAGATTTATTAATTAAAGTAAAATCATCAGAAATTACTTTTGCAGTTGATGTTAAAGCAAGTCTGAACTTTTCTTTTAAGTTAGTTTCTTTGTTGTTCATTTAAATTTGAATATTTGCCAATGACTCTGGCAATTCTTCACCAAAACATCTTTGATAATATTCTGCGATAGTATTTTTTTCTATGTCATCGCATTTATTAAGGAAAGTTACTCTAAAAGCATAACCTGTATCTTTAAAAATTTCTGAATTTTCAGCCCAATGCATAACAGTTCTTGGACTCATTACTGTTGAAATATCACCTGCAATAAATCCTTTTCTAGTCAAAGAGGCTACTTTAATCATGTTAGCAACTTTTTCTTTACCTTTTGCGTTATTAAGATTTTTATTTTTTGCCAAAACTATATCCAATTCTCTTTCAAGGCTAAGATAGTTTAAAGTTGTTACAATATTCCATCTATCCATCTGTCCTTGATTTATTTGTTGAGTTCCGTGATAAAGGCCGGTTGTGTCACCGAGACCAACCGTATTAGATGTGGCAAATAATCTAAAAAATTTATTTTGTTTAATAACTTTATTTTTATCTAGTAATGTGAAATTACCTTCAGCTTCTAAAACTCTTTGAATTACAAACATTACATCTGGCCTTCCAGCATCATATTCATCAAAAACAAGAGCCACAGCGTTTTGTATAGACCAAGGTAAAATCCCTTCATTAAATTGGGTGACTTGTTTCCCATCTTTGAGAACAATCGCGTCTTTTCCAATTAAATCTATTCTACTCACATGACTGTCTAAGTTAACACGTATACAAGGCCAATTTAATCTCGCTGCAATTTGTTCTATATGAGTAGATTTTCCAGTTCCATGATATCCTTGAACCAAAACTCTTTTATTGTAAGCAAATCCAGAGATGATTGCTAGAGTGGTATCTCTATCAAATTTGTAACTTTTATCTATTTCAGGAACATATTCATTTTTTTTTGAAAAAGCATCTACTTCCATTTCGGAATCAATTCCAAAAGTTTGTTTTAATGAAATTTTAATATCCGGTTGTATGTTAAGATTTGGTGTCAATTTTTTCTCTATATGTGTTTTTAAGTTGTGTATAAGCTAGCGTAATTAGTTTTAGTTTTTCCTCGTATTTTTTGTTCCCAGAATTCATATCAGGGTGAAATTTTTTGACAAGCACTTTGAATTTATCCTGTATTTTTTTCCATTTTAAACCTACAGAAACCCCTAATATACTAAAAGCTTTGATATCTCTATGATTAAATTTAAATTGATGCATATGATCATAGTCGTCATTAATTTTATCTTTATCGAATTCTTCTCTCAGAGTGTTATTCCAAAGTACTTTAAAGAAATTATCTGAAGAGCTAAAACTTTGTGTGGGCTTATGCCAGATCATATCAGACTTTAAAAAATTCAAAACTTGATCATCATTCATTCCTGAAAAATAATTCCAATTTTTATTAAATTCCTTTACATGTTCAAGACAAAGCATTCTATACTTTTTGCTATTATCTTTTTCAATTGGTGCCTTATAATTACCAATTTCATTACAATTATTCCAGTCACAAATATTTTTCATGATATATAATAATATTTATGGATATAAATCAGTTAATTGCAATTATAAAAAACAAACTACAAAATCAAATTGATATTGAAAGTATTAATATTGACGACAAATCATTTCTTCATAAAAATCATGCCAGTGATCAAGAGGGTAAATTTCATTTAAAGATTACCTTAAAATCTCTTGAACTAAAAAAATTGTCTAAAATAGAGAGCAACAAAAAGGTTTATAAAGTTTTAGATCAAGAATTAAAAGAATTTATACACTCAATACAAATTTTAATTACTTAATTCTTTTTTTAAAAATAAACCTACTCTTTTTTTGCTAAATTCTTTATTAATTAAAGGAGAACCAATTTTTTTTAATAAAACAAGATTAATTTTATTTGAATTATTTTTTTTATCTTTAAGCATAAAGGATAGAATTTTATTTAAATCTTTAACTTTAAAAAATTTATTTAAATTATATGGTAAGTTACAGTTGTAGATATGATTTATAATTGAATTACGCTCTTTTTTTTTGAGCAAATTGTTCTTTAAACTAAAATTTAAAGCTGTTTTCATTCCAAAAATAACTGCTTCTCCATGATTTAGTTTTTTTGAATAACCTAAGGATGCTTCATAAGCATGAGCAAACGTGTGTCCAAAGTTTAAAATTTTTCTTAATCCTTTCTCTTTCTCATCTTTTTCAACAATATTTCTTTTGATTTTACAGCTTTCATGAATAGTTTTTTCAATAAATGGAGATGAAAGATTAAATATTTTTTTACTATTTTTATTTAAAAAATTATAAAAATTTTTATTAGCAATTAGAGAATGTTTTAAAATTTCACCATAACCACAAATTATTTCTCTTTTTGGAAGAGTTTTTAGAAATTGAATATCAGTAATAACTAAATTTGGTTGATAGAAACTGCCTATTAAATTTTTTCCATATTTAGTATTTACTCCAGTTTTTCCTCCGATAGAGGAATCAACTTGAGATAAAAGAGTAGTTGGCACATTTATAAATTTCATGCCCCTCTTAAATAAGCTAGCTGTAAAACCACTTACGTCACCTGTTATTCCGCCACCTATAGAAATTAAACAGTCGTTCCTAGAAAAATTTTTATTTAGCAAGATATTTAAAATTTTGTTTACACTATTCATATTTTTATTAATTTCACTTGCTTTAAAAAAATAAACATAGACATTTTTTTTATTTAAGGATTTTTTAACTTTAGAAATAATTTTTTTTGAAATTTTTTTGTCAACGATAAGCAAACATTGTTTGAAGTTAAGTGAATTATCTTTGATAATTTTTGAAATACTCGATATCAAGTTAGATCCAATTATAATTGGATAAGCTTGAGTTTTTGTTTTAATTTTTAACTTAATTTGTCTCATAAATTTTTAAAATTTTGTTAACAATTTCATTTTTAGATAGATTATCACATTTAATTTCATGTAAAGCTTTAGAATAAATGTTAGATCGTTTTTTTATTAAATCAATTAATTCATTATCTGTTGCATTAAAAGCCAAAGGTCTTTTTTTGCTATTTTTAATTCTATTTATCAATATTTTATCGTCCCAATTTAGCCAAAAAGAGAAATGATTTTTTAAAATCTCTTTTCTTATATTTTTATTTATAAATGATCCACCTCCAATAGAAATAACTGTCGAACTTAATTTCAATTTTTTTAAAGTAATTTCCTCTTCAAATTTTCTAAAATAGGCTTCACCCTTGGTTTCAAATATTTTTTTAACAGATATTCCTAATTCTTTTTCAATTTCTTTATCAATATCGACGAAATCTAATTTTAATTTTGTTGCAATGAGTGAACCGATAGAACTCTTTCCAGATCCCATCATTCCTAAAAAAACAAGATTTTCTTTTGATTTCATAAGTTTCTTTATTGAAAAAACACAAATATGTCTTAATTTGAAATTAACTAAAGTTATATGCAATTTAATAAAATTACAAGTTCAGGCAAAACTAATATAGCTGTACTAGTCGTTAAATCTATTATTGGGCTTGCAGTTATTTTAGGTCTTGTTTTTTTTCTTAATAAAATTGATTTTCCAGCCCCAAAAAAAGAAATAGAAAAAATTATCCAAAATGAAAATTTTAAAATTGTTAAATAAGAAAAATTTATCAATTATAACTATTTACTTACTGTCATCTATCTCTCTAATTGCCGAGAATAAGCCCATAGATATTTGGAACATAGAAAAAAAGGAGGTAGAAGTTGCTACTGAAGAAATTTTATCGCTAGAAAAAATATCTGAAAACAGTATTTATAAAATGCAAGCAGATAAAAAAAAAAATTCTATTAAATTAGATCAAGAATTAGACTCAAAAGAAATTAAAATTGCAGGATTATATGATCCAGAAGAATATGGCTTGAGTATTAATATGTGGTCAAATTCAGATGGTTTAAAATTAAGAAATCTTTTTGATAAAATAAATAAGTATAATCTATCAAAAGATGCTTCTGAAATTCTTAATATCTCAATGTTGACGAATGCATATTATCCAAATCAAAATATTACAGAACAAGAGTTTTTAAATTTTAAATCAGAATGGTTAATTAAAGACTCAAACTTTGAACTGATTGAAAAATATCTAATAAAAAATCAAATTATAAATTTACATCCAAATTTGACTAGATATTTGGTTGACAGATATTTATCACAATCAAATGTAAAAAAATCATGTGAAATTTTTTCTAAGATAAACGAACCTATTGAAGATGATTACTTATCAAAATTTAATTTATATTGTTTAATCAATTATGGTAGAAATGAAGAAGCACAACTAATTTTAGATTTAAAAAAAGAGTTAGGTTTTCAAGATGATTATTATGAAGAAAAAATTAATTATTTATTTGGTTATATAGAAGAGGTTAATAAAGAAATTTCAGAAAAATCTATTTTAGATTTTCATTTAGCTCATAGAACTAATACTGAATTTTCTTATGAGCCTAACAAGGAAACACCAAAATTAATTTGGAAATATCTATCAACATCAAATTTACTTTATAATATTCAGGATATTGAAATTACTGATTTTGATAAAATTTCAACAATAGAAAAAGCTACTCATGATAAAAATTATTCAGAAGAAGAGTTATTTGAGTTTTATAAGCGATTTCAATTTAGTTTAAATCAATTACTAAATACCAAAGAGTCTTATAAATCTTTATTTCCAATAGAAGGAAGAGCTCTTGTGTATCAAAGGTTGCTTTTAACTGAAGAGCCAAAGTTAAAACTTGAGTTGATTAAAATTTTAAAGGATATATTTGAAGAAGAAGGTATCGGTAATGCATTTGATGAAGAATTGAAAAATTTTTTAAACCAAATAGATGAAGAAGATATCCCATCTAATTTCACGACTTTTTATAATGATAATGTTAAAAATGAAGATGTCATTGATAAAAAGATTAAATTTAATAACAAAGTTTTACATCAATCTAAGTTAGTAAATTATTTTAATGGAGATTATGCAAAATCTAAAGTTGAGGAAGATCTAAATAAATTTTTAAAAAAAATTAAAAAGGATAAAAAATATTTCTTATCTAAAAAAGATATAATTTTTATTGAAGCATTAAAATCAGATGGAATAAAAATTTCAAAAAAATATGAAGGTCTATACGAAATAAATAAATCTGAAATGCCAGCAGATATCCAGTTAATGATAGATAATAAAGAAATAGGAGCAGCATTATTAAGAGTTGTAGAAGTGATTGGTCCAGAAAAAATAGAAGATATTGACGATGATACTGTTTATTTTATAATTAATACTTTAAATCAATTAAATGTTGATTTAATTAGAAATAAACTTTTGCTAAAAGTTCTTCCTTTAAAAGTTTAGAAATTATAATAAAATAAACTCATTAATGGCTATTAAAACTATCATAATCGAACCAAATAAATTGCTTAGACAGATTTCAAAACCTGTCAAGAATGTTGGTAAAGAAGAACAGCAACTCATGGATGAAATGTTGGAAACAATGTACGACGCTAATGGAATAGGTCTTGCAGCAATTCAAATAGGTATTCCAAAAAGAATTATAGTAATGGATATTGGTAAAGATGAAAAAAAAGAACCCAGATATTTTGTTAATCCAATTATTTTGAATAAAGATCCAATTAAAAATACACATGAAGAAGGATGTTTGTCGGTGCCAGAGCAATTTGCGGAAATAGATAGACCAAGTAAATGCGAGGTAGAGTATCTTGATTATAATGGAAAAAAACAATTATTAAAAGCTGATGGACTACTTGCAACATGTATTCAGCATGAAATGGATCATTTAGAAGGAATATTATTTATTGATTACCTATCAAAATTAAAAAAATCCATGATTATAAAAAAACTATCTAAATTAAAATCAAATACTGCAGTCTTTTAATTGATGGCAAAAAAGATTGTTTTTATGGGCACGCCAATGTTTGCTGTACCCATTTTGAAATCATTATATCAAAATGGTTATCCAATATCAGATGTATATACACAACCTCCTCAAAAATCACAGAGGGGACAGAAAATAAATAAATCGCCCATACAAGGTATTGCCGAAACTTTAAATTTAGATTTTAGAACTCCAAAATATTTAAAAGATAATAATGAAGAATATGAATATTTTAAAAGTATAGATGTTGATCTTGCAATAGTTGTTGCTTATGGACAAATCATTCCAAAAGAATTTCTAAGTTTAACTAAAAAAGGATTTATTAATATTCATGCATCTCTTTTGCCAAAATGGAGAGGAGCAGCGCCTATACAAAGATCTATAATGAATCTTGATAAAGAGACAGGAATTAGTGTTATGAAAATAGCAGAACAACTTGATACAGGTCCAGTATGCAATACTTATAAAATAAATTTAGAAAACAATTTAAACGCCAGTGATGTTGCCGACAAATTATCTTCAATAGCAGCTGAGAAAATATTAGATAATATTGATAATATTTTGGAAGATAAAGCAAAATTTATTGATCAAGATAATTCAAAAGCAACATATGCATCTAAAATTCAAAAGACTGAAGGTGAAATAAATTGGAATAATGAGGCAAAAATTATTATTGGAAAAATAAATGGTTTATATCCTGTGCCAGGTGCATTCTTTATATATAAAGGAGAAAGATACAAAATTTTAAAAGCAGAAATTGGTGATGGTATTGGAAAACCAGGAGAAATTATTTCTGATTATTTAGAGGTTGTTTGTGGGGGTAAACAGACAATAAAAATTAAAGAAATACAAAGACAAGGAAAAAAGCCTCAAAATATTGGTGAATTTAGGCTTGGTTCGCAAATAAAAAAGGGCACAGTTATTTAAATGGCTAGGTATCAACTCCTTATTGAATATGTGGGTACAGATTTTAGAGGGTGGCAAATTCAAAAAAAAGGATCAACTATTCAAGGGCTTATTCAAGAAAAACTCACAAAACTTCTAAAAGAAAAAATAATTTTAAATGGTTCAGGTAGAACAGATACAGGTGTACATGCGATTGAACAATCAGCTCACTTTAATTGTAAGAATGAGATTTCAGATTTGATAAAATTTTTAAAGTCAATTAATCATTTTTTAAATGATCAAGGTATTGCAATAACTAAAATTAAAAAAAGGAACAATAAATTTCACTCAAGATTTTCTGCAAAACAAAGGGTTTATAAATACATAATTTTTAATCAAATAAGTGCCCCTGTAATTGAAGAGAAAAGAGGTTGGCATGTAAGAAAACCTTTAGACATAGAATTAATTAAAAAAGGTGCAAAAAAGCTCGTTGGCACTTATGATTATTCAACATTTAGATCCTCAAGTTGTCATGCTAAGAGTCCAATTAGAACAATTAAATCAATAAAAATTAGATCTTTAAAAAATAAAATTGAAATAGAGTTCAAGTCACAATCTTTTTTACAACAACAGGTTAGATCTATGGTTGGTTGTTTAAAATATTTAGGTGAAAAAAAATGGGACCTAAAAACTTTTGATAAAGTGTTTAAATCTAAAAAAAGAGTATTGTGTGCACCACCAGCTCCGCCAGAAGGATTGTTTTTAGCGAGAGTTATTTATTAATTTTTTTTTATTACTCATAGCAAATTTTTTATTTAATCGCCATCTTGACTCAGCTCTTATGATATAGCCGCAACAGTTTTTAGATTTACATTTACAAGGGAATTGTTTGTAACTGTCATATTCAAATCCAAATCCATAGTCACATGTAAGCTCCTCATCTTTTTTAATATCTTTAATTGCTTTAACCCAAATCTTAAGACCTTTCCCATCATAATCACAATTATTATTACATGAGTGATTAATTAAACCTGCTGTGTTCCATGAGAAATCTCCATCAAGATCGTATCTCTTATTTATAGTAAATAAATAAATTGGTTTACTATTGTCGTATTTACCAGACTCTTCCGTTTGTTTTTTTGTTACAAGTTTACCAACATAATTAATTATTTTAGTTCCTTCTTTTATATCTTTTGTAGCGTAAAGCCCTCGACCTTTGTTATCTATATTTGATTTTTTAATTCTATATAATTTCATAAAGTTTTTTATTTAGAGAATTATTAAGAATTATCAATTAAATTCTATAAGAGCATCAACATGTCTCTGTGTACTATCTTGTAATGCTTTAAGATCATAGCCACCTTCAAGTATAGAAACTATTTTTCCATTACAAAATTTTTTAGAAGCTTCCAATATTCTTTTAGTAATAGTGTGGTAATCTTCTGTTGTAAGATTAAATTGAGCTAGTGGGTCATCCTTATGAGCATCAAAACCAGCACTAATCAATATAAATTCTGGTTTAAATTCTTCCAATTTTTTTAATACACGTTCAAATGCATTTAAATATTCTTCTGAGCTTGTACCGGCTGGTAAAGGTATATTTAAAATATTATTAAATTTACCTTTTTCTTGTTCTGAACCAGTTCCTGGATAGTAAGGATATTGATGAGTTGATATAAAAAGAACATTTTCATTATTAAAAAAAATGTCCTGTGTGCCATTTCCATGATGAACGTCAAAGTCTACTATGGCAATTTTCTTATATTTATATTTTTTTAATAAATAACTACATCCTATTGAAACTGAATTGAAAATACAGAAACCTGCAGCTTTATTTTGACTTGAGTGATGCCCCGGGGGACGAACACAACAAAATGCATTTTTAAATTCTTTGTTTTCTAAACCGTCAATTGCTGTAATTATTGAACCTACTGCATCAAATGTTGCTTCCTTACTACCTGGAGAAATAATTGTATCTCCATCAAGTGATGAAAACCCTTGTTTTGGAAAAGAACTTTTTACGAGGTTAATATAATTAGACTCATGAGTAGTTAGAAGTATCTCATCCGAAACTTTAGATGGTTTTTTCCATATAAGATTTTTATTATCAAGTTTTTTAAAATTATCTACTATTACAGAAACTCTTGCTATTTGCTCAGGATGACCAGGCCCTGTATCATGATTTTGAGATGTATCAGAAGTAATTAAACCAGTTTTCACTTAAAGTAATTCTTTAAAATATTTGAGTAAATTAAAGTTAATTTTTTTAAATCTGAAATTGATGTTCTTTCATTGATTTGGTGAATACTATTATTTCTTAAACCTAGTTCTAGTCTTGGTATTGACCCTAAAAACCGACTATCACTTGTTCCACCTCTACAATTTAATTTTGCTGAAATTCCAGTAACTTTTTTTACAACTTTTTTTACCATAAGAATTTCTTTGTTTGGCTCAGTATAAAAAGCCTCACCACTTACTTTATATTCTATTTTAGTTTTACATTTTTCTTTTTTTGCAACTGCATTAATTATTTTATTTAGTTTCTTCTTTAAAAAAGATGATTTGTATTTAGAGTTGAATCTTATATTAAATTTTGCATTAGCTGACTGAGGCACTACATTTTCAGATAAATTATCAACATTCATTTTTGTAAATTCTAGATTAGATGGTGGCATGTATTTAGTACCATTATCAAAAGGAGAACTTTTTAATTTTGCTATTATTTTAGCTAAAGCTGTACACGGATTAATATAAGAACTATAAAATGCTGAGTGTCCACTTTTTCCATAAACAGTTATAATTCCATTCATAGAGCCTCTTCTTCCAATTCTTATTTCATCCCCAACTGATTTATTTGAAGATGGCTCACCTACTATTGAAAAATCTATTTTTTCACCTTTTTTTCTTAGATATTTCATAACTGAAGGACATCCGTAGCCTGATGTTTCCTCGTCTGCTGAAATAATAATTGAGATAGATCCTTTAAATGTATTATTTTTTATAAAATTACTTACTGCACTTATCCAACAAGCTATACCACCCTTCATATCTTGAGCACCTCTACCATTTAAATACCCTTTCTTGACTACAGCTTTGAATGGTGGAAATTTCCAATTATCCAGGTTTGCAACCACATCAGTATGGCCTAAAAACATAATGGATGGTTTGGATTTACCATACCTTGCATATAAATTTTGAGCTGGCTTTGGTCCAGTTCCTTTTGATTTTATTATTTTGCATTTAAAACCAATAGCAGTTAATTTTTTTGATAAGAATTTCATTATACCCTTATCTTCAGTTTTAATTGTTGGAAATCTTATTAGCTCTTGAGCTAATTTTATTTCATTATAAGTTTTCATTAACTTATTCTCTTAAAAGATCATTAACCGATGTCTTTGATCTTGTTTTTTCATCAACTTGTTTAATTATTACTGCACAATATAAAGATGGTGCTTGAGGATTGTTTTTATCTGGTAGAGATCCTGGTACTACAACTGAATAAGGTGGAATTTTTCCATAAGTTATTTCGCCAGTTTTTCTATTAACAATTTTTGTTGATTGTCCAATATACATACCCATACTTAAAACTGATCCTTCTCCTACTATTACACCTTCTACAACCTCGGACATAGCTCCTAAGAATACATTGTCCTCAATAATTGTTGGTAATGCCTGAGCAGGTTCTAATACACCTCCGACACCTGTACCAGCTGAGATATGACAATTTTTTCCAATTTGACAACAGCTTCCTGCACGACTGAAAGTATCCATCATTGTACCTTCATCAATATAAGCTCCGATGTTTACATAGCAAGGCATAAGCACTGCATTCTTTCCAACGAAAGATCCTTTTCTTACTGGTGAATTAGGCACCATTCTAAAACCAGCTTTTTCATGATCTTCTTTTGTCCATCCAGCAGTTTTTCCTTTTAATAAATGAGCTTTGTCATACCAACTACTATATGGACCATTTAAATTTTCCATCGGATACATTCTAAAACTTAGCATGATAGCTTTTTTTAGATGTTGGTGTGTTACCCACTCGCCATTAATTTTTTCAGCAACTCTAGATTTTCCACTATCTAAATCTTCTATGATTTGATTAACAGCATCTTTTAATGACTGCTCTGAATTTAGATTTACTTGATCTTTATTTTCCCAAGCTTCATTTATAATTTTTTCAATACTCATAATTTTATGAGTTTTTTAATAACCTTATTTCTTTTAAAAATAAAGAAAGATTTTCTATTTTGTAATCAATATAATCTTTATCGGACTCTTTTTTACCCCAGTATTCATCATTGATTAACCAAACTGTTGTTGCTCCTCTCTCTTTGCCAATAGATAAATTTTTTGCAATATCTTCGATATAAAGTGTCTCAGTTGGATCGATTTTAAATTTCTCAACCATTAAATCAAATGCTTTTGGTTCAGGTTTTGGACTATACTTAGCGTCTACAATATCAAAAACTCCATCGAATTGATCATCAATACCTAAGTTGGTAGTAATATTCTTAACGTGTTCTTTACTACCATTTGTGAAAACAAACTTATTTAAATTAATAGTTTCTAACTCTTTTCTTAAAACTATATCTTTCTCTAAAAAATCTAAGTTAATATCATGCACATAGTCTAGAAATTCTCTAGGTGGTATATCGTGATGTATTATTAAACCATTGAGACTAGTGTTATATTTATGAAAATAATTTGTTTGTAATTCTTTTGCTTCTTTTAAATCTATATTTAATTTATTAGAGATATATTGAGTCATTTTTTTACTAACTTGACCAAATACAGCTTCAAGATCTTGATATAAAACTCCATCACAATCAAAAAGTATATTCTTTATGTTTTTTAATTCTTTCATTGTCTAATTAAAGTTCCTGAACCCTTATCAGATAATAATTCAAATAGAAGTGAGTGATTTTTTCTTCCATCAATAATAACTACTCCTTTAACGCCATTACTTGCAACATCTAAGCAGTTATTAATTTTTGGTATCATGCCACCAGTGATCGTTTCATTTTCAATTAAATTTTTTATAGAATTAGAATTTATTTCAGGAATCAATTTATTATTTTTATCTAAAACACCTTCTACATCACTCATAATTATCAGTCTTCTTGCTTTTAATTTTTTTGCAATAAAACCAGCTGCTGTATCAGCATTAATATTGAAGGTTTGACTATCTAAATTTAATCCTAATGGAGCTATTACCGGTACTTTTTTTTCGTTAACTATCGTATCAATAGTAGACTTATTAATATCTGTAGGAAAACCAACAAACCCTAGTTCTTTATTGTCTTGTACCACAGAAATAATATTATTTTCTTTTGTATTTATGCCTTGGCTTTTGCAATTTTGTTTTTCCAAAGATGTCACAATTTCTTTATTAAATTTTATTAAAACATCTTCTACTACTTTAATAGTTTCTTTTCCGGTAACTCTTAATCCTTTGATAAACTTACTTTCTATTCCAAGCTCATTTAATTTATTACTTATTCTTTTTCCACCACCATGAACAATTATTGGAATAAATCCCAGTTTATTCAGTGTTGCAATATCTTTAGAGAAAATATCAAATAGATTATTATCAATTAAAACGCTTCCACCACATTTAATTACAATATATTCATCGTTATATTTTTCTAAATATGTTTTAATTTCATTTATTGAAGGACCATCCGAAGGTATAATTTTTTTTAATTCTTCTTCTTTAATTTCCAACATTAAATTGATGTTTTAACTGTAGTTCGTTTCATAATAAAAACTTGTTGTGCCATAGTTAAAATATTATTAACAGTCCAGTAGATTACTAATCCTGCTGGGAATGGAGCCAATATGACTGTAAGGAAAAGCGGAAAGAACATAAATATTTTTGCTTGCATTGGATCAGTTGGAGCTGGGTTTAATTTTTGTTGAATAAACATAGAAACACCCATTGCAATTGGCCAAGCACCAATCATTAAAAATGAAGGTACATCATATGGCAATAAGCCGAATAAATTAAAAAGTGAAGTAGGGTCTCTTTCAGATAAATCTTGTATCCATCCAAAAAATGGCATCTGTCTCATTTCAATAGTTACAAATAAAACTTTATATAACGCAAAGAATACTGGAATTTGCACAAGTATTGGCAAACATCCTGACATGGGATTTACCTTCTCTTTTTTGTAAAGAGCCATCATTTCTTGCTGTAATTTCATTTTGTCATCTTTATGAAGATCCTTAAGTCTTACCATTTCGGGCTGAAGTGCTTTCATTTTTGCCATACTTTTAAATGAGAAGTTTGCAAGTGGGAAGAATACTAATCGAATACAAAATGTAATTGCAATAATTGCTAGACCATAGTTGCCTAATAATTTAAAGAAGTAATCTATTCCATGGAATAATGGTTTAGTAATAAAGTAGAGGAATCCCCAATCGATTGCTAAATCAAATTTATCTATATTCAAAGATTCCGCATATCCGTCAATAATTTCCACTCTTTTAGCAGCAACTATGACCTGTATTTTATCTTCAATGCTTGAATTTTTTCTTAATTCTAAGGGTTCTGTAGATACAAAGTTTGCTCTAAATTTATTTTTATAATCAAACGTTGTCTTAAATTCTTTTCCTCTTGGTGGAATTAGAGATGTTATCCAATATTTATCTCCTATACCCAACCAACCTTTTTGAGCAGTTTTAGCAAACTTTTTCTCTTGGATATCGTCGTAATCTTCTTCAATAAGCTCATCATCTAAGTCTGCGATTAGACCTTCATGGAGAATATAAAAATTAGAAATTTCAGGAATTTTATTTCTTATAATTTGTCCATATGAATAAAAATCATAAGCTTTATCTGATGAATTTTTTACTTTTTGTTTAATAGTGAATAAAAATTTATCATCTAAAGAGATTTCTTTTTCAAAAGTTAGACCTTGGTTGTTAGTCCATGATAATTTAATTGGAGATTGGTCTGTTAATTTATTGTTTCCTGATACTGACCAAATAGTTTCAGCATTTGGAATTTCAATATTTTTATCAGTAGTAATAAAACCACTTTCAATTAAATATCCATTTGCAGCATTTCTTGGCGCTAAAAGTTTTATCTTCTCTTTATTATCTAAGCTCACATTATATTCTTTAAAAGTTAAATCATCGATTGCAGCGCCCTTTAAAGATATAGAGCCGGCTATACTTTGATTTTCAAATTGAACTCTTTTACTTTGACCTAACGCCTCTTCTCTTGAAATTTCTGTTACATTTTCTTTTTGTTCTAGACTAGGAGCATCAGTGTTTTTCTCAGTTTTATTTTTTTCTGCCAAATTTTCTTTTTTAATAGGAGGTGGTGCAAAAAATAAACTGTATAAAATTATAACAGCTGCTGATAAAGATATTGCTGCTATGACGTTCCGAGTTTCCATTATTTTTTAGTCTTAATTTCTTTTTTTACAGGATCAAATCCATCACCACCGCCTAAAAATCTAATAGGATGACATGATAAAATTCTTTTGATACTCATAAATAGACCTTTAGCTAAACCAAATTTTTTTAGGGCCTCAATACTATATTCTGAGCATGTTGGTAAGTATCTGCAAGATTGTCCAAGTAAAGGACTAATAACAAATTTATATCCTTTTACTAACTTTATTAAAATATTAGTGGAAATGTTCATTATATAATTTTTTCTAAATCCTGAAATATGGTTTCTTTTATATTTTTGTATTCATTATTTAGCATAGTTGACTTGGCAATAACAAGATATGAATAGTCAAATTTTACTGATATTTTTTTAACAGCCTCATTAATTATATTTCTTAATCTACGTTTAATTTTATTTCTTTTAACCGCATTTCCAATTTTTTTTTTAGTCACAAAGCTCATATTTAGTTTTTGATTATTTTTATTGGATAAGTTACCAAAAAAAATTGTAACATATTTGTTAGAGATTTTTTTTTGTTTTAATAGATTTTTGAATTCTTCGTTTTTTGAAAGAGCAAATATTTTGCTTTTCATTTATCTAAACAGTTACAGTTAACGATTTTCTTCCTCTGGCTCTTCTTCTAGCTAAAAGCTTTTGTCCACCCTTAGTTTTCATTTTTGACCTAAAGCCATGTTTTCTAGCTCTTTTAACGTTGGATGGTTGATATGTTCGTTTCATAAATGTGGTTAATTTTTTATTAAATTTCGCTCTTTATAGTAATTAAATATATAAATAGCAAATAGAAGATTTTATAAATAGCAATAGATTTGATGGAAAAAGTTAAAAAAATTAAAATATTTATAGGAATATTTTACCTATTAGCTGTTAGTTTATTTTTATACTTTTTCTTTTCAAAATTTAGCCTTCAAGAAATTACTAGTTATGAGTTTATAAAAAATAATAGAGATTATTTTTTTGAAATAAAACGATCAAGTCCAATCTTATTAGCAGCAATATTTGTCTTATTTTGCATCGTGTGGACATTAGTAGGGGGGTTTGGTAGTCCAATTGCATTATTTGCCGGATTTTTATTTGGTAATTGGCTGGGCACATTACTTTTAATTTTTGGTATGACTATTGGTGCAGCAGGTCTTTATATTTTTGCAAATTATTTTTTAAAAGATTTAATTAAAGAAAAATTTTTAACTAAATTTAAAAACTTAGAACTAAAATTTAAAAAATCTGAATTTTTATATTTATTAATTTATAGATTTGTAGGAGGGATTCCATTTGCGATATCGAATGTTTTACCTTGTATATTTAATGTAAAAATTTTTAATTTTATTGCAGCAACCTTTCTAGGCATGTTGCCTCAATTATTTATAGTAACAACAATATCAAGTGGATTTGAAAAAATAATAGATCAAAATCTTGAACCACCTAGAGTTATGGATGTGATAACCACTCCAAATATTTATATTCCATTAATTGTATTCTTTGGATTAGTGATAATTACAATTTTTGTTAGAAAATCATTTTATATAAAATAATTTGGTGCTCCCACCCTGTACTGACCAGGGAATTAGTCATTACCAATGACTTGATATACCATTTATCTATAGGAGCTAATAAACAATTTATATTTTCTTGATAATAAAGCATTTTTTTCAAAATATTGCCTTAATTTTTTTGGTAATATGATTTATATCTACGTGAGGAAATTTTATGGGAATTCATTATGATTATAAATCTACTAAAGGTAGTAAGCTTATGGAGAAGCAAGCTAAGAGAGAAAAAAAGCTTGCTGAAAAAAAAGCTAAGCGTTTAGCAAAAGAATCTTCAAAAGAGGATGAGGTTAAATCAAAAATTTTAGATACCTCAAAACCTATTACTTTAGACTTCCTTACAAATCCAGATAAAGAATGAATTCAAAAGATAAAAATGAGCGTTTGAGCTTAGCCTTAAGGAAAAATTTAAAAAAAAGAAAACTTTTTCAAAAAAAAACAAAGAAGAAAACTAAATAATGTCAGTTCTTTCAGATAAATGGATTAGAAAAATGTCTAAAGAAGAAGGTATGATTTCTCCTTTTGAAGAAAAACAAATTAGAGGAGATAGTATTTCCTATGGACTATCTTCTTTTGGTTATGATGCTAGGGTTTCTGATGAATTTAAAATATTTACTAATGTCAATTCAGAAATAGTTGATCCAAAAAATTTTAAACCAGCAAATTTTGTAACAAAAAATGTTTCAGAATGTATTATCCCGCCAAACTCATTCGTACTAGCTAGAACTGTTGAAAAATTTAAAATTCCAGATGACGTATTGGTTATTTGTCTTGGTAAATCCACTTATGCTAGATGTGGAATTATTGTTAATGTTACACCTTTAGAGCCAGGTTGGGAGGGGTATGTAACGCTTGAATTTTCTAATACAACACCATTACCAGCAAAAATATATAGTAATGAAGGTGTTGCACAGTTTGTTTTTTTAAAAGGAAATGAAAAGCCAGAAGTAACTTATGCCGATCGAAATGGAAAATATATGGGCCAAACCGGAGTAACTTTACCTAAAGTTTAATCATGCAAAAAATAGAAGTCTTTGGAGCAAATAAGCTCAAAGGACAAATAAATATATCAGGTTCAAAAAACTCCTCATTGCCTATTTTGGCTGCAACTTTGCTATCTAGTAAAAGAGTTTATTTGAACAATTTACCAAAAGTTAAAGATATTGAAACAATGATTAATTTATTAAAATCATTAGGTTCAAAAATAAAATTTGATAAAAAAAGATTAATTATTGATAATTCTAAACAGAACAAAAAATTTGCTTCATATAGTTTGGTCAAAACTATGAGAGCTGGAATATTGGTTCTTGGACCTTTGCTAGCTAAATTTGGTAATGCTAAAGTTTCACTACCTGGAGGATGTTCAATTGGCACAAGACCAGTAGATATTCATTTAAATGCACTATCAAAACTTGGCGTTAAATACAAAATTATCCAAGGTTATGTCCACGCAACTGCACCGAAAGGTTTAATAGGATCTAAAATTCGTTTTCCAAAAATTTCAGTTGGAGCTACAGAAAATTTAATCATTGCAGCAAGTTTGGCAAAAGGTATTACTATTTTAAATAACTGTGCAATAGAACCTGAAATAAAAGATTTAGTTAATTTTTTAATTAAAATTGGATGCAATATTAAGTGGGTTGCAAAACGTTCACTTAAAATAATTGGTGTGAGTGAAATTAACGAAACAACCTATTCTGTTATGTTTGATAGAATTGAAGCTGGTACTTATCTAGTTGTGGCAGCTGTTACAGAGGGAAACTTAAATATTAAAAATGTTATACCAAACATTATTCAAACTGAAATTAATACATTAAAAAAGATAGGTGCAAAAATTACTGTAAAAAAAAATGAGATACATATTATTGGTAATAGAAAAATTAAAAATATGAATATAAAGACTGCACCTTATCCAGGCTTTCCAACAGATTTACAAGCACAGATCATGGTATTGTTATGTAAAGCAAATAAAAAATCCTTGATTAAAGAGGATATTTTTGAAAACAGGTTTATGCATGTTGCAGAATTAAATCGAATGGGCGCTAAAATTTCAACTAATGGTAATAAAGCAGTAGTTGAAGGAAATATAAATTTTGCAGCAGCTGAATTGATGGCAACAGATTTAAGAGCCTCTGTTTCATTAATTCTTGCAGCATTAACTGCTAAAGGAAAATCGGTAATAAATAGAATTTATCATCTTGATCGTGGATATGAAAATATAGAAAAAAAACTCAAAAAGGTTGGAGCAAAGATTAGAAGAGTTAATTGATGGATAAGAAATATTTAGCACAAATAATTGCAACAGATAATGAGGGTTTACAAATGATTTCTGCATGTACTGCTGGAGCAAAAGTTAAAGTAGCTGATATAAAATATCTTGCATCCAATAAAGTTTTTTTATTATCAATTAAGCGAACTAAAATCGAAACAAATCAAGAAGATAAAAAAATTAATAGTATTTGTAGGTTTGATTTTGTTGACAAAGTAAAGTCTAAAAATATTAATCAAAAAAACAATGAATTAGTTTTAAAATTAATAGCTATAGATTATTTGAAAAATAAAGGTGATTATGAAATTAACCTAATTTTTAACAATAATGCTCACATTGCTTTAACTACAGAAACAATTGAAGTAAGACTAGAAGATCAAAACGAAATTAAAGAGTAATGAAAATATTAAATAATAATAGTAAAAATTTTGATAAAACTTTAAATATTTTGCTTTTGCGAAGAAAGAAAAATGTTCAGTATAATTCAGTTTCAGTCATAAATATTATTAGAGATGTTAAAAAAAATGGAGACAAAGCTTTATTGAAGTATGAAAAAATATTTAATCAAAATAGTAAATTTATACCTTCTTCCAAACAGATTTCTAAATCAATAAGATTTCTTGATAAAAAAGTTAAAAATGCAATTGATCTTGCTTATAGCAGAATTTATAAATTTCACTCTCTTCAAAAATTTAAGAACATTTCTTACATAGATAAGTTAAACAATAGATTGGAGTATAAATATTTACCAATAGATTCTGTTGCAATTTATGTGCCTGGCTCAACAGCTTCTTATCCATCAAGTGTTTTAATGAATGCTATTCCAGCAATTGTTGCAGGAGTTAAAAGAATAATAATGGTTAATCCAGGGTTTAAAGGAAAACAAAATCCAGCAGTTTTATATGCTGCTCGCAAATGTAAAATTAAAGAAATTTATTCAATAGGAGGTCCAGCAGCTATTGCAGCAGTGGCTTATGGGACTAAGAAGATTAAAA
>CACIZU010000003.1 GCA_902591185.1 uncultured Pelagibacteraceae bacterium
GGAATTTTTTGTAGAAGGAAATATAGAAAATAAAAATTCTAAATTAAATGATCAATTGCTCAATTTAATAAGATTAAACTTTGACAATATCAATTTTGAAAATATTAAATTTGCATCAAAAAATAATTTTTCTTTTAATGTTAATAATAAGATAAATTTTAAAAATTTAGTTATAACGTCAGAAATATTTGTTGATGAAATTAATTACAAGAAACCAAATTTATTAAATGATTATTTTTTTGAAGCTAAAGATATAATTTATCTAAAGGATCATAATATTAAAGCCACATATAAAAAAGATAATCTATCACTTGAAGGATCAGGAAAAATTCAATTAGAAAAAGATTTTGATGAAATAGATTATACAATTTCAAAAATTGACGATAAGATAAATTTTGACTCAAATATTAAATTGAGTGAATTAAAGATTAAAAACCAAAAAAATATAAAGACTTTTTTCCCAGAAATTAAGGAAATTATTAATTTAAAAGATCATCAAGTTAATATTAAATTAATAGACAATGATTTATCACTTAAAGGATCAGGAAAAATTCAATTAGAAAAAGATTTTGATGAAATAGATTATACAATTTCAAAAATTGACGATAAGATAAATTTTGACTCAAATATTAAATTGAGTGAATTAAAGATTAAAAACCAAAAAAATATAAAGACTTTTTTCCCAGAAATTAAGGAAATTATTAATTTAAAAGATCATCAAGTTAATATTAAATTAATAGACAATGATTTATCACTTAAAGGATCAGGAAAAATTCAATTAGAAAAAGATTTTGATGAAATAGATTATACAATTTCAAAAATTGACGATAAGATAAATTTTGACTCAAATTTAACCTCTAATAAAACTTCATTTCAAATCGATAGTATAAATTATAAAAAAGACAAAGACTCAAAATTACAGTTAACAGTATCTGGTAATTATGAAAAAACAAAAGGTTTGGCATTAGATCAGTTTACGATTTTTGCTAAAGATGATAAAATTAATTTAAAAAATCTTTTACTTGATAGATATAAAAAAATTATAAAATTTGATGAATTAAATTTAGATTATTTTGATGCTGAGAATAAAAGAAATAAATTTATACTTAAAAGAAAACAAAAGAATAACTATGAATTAAATGGATCAATTTTTAATGCCAATAGATTGATAACTGATTTGCTTAAAAGTAAAGATGATTCTAAAATTTTTAAAAATGATGTAAATTTAAGTTTAAATTTAAGTGAAGTTTATATTGGTGATAAAGACATTGTTAATAATTTAAAAGGCAAGTTAAATATTAGGGATAATAAAGTTTTTGAAGCTGATATTTCTGGACTTTTTGATAACAATGAAAGTTTAACGTTCACAATAAATACAAACAATGATGAAAAAATTACGACTTTATTTTCATCGAAAGCTAAGCCTATTGTAAAAAGATATAAGTTTATCAAAGGTTATGAGGAAGGTTATTTAGATTTTTATTCATCAAAAAAAAATGATATTTCCAGATCTAAACTTAATATTTATAATTTTAAATTACAAAAACTTCCTGCTTTGACCAAACTATTAACTCTTGCTTCATTGCAGGGGATCGCAGATACTTTATCAGGAGAGGGTATTAGATTTAATGAATTTGAGATGAATTTTAATAATAAAGATAGTTTAATGACAATTGATGAAATTTATGCAATTGGACCAGCAATTTCTATATTAATGAGTGGTTATGTTGATGATGAGAATAAACTTATTAGTTTAAGAGGAACTTTGGTACCTGCTACTACAATTAATAAATCAATTGGTTCAATACCTCTTTTAGGTAAAATTTTAGTTGGAGATAAAACTGGTGAAGGTGTGTTTGGAGTAAGTTTTAAGATCAAAGGTCCACCTAAAAATTTAAAGACAACTGTAAATCCTGTTAAAACTTTAACACCAAGATTTATAACTAGAACACTTGAAAAGATTAAGAAAAATTAGTTTATTTCAATTTTAATATGCCTTTTTTTTCCAATAGAAAGCTTGAGATAATTGTCATTAAACAATTCATTTTTGATAATAAATTTTTCATCAGAAATTGTTTTTTCATTTATCTTAATAGCTTTTCCTTTAATCAATCTTCTTATTTCACTTTTAGAAGTTTCTAATTTTGATAAAATAACAAGACTTACAATATCTAATTGTTTATCCAAATCTTTAATTTGAATTTTAATTGAGGGTAAATTTGACCCAAGTGAATTTCCTGAAAATGCTTCTTTAGCAGCCTGTTCGGCATTTTGTGCAGCTTTTTTACCATGGAGCATTGTTGTAGCTTCATTAGCCAGAAGAACCTTTAGCTCATTAATATCTCTACTTTTTTCTTTTTCAATTCTATCATTTTCTAGATCAGTAAAAATTTTTAAAAATTTTACAACATCTCTATCATCTGTATTTCTCCAAAATTGCCAATATTCATATGCAGACAATAATTTTTCATCTAACCATATTGCTCCATTTTCAGATTTACCCATTTTAGCTCCAGTAGCTAAAGTAATTAAAGGTGTTGTTAAACCATAACTCTGTTTATTAGAATATCTCTTAATAAGCTCGACACCATTTACAATGTTGCCCCATTGATCTGAACCGCCAATTTGTAAAGTGCAATCTTCATTTTTATTTAATTCTAAAAAGTCATAAGCCTGTAAAATCATATAGTTAAATTCCATATAACTAAGAGACTGTTCTCTTTCCAATCTTGTTTTAACACTATCAAAAGTTAACATTCTATTAATTGTAAAATGTTTTCCAATATCTCGAAGAAAAGAGATGTAATTTAAATTTTTAAGCCAAATAAAATTGTTAACAAAAATAGGTTTTGTGTCAGGATTATTATTATTTAAAAATTTTTTTAAAACATTTTGAATATTTTGAATATTTTTTTCAATCTCATCTTCGCTCAAAATTTTTCTAGTTTTATCTTTTCCTGATGGATCTCCTATTCTTGTTGTTCCACCTCCCAATAATACTATTGGTCTATGTCCATTTTTCTGCAACAACCTAAGACACATTATCTGTAACAAACTTCCAACATGTAAACTTTCAGCCGTACAATCAAAACCAATATATGCTTTGATTTTCTCTTTATCCATTAAATTAGATAATTCAGCTTCACTTGTACATTGATAGAAGAAGCCTCTATCTTTAAACTCTTTTAAAAATTTATTCATAAGTTTATAGTTACACAATATACAAATTTTTATTAAAAAGAATATCAATGAAAAATAAATTATATACTGCTATTGGGTTAATGAGCGGTACTTCAATGGACGGAGTTGATGCATCTTTAATTAGATCAAATGGAAATGATCAATTTACCAACGTTTTAGATGAATATTATGATTATGATGATGATTTGTATCGACGTTTAATTCATTTAAGAAATTTAATTCTAAATAATGATGATTTGAATAAACATTCTCAAAAATTGAATGAATTAGAGAAAGAAATTACTCTATTTCATAGTAAAATTGTTAACGAAATAACATTAAAATATAATGATGAGATTGATTTTGTTGGTTTTCATGGTCAAACGATCTTTCATGATCCTGAAAAAAAAATTTCAAAGCAACTGGGTCAAGGTAAATTATTATCTCAATTAGTTAACAAAAAAGTTATTTATGATTTTAGACAAGAAGATTTAAAAAATAATGGTCAGGGAGCACCCTTAACGCCTATTTTCCATAATCTTTTGTCAAAAAATATCAATAAGAAATATCAAATTGAGTTTCCAATTTGTTTTATAAACATAGGTGGAATTTCAAATATAACCAAAATAATTAAAAAAGATGAAAAAGTAGAAGAAAATTTAGAAGCATTTGACATAGGTCCTGGCAATTGTTTAATTGATGACTGGATAAGAAAAAATTCTAAAAAAAAATTTGATGAAAATGGTTCAATTGCAAAATCTGGAAAAATTAATCAGCTAATTTTAAAGCAATCAATTGAAAATTTTAAGATTAGCTTATATGAAAAATCATTAGATGTAAAAAATTTTGATATTTCATTTGTACAAGGACTATCCCTTGAAGATGGATGTGCAACAATTACAAATTTTACAGCATATTTGATTGCAAAAGGAATTGAATATTCAAACAACAATAATGATAAACCAATTAAATACCTAGTATGTGGAGGAGGAAGAAAAAATAGTTTTCTTATTCAAAGTATTAAAGATTATATTTCAAATAAAAAAAATATAAGTTTAGATTTAATAGATAAATATGATTTTGATGGAGATTATATAGAATCCCAAGCTTTTGGTTATCTTGCAATAAGATCATTTTTAAATTTACCAATATCATATCCGAAAACAACTGGCTGTGTAAAACCTACAGTAGGTGGAAAATTAGTTAAAAACTTTTAATAAAGAGCTATTTCTTTTTTTATATATTTATCAAGATTTTTAATTAAAGGGACTTCTGTTTTAGAAAAAAAATGATTAGCTTCAGGAACTGATTGAAATTCTACTTTAATACCTTTTTGTGCACTTAATCTTTTATCTAGTTCAGTAATATATTCTAAAGGAACTAATTCATCTTTTTTACCATAAATCATTAAACCAGATGAGGGACATGGAGATAAAAAAGAAAAATCATAAACATTTGGTTGTGGTGATATGGCTATAAATCTATTTATTTCTGGTCTTCTCATAAGTAACTGCATTGCTATTAATGATCCAAAAGAAAATCCTGATATCCAACATTGAGAATTATCAAAATTTTCTCTTTCTAACCAATCTAATGCTGCAGCAGCATCAGCAAGCTCACCTTGACCGTTATCAAATTCCCCATCACTTTTACCAACTCCTCTAAAATTAACTCTGCAAACAGAAAAATCGTTATCCATAAATGTATGAAAAGTATCTACAACAACTTTATTGTTCATTGTTCCTCCATATTGAGGATGAGGTTGCAATACTAGTGCAATAGGAGAAGTATTTTTTTTACTTTTATAATATTTAGCTTCAAGTCGTCCAGCTGGACCTGGAATAAATAGTTCTAAAATTTTATTATCCATAAGCGCTATTGATTATTATTCTCAAAAAAAGTTACGTTTATCATAACTGAGCGACAATATGTTAACTTTTTTTTTAATCTATACTTGACCATTTTAGTCAGGTATGTATAAAAAGGCCTAAATTTAAAGGGTAAAATGAAATTAACATCAAAAGGTAGATATGCCGTAATGGCATTAGTTGACTTAGCTCGGTTTGATAACATCAATCCAGTATCTCTAAGAGATATATCTTTAAGACAAGGTATTTCATTAGATTACCTCGAGCAAATTTTTTCTAAGTTAAAGAAGAATCAAATTGTTAAAAGTATTCGAGGCACACAAGGAGGATATATATTATCAAAAAAACCAAATGAGATTAAGTTAACTAATATTTTTCATGCAGTAGATGAAAAAGTCAAAACAGTACAATGCAAAAAAGATTCTAAAAAAGGATGTAATGGTAAAGCAACCAAGTGTATTACTCATAATCTTTGGGATGAATTAGAAAACCATATTAATAGTTTTTTTGAAAAGAAAAGTTTAGAAGATTTATTAAAAAGCAATAAAGAACATAGATATTAAAAAATGGATAATAGAGAAAAAGAAATTGAAAATTTAAAAGATTATAAATATGGTTTTTCAACAGATATTGAAAATACTAGAGCTCCTAAGGGATTGAACGAAGAAGTTATTAAATTTATTTCAAACATAAAAAAAGAACCTCAATGGATGTTAGATTTTAGATTAAAAGCATTTGAAAGATTTAAGTTATTAAAAGAACCTGATTGGCAAAAACCTAAATACCCTAAAATAGATTATCAAGATTTGTATTATTATTCTGCTCCAAAAAGTATGGATGATAAACCAAAAAGTTTAGATGAACTTGACCCAAAACTTTTGGAAACTTATAAAAAACTTGGAATACCTCTTCAAGAACAAGCAAGATTAAATGGTATAGCAGTAGACGCGGTATTTGACTCTGTATCTGTTGCAACAACATTTAAAGATGAATTGACAAAAAAAGGAATAATATTCTGTTCAATATCTGAAGCTATTCAAAAACATCCTGACTTAGTTAAAAAATACTTAGGGTCTGTTATCCCTATAACAGATCATTTTTTTGCAACACTTAATTCTGCAGTATTTACTGACGGTTCATTTGTTTACATTCCTGAAGGAGTAAAATGCCCTATGGAACTATCGACTTATTTTAGAATTAATGCATCTGAAACAGGACAATTTGAAAGAACTTTAATTATTGCTGATAAAAGAAGTTATGTAAGTTATTTAGAAGGTTGCACTGCTCCAATGAGAGACGAAAATCAACTACATGCAGCAAATGTAGAACTTGTTGCTCTAGATGATGCTGAGATAAAATATTCAACAGTTCAAAATTGGTATCCTGGTGATAAAGATGGAAAAGGGGGAATATATAATTTTGTCACTAAACGTGGATTATGTAAGGGTAAAAATTCTAAAATTTCTTGGACACAAGTCGAAACTGGTTCTGCAATAACTTGGAAATATCCAAGTTGTATTTTAAAAGGGGATAACTCAGTTGGTGAATTTTATTCAATTGCTATAACAAATAATCATCAAAAAGCTGATACTGGAACAAAAATGATCCATTTAGGCAAAAATACAAAAAGTAAAATTATATCAAAGGGAATTTCAGCAGGACACTCAGATATGACATATAGAGGGTTAGTAGATATTTCTTCAAAAGCTAATAATTCTAATAATTATACTCAATGTGATTCATTATTAATGGGCAATAAATGTGGAGCACACACTGTTCCATATATTAAAAATAAAAATTCGAAATCAAATATAGCTCATGAAGCTACAACATCAAAAATAAGTGAGGAACAATTACATTACTGTCAGCAAAGAGGTTTAAATTCAGAGGAGGCAGTTGGATTAATTGTGAATGGTTTTTGCAAAGAAGTTTTACAGCAATTACCAATGGAATTTGCAGTGGAAGCACAAAAATTAGTTGGCATTAGTTTAGAGGGGAGTGTGGGTTAATGTTAAAAATAGAAAATTTAAATGCATCAATAGATAACAAATCTATATTAAAAGGTTTTTCTTTAAACATGAACCCTGGAGAAGTACATGCAATTATGGGTCCAAATGGATCTGGTAAAAGTACTTTGTCAAATATTTTATCTGGAAAAAAAGGATATGAAATTTCAGGGGAAGTTATTTTTGAAGAACAAAATTTATTTGATCTAGAAACAGAGGAGCGAGCGCATAAAGGAATTTTCTTAGCTTTCCAATATCCATTAGAAATTCCTGGAGTAAATACAAATATTTTTTTAAAAACTTCATTAAATGCAATTAGAAAAGCTAGAGGTGAAAAAGAACTTGATGCAATTGAATTTTTAAAATTAGTAAAAGAAAAATCGAAGGAATTAAAATTTGATGAAGAAAAGTTAAATAGACAATTAAATGTCGGTTTTTCAGGAGGAGAAAAAAAGAAAAATGAAATTTTACAAATGTCTTTGTTGTCTCCTAAATTATCAATTCTTGATGAAACAGACTCGGGACTAGATATTGATGCTTTAAGAATTGTTGCTGATGGTGTTAATGCTTTAAAAAATAAAACAAACTCTTTCTTAATTATTACACACTATCAAAGATTGCTTGATTATATAAAACCAGATTTTGTTCATGTGTTGATGAATGGAAAAATTATTAAGTCTGGTGGTCCAGAATTAGCTTTAGAGCTTGAGAAGAAAGGATATGAAAATTTTAAATAAATTATGGAACAGGTTCAAAAAGATTTTGATAATATAATAAGAACTTCAAACTTCTCTAAAAAAGAAGTTGAGATAAAGCAAGAATTTCTTAAAAAATTTTTAGAAAAAGGATTTCCAAATAGAAAACAAGAAAATTGGAAATTTTCTGATTTAAAACAAATTATAAGTAAAAATATTAATGAAATTAGTTTTTATAATGATTATTCAGTTTCTAATAAAATTGATACCTCTTTATTTGTTGATGAGTTAGAACATAATAAAATTGTTTTCATAAATGGAAGAATAGAAAAAATTGATTTTAATTATGAAAATAAAGATAAAGTAGAAATTATTGATGTTCTAAATTTAGAAAAAAATTTAAATGATATTAATTCTTTAATTGAACTAAATAATGCGTTTACTAATAAATGTTATAAAGTTTTAATAAAAAGCGGGTATTCGTTAAAAAAACCTCTAATTATTTATCATATAACCAATGATAAGGTAATTTCTAAAAACATTAATCTAAGATTAGATTTTGAATTAGAACAAAATAGCTCATTGAGATTAATAGATCTGTTTAAAGATAACTCAGAAAAAAATTTTTTAAATATATTTTATAATTTTGATTTAAACAAAGATTCTATTCTTAAAAATTATAAAATAGACAAATCAATAAATAAGAATATCAAATATTCATTTAATAATATTGAACAGGATAAGAATAGTATCTCCGAAACATTTGTATACTCATCTGGTTCAAATTTCTTAAAAAATGAAGTTAATTGTAATTTGAATGGTGAATTTTCGTCAGCTTTTATTAATGGGATATTTAAATTAAGCGATGATAAACAACATGAGATAAAAACAAATATTAATCATTTAACAGAAAACACTAAGAGTTATCAATTAATTAAAAGTGTTTTAGAAAATAATTCCAGAGCAGTATATCAAGGTAAAATATTTGTAAATTCTAAAGCTCAGAAAACGGATGGATATCAATTAAGTAAAGCTATTTTATTAAGTGAAAGTTCTGAATTCAATGCTAAACCAGAGTTAGAAATTTATGCAGATGATGTTAAATGTTCACACGGATCTGCTTCGGGAAGTTTAAATGAAAATTCAATCTTTTATTTGATGTCTAGAGGATTAAATTATCAACAAGCAAGAGAACTTTTAATTAATGGTTTTTTATTAGACGTAATTGAAAAAATAACAGACTCAGAAATAAAAAATTTAATTAAGAATATGATTGGAGTAAAAGAATGAGTCTTAATGACATTAAAAAAGAATTTCCAATTTTTGATGAAAAAATTCAAAACAATGATCTTGTTTACTTAGATAGCGCCAATTCATCTCAAAAACCAAAAATTGTAGTCGATAGAATTAATGAATTTTATACCAAGCAATTTTCTAATGTTGGTAGAAGTGTTCATTATCTTGCTGTAGCTGCAACTAATTTATACGAAAATACCAGGTCTTCTGTTCAAAAATATATAAATGCTAAAGATAAAAATGAAATTGTATTTACTAAAGGCGCTACAGAAGCACTTAATCTAGTTGCAAATACTTTAGGACAAAATTATTTACAAGAAGGTGATGAAATATTAATTACAGAACTTGAACATCATTCCAATTATGTTCCTTGGCATTTTTTAAGAAAATCAAAAAATATAAAAATAAATTTTGCTGAGATAAATGAATTAGGGGAAGTAACATTAGACGAAATAGAAAAAAAAATAACACCAAAAACAAAAATAATTTCAATTACACATTTATCAAATGTAACAGGTGCTATTTTACCAGTAAAAGAAATAACAAAACTAGCACATTCAAAAGGAATAATTGTTGTTGTTGACGGATGTCAAGGAGCACCACATTTAAAATTAGATATTCAAGATTTGGATTGTGATTTCTATGCAATTTCATGTCATAAAATGTATGGACCAACAGGCTTAGGTGTTTTATATGGAAAGAAAAAGTGGTTAGAGGAACTTCCACCATACCAAGGTGGAGGAGGAATGATAAATGAAGTTAAAAAAGATAGAATTTCCTATGGCGATTTACCAAATAAATATGAAGCAGGAACTATGGCAACAGCTCAGGTTATCGCATTTGATCAATCAATAAAATTTTTAGAGAGTATAGGTATAGAAAATATTATGAAACACGAAGCCGAATTAATTGATTATGGACAAGAACTATTACAGAAAAATAATTCTGTTAAACTAATAGGCAATCCAAAAAATAAAGGTGGGATATTATCATTTACTTTAGAAGGGATACATCCTCATGATATTGCGACCATATTAGATGAAGATGGAATTGCAATTAGAGCTGGACACCATTGCTGTCAAATTTTACATGATAAGTTAAATATTACAGCTAGCGCAAGGGCATCTGTTGGAATTTATAATACTAGAGAAGATTTAGATAAACTTAATGATTCAATTAACAACTGTAAAAAAATGTTTAATTTAAAATGAATTTAAAAGAATTATATCAAGAAATAATATTAGAGCATGGTAAAAACCCCAGAAATCTTCGTAAAACAGAAGATTTTAATAAAGATGCAAAAGGAAATAATCCTTTATGTGGAGATAATGTTCATGTTTATTTAAAATTAAATGGACAAAAAATTGTTGAAGATATTTCTTTTGAAGGTAGTGGTTGTGCTATTTCAATGGCTTCGGCCTCTATAATGACAGATTTAATTAGAGGTAAAAATAAAAATGAAGCTAAAGAAATAGTAGAAGATTTCCTAGGCATGATTAAAAAAAATCCAGAATTAAAATCAGAATATTTAAAAGAAGATGAAAAAACTAAATTAATGTGTTTATCAGGTGTAAAGCAGTATCCCATGAGAGTTAAGTGCGCAACATTATCTTGGCACACTTTAGTTTCTGCTTTTGATAATAATAAAGAAGAGGTTAAAACAGAGAATTAAAATATGTCTAAAAAAGAACAAATTATCGAAGAAATTAGAAAAATTTATGATCCTGAATTACCTGTAAATATTTATGAATTGGGATTAATTTATGACATTATGGTTGAGGATGATAAGTTTGCTAAAATTAAAATGACATTAACTACGCCAAATTGTCCAGTTGCAGAAAGTTTACCAAAAGAAGTAAAAGAGGGTGCTATGCAAGTAGAAGGTATTGAAGAGGTTGATCTTGAATTAGTCTGGGATCCACCATGGAATAAAGATATGATGTCTGAAGCAGCTAAACTAGAATTAAACTTGTAATGAATCAAATTATTAAATTAAGCGATAATGCAGCGATAAGAATTAAAGAGATTATGTCTAATGCTGAAAAAGATTCACTTGGAGTAAGAGTGTCTGTTAAGACAGGAGGTTGTGCTGGTATGTCTTATGTTATGGAATATACAAAAGAAGCAAACCCTAATGATGAAGTTATTGAAGATAAAGGAGTTAAAGTTTTTGTTGATTCAGCAGCCATAATGTATCTGCTTGGTACTGAAATGGATTATAAAAAGGAAGAACTTTCTTCGTCTTTTGTATTTAATAATCCCAATGAAACTGAGCGTTGCGGATGTGGAGAGTCTTTTAAAATCAAATAGGTTGTATTATCCTGATAATTGCATAGCTGTATTGCATTATTTGCATAACTAGTATACAGATTCTCTATGAATAAATTTGAATTTAAAAATCTAGTTAAAAACCTTAAAAATTCTCTGAAAGAAAAAACTTTTTTCAAAGATCTGCGAAAAGAAGTAGAAACAGGTGCTAACGGCACGCAAGACTACGTTGTAAAAAAAGGTGTTAACAAAGATACAATTGCAACAACTAAGCAGTAATTAATTACTAACTACTGTAATACATCTCAAACTCAACTGGATGAGGCGCATGTTCAAATTTATGTATTTCTTCAAACTTAAGCGCAATGTAAGCATCAATTTGATCATCTGTAAATACACCGCCTTGAGTTAAAAACTCTCTATCTTTATCTAAACTTTCCATAGCCTCTCTTAGAGAGCCACAAACAGTTGGTATTGCACTAACTTCTTCTGGTGGTAATTCATACAAATCTTTATCAAAAGATTCACCTGGGTGAATTTTATTTTGAATTCCATCAAGCCCGGCCATAAGCATTGCAGCAAAAGTTAAATAAGGGTTTCCAGAAGCATCTGGAAATCTTATTTCACATCTTGCACCTTTTTTACTTAAAGTAATTGGTATACGACATGAAGCAGATCTATTTCTAGCTGAATAAGCGAGAAGTACTGGAGCCTCAAAACCTGGAACTAATCTTTTATAACTATTAGTTGTTGAGTTAGCAAAAGCATTAATTGCTTTAGCATGTTTTAAAATTCCACCAATATAGTGTAAAGCTGTTTCTGATAAACCAGCATAAGCATCACCAGAAAATATTGGTGTATCACCTTTCCAAATTGATTGGTGTATATGCATACCTGAACCATTATCGCCTGCAACGGGTTTTGGCATAAATGTAGCTGTTTTGCCAAATGAATGTGTAACCATTTGCACAACATATTTATACAATTGAACATTATCAGCTTGATTAACTAAAGTTCCAAAATACATACCAAGTTCATGTTGGCTTGGAGCAACTTCATGATGATGTTTTTCAACTTTAATTCCAACTTCTTTTAAGTTTTTCAAATATTCACCTCGCATGTCTTGTTCACTGTCAACAGGAGGAACCGGAAAGTATCCACCTTTTATAGGAGGTCTATGACCCATGTTTCCATTTTCATAAACTTTACCAGAGTTGTATGGTCCTTCTTTACTATCAAGAACAAATCCAGTGTTATTTGGATCATTGTTAATTCTTACATCATCAAAAACAAAAAATTCTGGCTCAGGACCAAAGAATGCCTTATCTCCAATACCTGAAGATTTTAAATATTCCTCAGCTTTTTTTGCAACACCTCTGGGATCTCTTTCATAAGGAGATTTTTTAACAGCATCTAAAATATCACAAAATAAAATTACAGTATTATGAGAAGTAAACGGATCCATTATCATTCTTGAAGTATCAGGTTTTAAAATCATGTCTGACTCGTTAATAGCTTTCCAACCAGCAATTGAAGAACCATCAAAAAATACTCCATCATTTAACATTTCTTCATCAACAATAGTTGCATCCATAGTTAAATGTTGAAGTTTTCCTCTTGGGTCAGTAAATCTAAGATCTACGAATTCTGCTTCTTTTTCTTTAATAAATTTTAAAACATTTACTGCGCTCATTTTTTTTCCTATTAAATATTGTTAGTTTTTAATATCAAAAAATTATAGATTAATATTGTTTATTATTGATATACCACCTATGCATTTTTTACATATATAAATGGGAATTAATGAGAAATAATCAATTCACGATTTGTTACAATTATTAGTTGAATGGAAAATATATTAGACAAGGAATCAGTTAGAAGGGTTATTAAAATTTTAGATGAATTTGACCCAAGTTTAAAGATAGAAATTTTAAATAGTTCAGCCAGAACCGCTGAAGATGCTGCCTCATCTTTAAATTGTGAAGTTGGGGCAATAGTAAAAAGTTTATTATTGAGAACTGACAATGATTTTATTTTATGTTTAGTGTCAGGTGATAATCGTTGCTCTCTAAATAAGGTTAAAAAAATTATAAATTTAAAAGATGTTTCCATGGCAGATGCTGACCAAGTTAAAAGTGTAACTGGTTTTTCAATAGGAGGTGTTTCACCTATTGCTCATTTAAAAAAAATTAAAATACTGGTAGATTTGTCTTTATCAAGGTTTGAGTATGTTTATGCTGCAGCAGGGCATCCTAATTCTATTTTTAAGATTACTTATAAACAGTTAGTTAAGCTTACTAATGGTAAAGAAGAGGATATAGTTTAAATGAGAAAGCCAAAATTATTAGATTATTTACTTCTAACAATTTTAGCTTTGATATGGGCATCAGCTTTTTTTAATATCAAAATTGCAACATATTCTTTTGGACCAGTAACAATTGCTTTTTTGAGAGTTTTTTTTGGGGCAATTCCAGTTTTACTTCTTTGTTATTATAAAAATATAAAAATTGAAGCTTTTTCAAAAGACTGGCATTGGTTTGCAATGATAGGTTTTATTAATTTAGTGGCACCATTTTTTTTAATAGCATATGGAGTTAAATCTGTTCAGAGTAATTTGGCAGCTATTCTAATGTCTACCACACCATTAAGCTCAACAGTTTTGGGTCACTTTTACACAAAAAATGAAAAGTTTAATTTAGTTAAAACTTTTGGAATTTTAATTGGGTTTTCAGGAATAGTATTTTTATTTTCTGACAATATTTTAATTGATGAAAATAATTTTATTTCAGCATTATTAATTTTATTAGGATCAACCTGTTATGTAATAGGAGGTGTTTTAACTTTAAAGATTAGTAAGAAAAAAAATGAAAATGTAACAAGTTCAATATTAATTTGGGCAATTATAATTTTAATACCACTTGTATGTTTTATAGAGCAACCTTGGCAATCAATTCCAAGAACTGATTCATTAATATCTGTTATTTATCTTGGAATAGTTCCAACTGGAATTGCTTGGATGTTACGTTTTAGAGTTTTAAAAAATAATGGTTTGATTTTTCAATCGCAAGTTTCTTATTTAATACCAATATTTGGAACTATTTTGGGTTATATATTTTTAAAAGAATTAATAACAATTAAAGTTTTAATATCGTTAATAGCAGTTTGTATTGGAGTTTATTTTGTTAGAAAAGCAGATGATAGAAAGTTTATTTAAGTCTTGCCATTGCTTCAATATGTGAAGGCCTTGTTTCACAACAACCACCTAATATTGTAGCACCATTTTCTTTAAATTTTTTTGCAATTTCTCCAATTTTATCTGGGGTCAAATCTGATCTATGACCAAGAAATTCATTCGGATTCCCACCAAAATTTTTGAAAAATGATGATGTGTAACCTTCTTTAGGATTAGTTGTTATAAACCCATTTAATTTAAACCCAAATGGAACATTTAATTGTTTAATTTCTGTTAAGTTTTTTTCGTAATTTTCTGGAGATACACAAGAAAGCATGACACCCAATAATTGATCATCAATAACACTTTTAATATCAGAAATCTTTTCACCACTAGGTAAATTAGTTCCCTCTGATATATGAATACCAATCAAGTAAGGTTTTTTAAATTCTTTGATGGCATTAATTCCACATTTAAACTCTTTAATACTGCTCCATACATCGAAATAAAAAAAATCAACATATTGATCTAGTAACATAGCTTGTTCGTTAAAAGTTTTTGTTATTTCTTCTTCGTTTCTTTGATCTGCTTCATAAGTTAATTCTTGAGGAGGTAGCCCACCAGCGATCAAAATATTTGGAAATTCTTTTTTTACTTTTTGAGCAATTTCACCCGCTTTTTTATTTAGATACTCAAATTTATCCTCAATGTTATTTTCTTTTAATCTTTTTCTTCTTGTTGTGAATGTGGTAGTTACAATTACTTCAGCTCCAGCCTTTACAAAATCTCTATGTGTGTCTTGAAGTAATTGATGATAATTTTCATCTAGAATTGCATTGGCACTCCATAAAGTGCCATTAGGTTTCATGCCCCTTGCCAGAAGCTCTTGACCCATACCGCCATCTAATATTCTTGTTTGTTTAAAAAAATTTAAGTCCATTATACTCCTCACTTTTTTAGTGCTTTAGCATTATGCTAGGTGCACAATATAGTTCAAATACCTTGCTTATTGATTTTATGTGGGATTTCCTTTTTAGCAGTTAATGCCCGCAATAGGATCAAATCGGCAATAAACTTATAAAACTTTAATAATTATTTGTAAACTATTTTTTAAAGACAATTAAATTAAGACTATGGTATCAGTCTTATACCCATTCTTATTGCTACAAAAATAACTAACAGTGAAGTTATTAAGGCAAGAGTCTTATTAGATAAAAACTTTATATTTAAGAAATTTCCAATTTGACCTCCTATAAAAACACATAAGAAAAGTGGCCAAAAATTGAAAAATTCATCAAACACAATGTCTTTAGTTAATTGACCAGCTACACCAAATATTGAATTAATTAAGATAAATAAAGAGGCTGCTGCTGTAATGTGTTTTGGATATCCGGCTTTCATCAAAAATAAAATTGGACTTAAAAATATACCACCACCAATTCCAACAATACCTGAGATAAACCCTATTATAGAACCAATAAAAATTGACAATAAATTTGAAATTTTTTTTATTTTAAACTCATCTTTATTAAAAAACTTACTTTCAATAAATAAAAAAATACCAGCAATCATCAAAACAAAAAATAATAATATTTCAAATAAATCTTTTTCTATTGAAATTGAAGCTCCAAAAAAAGCAAATGGTATAGAGCCTACAAGGTATGGTGTTAACAATTTAAGATTAATATTACCTGATCTTAAGTAGTTAATTGAATTTCCTGATACTACAATGATATTGCAAAATAGAGCTATTACAGGAAAAATATAGTAGGGAAAATCCCAAATTAACATTAAAGCTAGATAAGTGGAACCTCCACCGAAACCTACACTAGAGTACAAAATTGCTGTTATAAAGAAAAATATTGATAATATAATCATACTTAAAAAATTATCATGAATGTAAATATAGCTTTATTAACTGTAACAGATACTAGAACTTTTGATAATGATAAATCTGGTACTATTCTTGTTGATAAAATTAAAGAAGCCAATCATAGTTTAATTGATAGAAAAATTTGCAAAGATAATAAAAAAGATATTATTTTAATTTTAAAAGAGTGGATTAACCAAAAAGACATTGATGTAATTATAACTACTGGTGGCACTGGATTGACTGGAAGGGATATAACTCCAGAGGCTGTTGATGAAGTTGCAGATAAACATATACCAGGATTTGGCGAAGTTTTTAGAAATATAAGCTTAAAAACAGTAGGAACTTCTGCGATACAATCAAGAGCTTGTGCAGTTTTGGCAAATGGTAAATATATTTTTGCTCTTCCCGGTTCTTCTGGTGGAGTTACTGACGCTTGGGATGGAATTCTAAAACATCAATTAGATATTAATCACAAACCTTGTAATTTTGTTGAATTGTTCCCAAGACTAAAAGAAAAGTAATTATTTTTGGTATTTTTCTTTCCATTCAGAATAAGGCATACCATAAATATGATTTCTTGCATCAGGATCTGAAATTTCAATTCCTTTTTTTTGTGCCTCTTCTCGATACCATCTGGATAAACAATTTCTACAAAAACCTGCTAAGTTCATTAGATCAATATTTTGAACATCTTTTCTTTCATCTAAATGTTTTATTAACCTATCAAGAGTTGCTGATTGAATTTCTTTTTTTATATTATCATCCATAATTTATATCTTTTTTTTTATTCTAATTCTTAAAGTAAGCAAAACAAGTATAATTACGGAGTAAATTAATGGTTTAAAAAAAATAGTCTTTGATAACCAAATATAATGAAGAGATCCAAAAACTGCAATTACATATATAAGTCTGTGTAATTTTTTCCAGTTATGTTTTAATAATTTTGTCATTTTTTGAGATGATGTTGTGGCTAGAGGAATTAGCAATAACCAAGCAGAAAATCCAATAAAAATATATTTCTTTTTCAGAATATCATTCAAAATTGGTTTCAGATCAAATCTATAATCTAGACCTATATATGTTAATAGATGGATAGTTGCATAAAAAAAAACAAATAAGCCAAACATTCTTCTAAATTTTATCCAAAAGTTAAAATTTGTAAATCTCTTAAGAGGGCTCATGGCTAAAGTTATACAAATAAAAATTAGAGTCCATTCACCAAAATGCTTCATGATTTTTTTTATAGGTTCTGCTCCTAATTGATTATTATAAATATCTAAAGAAATTGTAGTTAATGGCCATAAACATAAAATAAAAATGAAAATTTTGGAATATTTTATCAATGTAATTTATTTAAAAATATTTTTTTAAATCCATACCTGAGTAAAGATTGGCTACTTCGTCTCCATAACCATTAAACATTTGAGTTGGAATTCTTTCACTCAAAATTCCTGAACCAACAACTCGCTCTGAAGCTTGAGACCATCTTGGATGATCTACGTTAGGATTAACATTTGAATAAAATCCATATTCTTTTGGTGAGGCTCTCATCCAAGAGGAGGTTGGCATTTTTTCAACTAATTTAATATTTACTATCGCTTTTGTACTTTTAAATCCATATTTCCAAGGAATAATAAGTCTCAATGGAGCTCCATTTTGATTTGGAAGTTCTTTATTATAAAGACCTGTTACTAGTGTTGTTAAAGGATGCATCGCCTCATCTATTCTTAACCCTTCTTTGTATGGCCATTTGAGAATTGGATAACGTTGACCAGGCATTTGTTCTGGGTCATAGACAGATGTAAATTCAACAAACTTACCTCTACTTTTTGGTCTGGCTTTTTCTAAAATTTTACTTAGAGAAAAGCCAAGCCAAGGTATAACCATTGACCATCCTTCAACACATCTTAATCTGTAAATTCGTTCTTCACTTGGGAACATGTTTTTTATTTCCTGAACAGTTAAAGTAATTTTTTTTTCAACTTCACCATCTATTGTTATTTCCCAGGGTTTTGTCTTAAAGTTTTGAGATTTTTCTACTGGGTCAGATTTTCTAGTCCCAAATTCATAGTAATTATTATAAGTAGTGATAAATCTATATTCAGTAATTTTTTTCTCCAAGTTGTTAGTTGATGCATTTACCGTATTAATTATGTTTTGACCTATAATTAATGAACCAGTAGTTATTCCAAATCTTTTAATAAACTCTCTTCTTCTATTATATATTTTTTCAGGTGTGATTTCTGAATATTTAATTTTTTTCACGTAGTATAGGGTTTCCTTTTAACCAAGCGCTTTCATCATTAGTATAATGTTCTTTTTTCCATATAGGAGATTTTTTTTTAATTTCTTCAATTATATATCTTGATAAAACATAAGCTTGCTCACGATGTTTGCAAGCAACAGCAATGATAATGCTAATTTCTCCAAGTTTTAAGTAACCTTTAATATGTTCAATAAATACTGCTTTATCTTTGATATTTAATTTTTTATCTACTTTATTGTAGATTTCTTCAAAACTTTTAACGACTAATTCATCATGACTATCATAAGTAATACCAGTTACAGTTTTATTATTATTTTGATCACGTACTGTTCCGGTAAAAAAAATTGAAGCTCCGAACTTAAAAGATGAGATAAAATTTTCAGCTTTTTGAATTGATAATTTATTATCTTTTGAATTAATTATTTTAGTATGAAGCATTAACCTCCTCCGATAGGTGGTATAATAGCAATCTTTTCATTGTTTGTTATTTTATAATTATCACTTACGATCTTATTTTTTTCTGAGCAAAACGCTGATGAATTTACTATATTTTTAAAATTTTTATTACCATTAAAATTTTTATCTAAATAATTTATTATTTTAGTTCTGATATCTTTAATAGTTGAATTATTATCGACATTAAATTCTAATGAATCTTGATTGCTAAAATCTCTGCTTGCTCCAAATAATTCTATTTTTATCTTCATTAAATTAAAATAAATCTTTTAAAAACTTTGGTAGACCATCAGGGTTTGTCCATAAACCACTTTTACCACCTTCTTTGATTAGCAGTTTAATATTATCAATTTTTAAATGTGGATTTACTATTTTGCTCAAATCATAAATTGTAATTAGCGCAGCATTCACACCCATAATAGCTTCCATTTCCACACCAGTTTTTGCATAAGCAGATACTACACAAAAAACTTCAAGCGAATTATCTTTGTCATGCATAATAATTTTAGTAGCTGTATGATCGATCGGCAAAGGATGGCAAAGTGGTATTAGTTCACTTGTTTTTTTAACACCTAATACAGCAGATACTTCCGCTAAAGTTATAGGATCGCCTTTTGGCATTTGCTTATTTTTAATTAATTCAAAAACTTTGTTACCAACAAAAATTTTTCCAGAAGCTAAAGCTCTTCTAAATGTTTCTTTTTTTGATGAAACATCAACCATATTAAAAGAATTTTTTTTAAAAATTTCTTTTGCCCAATCTTTTAATTCATTTTGCTTAACTATTTTTAATTTAGTCAATTATCCTCCAGTTTTAGATAAATTTTTAGTAGAACCTGTTTTTCCAAGTTCTAAGTAATGAGATTCTTTTTTAAATTGCATTTGTTTTAAGATAAGATCTTTTAATTCACTAAGTTGATTGTCGTTTTGTAATAAGTGTCTAACGCTTATTCCAGTATTTCCAAATAAACAAAGTCTTAAATCTCCCCTAGATGTAATTCTTAAACGATTACAACTTTTACAAAAATCTTTTGAATAAGGAGCAATTATTCCAAACTTACCTTTATATTCGGGATTTATATAATTTAAAGAAGGACCCGCATCTTTTCCGAAAGTTTGGTAAATCCATTTATTTTCATCTAAATAATTTTTAAATACTTTAGATGGAATATGGTATTTTTTGAAATATTCTAAATTGTCACCTGTTTGCATTAATTCTATATATCTAAAATCAATTTTATTATTTTGAATAAAGTTTGACCATTCATCAAAATCTTTTTTTGATGAGTTAATTTCATTTAGTAGAACACCATTAATTTTAATATTTTCAAATCCAAAGTCTTGTAACTTTTTTATTCCTTGCAAAATTTCTGGCAATCTATCATGACCGGTAATATTTTTAAAAGTTTCACGATTAAGACTGTCTATACTTATATTTATTCCATTTAGGCCAGTATTTGCTAAAAATTTTGCTTTTCTATCTAAGTGATAACCGTTTGTCGTAATTACAACATTTTTTATTCCAGATTCAATTTTTAAAACTTTGATAATTTCAAAAAAATCTTTTCTTACTGTTGGTTCTCCACCTGTAATTCTAATTTTACGAACTCCTAATTCGGAAAAACATTTTGTTAGTCGTTTAATTTCATCCAAATGAAGAAATTTTCTATTATCACTTTTGTCAACTTGATATCCGTTTGGTAAACAATAGCCACATTTAAAATTACACACATCTGTAATTGACATTCTAATATAAGGAAATGTTCTGCCGAAACTATCTTTAAGAATATTCATATGATATATTTTATAATATATTTTAATTTAAAATAACATGCATAAAATTCTTTATGAAATTACTAACTAAAATTTAATTTTCTCTAATTTTTTTGTTTTTAAAGATTTAATAGCAGTCTCAGCTAAGATTAATGATAATCTACCATCTTCAAAATTTGCTAATGGTTTAATATTTTTTTTACAGAGTTTTGCTAAATCATTTAACTGAATTTTGTAAGCGTCAGAATATCTTTCAATAAAAAAATTTTTGAAAGTAGATTTATTATTAGTTGAATTTTTAGAATAAAAGGAAGTCTCCTGATCTCTTTGATTGTCAGAAATTATCATACCTTTAGAACCAAAGAGTTCAATTCGTTGATCATATCCAAAGCTACAGTGTCTGGAATTAATAATTATACACTGAACTCCTTTTTTTGTTTTCATTACAACTGTAGCTAATTCTAAATCTTTAACTTTTTTGAATTTTTTATCTGTAAAATATTCGCCTGTCGCAAATAATGAATTAAATTTATCTGATCCGGCATAGTATCTGGCTAAATCAAAATCGTGTATCATCATGTCTTTAAATATACCACCAGATGTCTTTAAATAGTTTAATGTAGGTGGAGCAGGGTCACGACTTGTTATTATTATCTTTTCTAATTTACCTATCTTACCTTTAAGTAAATTTTTTTTTAAAGAGTTATGAGCAGGGTCATATCTTCTATTAAAGCCTATTTGAATTTTAGGATTATGTTTAGCAATATTTTTTTTACATTGATTAATCTTTTTTAAATTTAAGTCTAAAGGTTTTTCACAGAAAACGATTTTTTTATTTTTAACTGCCTCTTTTATAAATTTTAAATGAGTTTTGGTACTTGTAGATATAAAAATACTTTTAATATTTTTATCTTTGAAAGCTACAGATGGGTTTTTAATAGGTATACATTGATATTTTTTGGATAATTTTTTTGTTAATTTTTTATCTATATCAAAAACATACTTTAAATTAAATTCAGGATGATTGATTAAATTTTCAGCGTGCATTTGACCAATTCTTCCAAGGCCAAATAAGGCGATATTAATTATATTTTTACCCATCTTTTTCTTTTAGAAGAAACTTTGCAGGCATTTATAAACTTTGCAGTTTCTAGTCCTTCATCTTCATTTGGGTAAAAAAATCTTTTTTTAGATTTAGTTTTTAATGAGTCAGAAAATTCTTTGTAGATATTTGCAAAAGCATCTAAATAACCTTCTGGATGACCAAATTTAATTCTTGAAAATTTTTTAGATAATTCTGCATTATGAAATCCTCTTTCAAGCAATTTAACGGCTCCTTTTCCAGGATTTAATTTTAAATAACCAGGATTATTTTGCACCCATTCCAAACTACCTTTAGAACCAAATACTCTTATTTTTAAGCCATAAACACCACCCCTTGCCATTACATTTGTCCAAAACATTCCTTTTGCTCCATTTGTAAAATTGATCATTACTTGGGCGTTATCATCCATCTTAATTTTATTTGAAATTTGTTTTATATCAGCAAATACTTGTTTTCCTTTTAATCCAGAAATATATGAAGCCAAATGGTATGCGTGTGTTCCAATTTCATTAAGTACAGCTGAAACTCCAACTATTTTATTATCTATTTTCCATGTTAATTTCTTCTTTGCATTTTTAGAAGTTATTTTTGTTCCTCCAGACCAATCTTGAATATATTCAACGTTAATATATTGAACTTTCCCAATTTTTCCTTTTTCAATTAACACCTTAGCTTCTCTTACCATAGGATAAGAGGAATAATTATGAGTTAGAGCATATTTAATTTTTTTATTAGATTTAATTTTTTTATATAGTTTTTTAGCTTGATCTAAATTTCCCGCAAAAGGCTTATCAGAGATAATATGAATATTTTTATCTATAAATTTTTCAGCTATAACTTGATGACTTGCAGGAGGCGTCATTATTGAAACTACCTTAATACAGTCATTTCTTTTGGATTCTTTATCTGCCATTTCTTTATAGTTTGAGTAACACCTGTCTTTTGAAATCCCTATACTTTTCCCAAAACTTATTGATAATTTTGAATTTCTTGAAAAAACACCAGCAACTATTTCATAACGATCATCAAATCTTGCTGAAATTCTATGTACATGGCCAATCCAAGAATTAGGACCACCACCAACTATTCCTAAAGATAATTTTTTTGTTTTCATTGTGTTTGCAGTTTCATATATCATAACAAAAAGAAATATTATGTCAGTAAAATTAGGAATAGCACCAATAGCATGGAGCAATGATGACATGCCTGAACTAGGAGGAGATACTCCTTTAGAACAATGTCTTTCAGAAGCAAATGAAGCTGGATTTTCAGGAATAGAGTCTGGTGGTAAATTTCCAAAAAAATCTGAAGAACTTATCCCTTTATTAGAAAAATATAACTTAAAATTATGTTCAGGATGGTATGGAGCAAATTTAAGAAAAAATTCTGTGAAAGATGAAATTGTTGCAATTCAAGAACAGCTAAAGCTTTTTCAAGATTGTAAAGCACCTTGCATAGTTTTTGCAGAAGTTTCCGATTCTATTGCGGGCGATCCAAATAGACCTTTATCAACTAGACCTCAAATGGATAATGAAGAATGGAGTAATTTTTGTAAAAAAATTTCAGAAATTGGAAAATATCTAGAAGATCAAGATATGCCATTAGCTTATCATCATCATATGGGTACAGTAATTGAATCACAAAAAGACACAGAAAGACTTTTAGAAAGCACTAATGATCAAGTTAAATTAATTTTAGACACTGGACATATGCTTTTTGCTGGAGGAAATTCTATTGAAGTAGCTGAAAATTTTAAAGAAAGAATTGTCCACATTCATTGCAAAGACATGAGAAAAAATATTTTAAATAAATCACTAGAAAAAGATTTAAGTTTTAGACAAGCTTTTTTAGAAGGTGCTTTTACAGTTCCTGGAGATGGATGTATTGATTATAAACCTTTATTAAATTTTTTAAAAACAAATAATTATAATGGTTGGTTAGTAGTTGAAGCAGAGCAGGACCCATCTAAAGCAAACCCTTTAGAGTATGCCAAAATCGGATTTAATTATTTATCTAAAGTTTGTAAAGAAGTAGATTTAGATATTATTTTATAATTTTACAATTTTTGACGTTTCCAACTTATTATCAAAAAAATCAATAATATTTTGTACAGTTTCTTTACCCATTCTAGTCATACATTCTTCTGTGAAAGAAGCTGTATGTGGACTTAAAAAAACTTTATCATTTTTTAATAAAGGATTATTTTGTTCAGGTGGCTCAGTTTTAAAAACATCTAAACCAGCACCAAAAATTAAATTTTCTTTTAAAGCTCTATCTAAATCAATTTCATTAACAATTCCGCCTCGGGCAGCATTAATTACGATGCAATTTTTTTTCATAGTTTGGAGCAAATCATAGTTAATTATATTTTTAGTTTTATCATTTAAAGGGATGTGAAGAGATATTGCATCCATGTCTTTGCAAGTTTCTTCCATGCTATCTACTTTGATACCACCTAGTTTTTCTATTATATCTTGAGAAACAAAGGGATCATAAACAAAAACTTTCATTTCAAATCCTAGGCATCTTTTTATTAAAGCTTTACCTATTCTCCCAAATCCTGCAATTAGGATATTTTTATCCCATAATTCAACAGTTTTAGGTAATTTATTTCTATCATTAAATTTCCCTTCTTTAACAGTGTCATCATACATATTTTTTCTTTTGGATATATTAAGCAACAAGAACATTACATGTTCAGCTACAGCAATTGCATTAGCTGTTGCAGTAATAGCAAGAGTTAAATTCTTCTTTTTAGAAACTTCTAAATCGATATTGTCATATCCAACACCATGTCTTGAAATAATCTTTAAATTGTTTGCAGACTCAATTACATTACCAGGTAATTTTGCAGTTCTAATAGATATACCATCACAATTTTTTATTTTTGATTTTAAAAATTCAGTGTCAATATTTTCAACAACTTCAAATTCATAATCTGGATTTTTTTTTAATAACTCAATACCAGCTTCATGAATAGGTTGTATAATTAATATTTTTTTCATATTAGAAAAATTTATTTTGTTAACAAATTTGATAGATCTCTATGGTTGTGTTTAAAGGTTGGTAAGGGATATTTAAAAGCATATTTTCTTGGTATACATTTATTTTTAGCTTTTTCCCAAAGAGCTACCCATTGTTTGTAATTATGAATTTTAATATTTTTTTTGTTTTTACTTCTGACATAAAAATTAGGCAAGGGTTTACGTCCCGAAGGTGTTCCAGCTCTGTTATATCTTATATCAGCACTAATTCTAAAATTATTAGATTTGTTTGGAAGTGAGCAATGTATTGAATATTTGTGTAAAAGTATAATGTCACCTACATTGGCTTGTAGATATGTTGGTTTAAATTTATCTAAAAGTTTACTATTTTTAATTTCTACCTGTCCTCTGTATCCAGATATGTGGTTTAGTAATCCCATTTTATTAATTTCTTTAACCGTTATCATACATCCGTTGTTTTTAGTTGTTTTAGTGAATGGTATCCAAACAGTAACCATATCACAAAATTTTTGGCCGTGAGTAGATAATACAGCTGCATCTTGATGCCAAGGTGTTCTTCCACTTAAACCATCATGCACTGATCCTTTGGGTAATTTTTTTTCTGGTTGTTTAATCCTAGTATTTTGTACTGGGCTAGATAAAATTTCAGAACCTAAAATTTTTTCTACAACATCTAATATTTTTTTATTTGTAATTAGATTCCAAAGCGAATGTGAAGCAAAGTAATCACTATCTTTTTTAACGTGATCTCTAGGTAATCTCGTATTGAAATATTGATCTAGATCATAAATATTTAATTTTGATACATAAGTGTATTTTTTTCTAAAATCATAATTTAACGCTTTATTTCTGTAAGTTTTTGGAGCAAACTTTTGGATGAGGCAGTCCATAACGAATTCCATGTCCTTCATGATAGGTTTTAAATCTTTATTGAAATTTAAAATGTTTTTTACTTTTACAAATCCATCTCTCTTTAAGATTTCTTTAATTTTTGAGTTGCTCTTCATTTTAGCTAGTCTTTTTTAGCAGATAATTTGAATCATGAAAAGAAGTAAGCATTCTTTTATTATTAGGCACAATAGTTGGAAAATAATTATTATTTTTAAATGACCAGATAACAGGTTTGTTTAATGCATAACTTCCATAAATAAAAAATCTTTTTGGACAGTCAAATTCTTTAAATCTTTTAACTCCATGATAAGAATTTGGTGTAGACTTAAAAAAGATAACTGTTCCTTGTTTGGGAGTAAATTCTTTAACAATTTTTAGCTCACTACCTTTTGGAAATCTTCTAAAACTTTTTCTTATATTTTTCTTATATTTTTTTTTATATAAAGTAAGTGAACCACCATTTTTTTTAGGTATATCTGTAAGATAAATTAAAAAATTATACAATCTATTCACATCATCTCTATGAGGTCTTAAACGATAACCACCCTTAGAAACTGAAAAATCTATATCCAAATTAAGTATCGGATTTTTATAATTATCGCCTAATAATTTTGTTAGCTCTTTGGAATTAACTTTTCTTTTAAGTGTAAATTTCTTTGAATTAAATGATCTTGGATTATATAAATTTGTCCAAGTATTTTCTTTAAATCTTGATTTAAATATTTTTTCTATTTTTTTAAAAAAAATTTTACTATTAAATTTCTTAAATAACTTTAATGAATATTCAGAATTTTTTAAATAAATTTCGAAATTTTTTGAACCTTTGTTTATTCTACTTCTCCCTCCCATTATTATATCATCAAATGATTTAGATGAACTTATTTCAGAGATTAAATTTTTACAGATATTTTTAGGAATAGCTTTTTCAGCAACTAAAACAGGAAAATTATTTTTAATTTTTTTTAATTTTCCTATATTTATCATTCAACTGTACATCCCTTCTTTAACTTTAATCATTTTATACATCAGATCATTTAAAGGAGTTGGGATTTTATGATTTTTTCCAAGCCTAGACACTTCACCACTAATAAAATCAATTTCTGTTTTTCTTCTATATAGGACGTCAAACGCCATGGATGATTTATTGGTTTGCTTAGAGTCCACTATTTTATTGAACATAAACAGACATTCATCTTCAGAAACCTCTATTCCTTCAGCTAAAGCAACTTTTCTAGTTTCTAGAATTATTTCTTTGCCTAAAGATCTAGAAATAGACTGATTATTATTATCAATATAAAGTTCCGTGTGATTTAGATCAAAAATTGCAGATAAAGGACCTATTGCAGTAAGTGCAAATAATTTCATCCATTTCCTTTTTTTAACATCTTCAGCAGCAATCATTTCTAAACCATGTGCTGTAAATGTGTCAGCAATTTCTTTTACCCTGTCACTTACTCCACCATCGTATTCTCCAATCCAGGAAGGTAGAGCAGCATGATTTTTTATATGACCTGGGCCTAATATATTTGATGCTTGTGTCGTAGTTCCACCTAATACTTTTTCTTTGCCAACAATTTTTTGTATAATTGCTTCATGACCAATACCGTTTTGAAAAGACATGAATACAGTTTTTTCTCCAATGATATTTTTGATACTTTTGAGAGCGGGCTCTAAGGCAGTTGCTTTGCACATTACAATTATAGCATCAACAGGATCTACACTTGATGGATCTGTTGTTGCTTTAACTTTAATAAATCTATCGCCACCATGACCATCCATTTTAAGACCATTTTTATTTATAGCTTCTACATGTTCTTTCCAAACATCTATTAGGATTACGTTTAGTCCTTTTTCAGCTAACAAACCTCCAAACAGACAGCCCATTGCACCAGCGCCTAAAACAGCAACTTTTAAATCTTTATTTATCATTAAAGCCTTTTCCAAAATTAATTTATGTATAGATATTATATATATTATCTATAGACATTATGCAAAATAAAATATAGCTTAATATAGTAATGCAATTGGAAATAGAAAAAGCAAAATTTACAGAATATCCATTAGAAAAAATTTCTGAAGCTTTACAATTAGGCTTATCACAAAATTATAAAGTAGTTGAAGTGTCAGTTGTTGAATGTCCAAACTTAAGAGAGTGGGGCTGTCCATCAGAAGGTATTAGTGGAAATCAAAAGATTATTGATGTTGGTGGAGAGCCTTATATGCACGATCCAAAATTTATTGGTGCTGAATTTGATTATGAAGAAATTTCTAAAATGATAGGTTCAGAAAAATCTTATGCTTTAGGGGCTGGCTCAGGTGCAATGTCATGTTTAGAGGGTCATTGTGGAGAATTAGTGATTAATGAAAATTTAATTACCTCTGAGTCAAAATCAATTATTGCTCGTGTAGGAATAAATAAAGAATGTATTGCTGAAAAATATACAGCAAGGAAACATGGTGGCTTAGGCAATGTTTATTATACTGATGGTGTTAAAGGAAAAGTTATTAAAATTAAGATAAAAGGAAGATCTGGTGAACAGGGTTCTTTATCACAAGCAATGAGAGTAGCCTTGGCTGATAATTTGCAAATCGATGGAAAAAAACACATTGCTCTCGCTGGTGTTTTTAGAATTTTAAATGGAAAAATTAGATCTCATGTTCAACCTGATTACGCTGATATTAAACATGAATACTATGATCCTAAACAAATGAAGTGCGTAAAAGATTTTTTGCAATTCTATGAACCTGTTGGACCAGAATTGCAAGCTTATAGTGTGCTTTGGACAGGTGACCCAACAGGAGGAGATCTTAATTTAAGAGAGTCGGGAGAACATACTCATTTTCATTCCTATACAAAAGAAAATGTAGCTGGTCATTACCATTTTGATGTAACACCTGAAGATATTGAATATGAGGGATATTTTAATACTGCTGATGAAGTGCACAGAGTTAATAATATATACAAGGAATTAGCTAACAAAAAATAATATTAATTTAACTTTCTTTAAGATAACATTTTAGAATGAAGAAACAGTTTAAATACCCTAAACACTTTGAGGAACAGAAAAAAATCCCAAAGATTACTCAAAAAAGAATTAAATTAGCTGAAGTTTCGCTAGGTGATTTCGAAGGAAGATTAGAGAACGAACTACTTAATTGGTTTTCTTTAACACCTCAGCATTGGATAATGCTGCACATGGTAATGCTTGCTTATTATAAAAATAAATCAATTACTAAAAACCAACTATTAAAAGTCATTGAAAAATCTTACTTAACCTCAAACGTTTATATAGACACAGCTATTAAAAAAGGTTTTTTTAGAATTATTAGAAACGAAAAAGACAAGAGATCAATTTTTATTTTACCATCGGTAATTACAATAAAAACTTTTGAAGGGTTTATTGATAGAAGAGATATTCTTTATAAAGGTATTTAATGAAAAATATTTATACTTGGGCTGCGCAACCAGCTAAACGAACTTTAACAGTAGCTGATCTAAAAGTAGCTAAAGGCAAAAAGAAATTTACTCAAGTTACAGCAAACTCACATGAAGAAGCTTATGCTGCAGAGAAAGCTGGTTTTGATATGATCATCTGCCAAGCTAAAAATGTTTTAAAAGTAAGAGAAGGATCAAAGCATTTATTTTTAACAGCTTCTTTAATTCTTAATGAATATGTTACTAAAGAAGATATTATGAGAGGAGCATTCAAAGCATTAGAGGGTGGTGCTGACGCTGTAATGACACCTAGAAGCATGGATGTTGTCGAAATGTTAACTAAAGAAGATGTTCCTGTTATGGGTCATTTAGGTTTGGTACCTAGAAAATCTACTTCACTTGGTGGAATGAGAGCAATAGGAAAAACCTCAAATGAAGCATTTGAATTATTTCAAAAATTTAAAAGATTAGAAGATGCAGGTGCTTTTTCAGCAGAATGTGAAGTTATACCAGAAAATGTAATGGGTGAAATTTCTAAAAGAACAAATATCGTAACAGTATCCTTAGGAGCAGGAAGAAATGCCGATGTAATGTATTTATTTATGGAAGATATATGTGGAGATACAGAAAATTTACCAAGACATTCAAAAGCTTATGGTAATTTATTAAAACTTAGAAATGAAATTAAACTTGAGAGGATAAGAGCCCTTAAAGCTTTCAAAAAAGATTCTATGAGTGGAAAATTTCCAGGAAAAAAACAATCTTCTAATTTAGATAAAATACAATTTGAGGAATTTTTAAATCAATTAGATTAATAAGCTTTAGACTCTTCTTTTTTTGAAGAACCTTTCATTTTATCTACTATAGCTTTTGCTCCAGCGCTTAAAGCTCTTTGATCAGCACCAATTGTTACAAAATTAAAACCTTTATCTATCATTTTTTTGGCATATTCTGTGGTGCCATTATGAATTCCAGCAAAAATATTATTTTTTTTAGCATGTTCTAAAATTCTTAAAATTTCTGAATAAGCTTTTGTATTTTCTGGTCTATCAAAACCTGGTTCTTCACCTATAGCTAAACTTAAATCTGCTGGACCAATATAAATTCCATCAACACCTGGTGTTGACATAATTTCATCAAGTTTATCTAAGGATTCTTTTGTTTCTATCATGGCTAATTTAAGCATTTCATCATTTGCATGTTTTGCGTAATCAGAACCACCATAAATCAAACCTCTTACTGGACCAAAACTTCTATAACCTCTAGGAGGATACATGCATGCTTGAACAAATCTTTCAGCTTCTTCTTTATTGCTTACCATTGGGCAGATAATACCATAACAACCCGCATCAAGAATTTTCATTATTTGGCCTGGCTCATTCCAATTTACTCTAGCAAGTGGAGTAACATCTGTTGTTGATATGGTTTGCAACATTGGAAGAGCATTAGTGTAATCAACTAAACCATGTTGCATATCAATTGTAAGAGAATCCCATCCTTGATGAGCCATAACTTCAGTTGAAACAGTGCTAGGAATTTGTAGCCAACCATTTACGACAGGCTTACCATCCTTCATCATTTGTTTTATTTTGTTTGGTCGCATAATTTATATTTTTAGACCCAAGTGTGTATATTTTACGTTTAAATAATCTTTAATTGCTCCAGATCCACCTTCACGTCCATAACCAGTTTGTTTTATACCTCCAAATGGTGCTTCAGCGATTGCAACCACCCCTGTATTAACTGCAACACATCCTGACTCTAATTTTTCAGATCCTATATGAGCTTTGTCCATAGAATTTGTATACAAATAACTACACAAACCTAAATCGTTATCATTTGCTCTCTCAATAACTTCGTCAAAAGTTTTGAAAGTCAAAATAGGTACAAGTGGACCAAAAGGTTCTTCTTTCATAATCGTAAAATTATCTTTTACATCATCAAAAACTGTTGGCTCGTAATAGTATCCTTTATTAAAACCAGAAGGTCTTTTTCCACCCATTAACACTTTTGCACCTTCACTTTTTGTTGTCTCTACTAATTTTTCTATTTCTTCTAATCTCTTTGCGGTAGTTAAGGGTCCTAATTCAACACCTTCGTCCATACCATTACCTATTTTTAGTTTTTTTGCTTTATCCATAAAAGCACTAACAAACTCATCTTTTCTATTTTCTTGGATATAAAATCTATTAGGTGAAATACATACCTGGCCATTATTTCTAAATTTACCAGCTATTGCTATATCAGCAACTTTGTTCATATCTACATCTTCACATACAATAAAAGGAGAGTGTCCACTTAACTCCATAGTAACTCTTTGAACTTTGTCAGCTGCTTTTTTTAAAATTATCTTACCAACTCTTGTTGAGCCGGTAATTGAAACTTTTTTAATTATATCAGACTCCATTAGTTCGTTAGATATTTCAGCTGGATCACCTGATAGAAGATTTACCACTCCATCTGGTACACCAGCTTCTTTACATATATTAACCAATTCCATTACTGCACCAGGTGTTATTACATCTGGTTTACAAATAACTGAACATCCAGCAGCTAAAGCTGTTGAAATTTTTCTTGCAGCTAAAACTATTGGAAAGTTCCATGGAACTAAAGCGGCTACTACGCCAATCGGTTGATAGTAAACATGCACTCTAGTATCTGGAAATCTACTTTGAGCTGTTTGTCCATAAATTCTTTTAGTTTCTTCAGCATTCCATTCAAAAATATCAGCACCACCACCAACTTCACCCACACCTTCAGCTAAAGGTTTTCCTACTTCAAGAGTTAACCATTTGGCAAGGACATCTTTTCTCTCTCTCATTAAGTCTGCAATCTTTCTAATTATATAAGATCTTTGCCAAGGGGGAGTGTTTTTCCAAATCTCCAAACCTTTTTCTGCAGATTTTAAAGCTCTCTGTACGTCAGCAGATGAGGCTTTTGATGCTTTTCCAATCACTTCTTCAGTAGCAGGATTAATTACATCATATGTTTCTTTTTTTTCAGCTTGTTGCCATTTACCGTCAATGAATTGTCCAAATTTACTATACATAGATTTTATTTTTAAGTTAAATTAATTAGGTTCTATAATTTATCAATATAATTATATATAAACACTATACACAATAAAAGACAAACTTGATTTATGAAGAAAATTACACTTACATGCGCACACGCGATAGTTAAATATTTAATAGCGCAAAAGATATTAATTAATGGCAAAAAAGAACCTTTGTTTCCAGGTGTATTTGGAATTTTTGGGCATGGAAATGTAGCTTGTTTAGGACAAGCTCTTGAAGAAAATCAAAAAGAACTTCCAACTTATAGAGGTCATCATGAACAAAATATGGCTTTAACAGGCATCGGTTATGCTAGAGCAAAAAGAAGGCAGCAGATATTTGTAGCAACATCATCAGTAGGTCCTGGCGCAACAAATATGGTTACTGCAGCAGCAGTAGCGATGAGCAACCGATTACCAATTTTATTTTTACCAGGAGACACTTATGCAAATAGAATGCCAGATCCAGTCTTACAACAAGTCGAACACTTTAATAATCCGGGAATTACTGTAAATGATGCATTTAAACCAGTCACTCGATATTTTGATAGAATTACAAGGCCAGAACAGATCATCCAATCTTTTCCAACAGCAGTCCAAACAATGTTGGACCCGGCAGATTGCGGCCCAGCCTGTATAGCTTTAAGCCAAGATGTCCAAGGTCAAACATTTGATTATCCAGAAGAATTTTTTAAAGAAAAAATTCATGCAATTAGAAGACCTAGACCAGATGAATTTCAAATTAAAGAAGCGGCTCAAAAAATTAAGTCCTCAAAAAATCCAATAATTATTTCTGGTGGTGGAGTTTTTTATTCAGATGCTATGGAAGAATTAAGCAACTTTGCAATTAAACACAACATACCAGTTACTCAAACAGTAATGGGATATTCTACAATGAAAAGAGATCATTCGCATTATGCAGGTCAAATAGGTGGGTTAGGAGGAAAAAATACAAATTCACTTGCTAAACAAACAGATCTCGCAATTGCAGTTGGAACAAAACTAGCAGACTTTACAACAGGATCATGGGCAAATTTTGAAAATGAAAACTTTAAACTTGTTTCAATAAATGTTTCTAGATTTGATGCAAATAAACATTTGGCTCAAGCAGTGGTAGGAGATGCAAAAGTTTCATTAGATGAGCTTTCATTAGCGCTAGGTGATTGGAAAGCAGAAGATGAATGGAATAAAAAATCTCAAATAGAATTAAAAGCTTGGAATGAACATGTAGATAAAGTGAGTGCACCTTCTAATCAGGAAATTCCAAGTTATGTTCAAGTGATAGGATCTGTTTATAGAAATTCTGATCCTTCAGATATTGCTGTAACAGCTGCAGGAGGATTAGTTGGAGAAGTGGCTCAAGTTTGGAGACCTAGAGAATTAAATACTCATGAAACAGAGTGGGGCTTTAGTTGTATGAGTTATGAAATATCTGGAGCTTTAGGAATCAAAATGGCAAATCCTGACAAAGAAGTTATTTCTTTTGTTGGCGATGGATCTTATCTTTTAAATAATACAGATATATATTCTTCTGTTATCACTAAGAATAAACTTATTATAATAGTTTGTGATAATGGTGGTTTTGCAGTTATAAATAGACTTCAATTATTTAAAGGTGGAAAAGAATTTAACAATTTATTAAAGAGCTCAAAAACTCCTGGACTAGTTGATATTGATTTTGCTAAACATGCAGCAAGCATGGGAGCTAAATCAGAAGAAGTAAGCTCACTTTCAGATCTTGAAGAAGCATTTAAGAGAGCAAAAAAATCAAACATAACTTATGTAATTTCAATAAAAACTCATGCTTATAAATGGATGGAAGGTTCAGCTTTTTGGGATAGTCCAACATTAGAGATGCCTACAACCAAAGAGAATAAAGAAGCTTTAAAACTACATAAAGAAGGAAAGTCAAAACAAAGACAAGGTGTATAATTCTTTGTATGAATAAAGTATTTAAAGTTGGTCTAATAGGCTGCGGACATATTTCTGAAACATACTTTAGAGCTGAAAAATATTTTAATAACATCAAAATTATTAAATGCGCAGATATAAATCATAAAAACGCATTAAAATGTGCAAAAACTTATAAAATTAAAGCATTAACTGTAAAAGAGCTATTAAAAGACAAAGAAATAGAAATTATTCTTAATCTAACAATTCCTAAAGCACATTATCAGGTAGCAAAAAAAGCTTTAACTAATGGGAAGCATGTTTATTCAGAAAAGCCGTTAGCAATAAATTTTAAAGATGGAAAAGAACTTTTGAAATTAGCCAAAAAGGGAAAACTTTATATTGGTAATGCGCCAGATACATTTTTAGGTGGAGGCATTCAAAAATCAAAAGAATTAGTTGATAAAAAAATTATTGGTAAAATTAATTTAGGAAATGCTATTTTTGCTTTTCCAGGAATTCAATCTTATCATCCTAATCCAGAACCATGGTTTGCAAAAAATGAAGGAGGACCAGTAATTGATATGGGTCCTTATTATTTAACTGCTTTAGTAAATTTATTAGGACCAGCAAAAAAAGTAACAGGAAGCATTGTTCATGGTGCCAAAAGGAGAACTATAGGAACAGGACATAAAAAAAACAAAACATTTAAGGTAAAATGTCCTACTACTTATTTATCTACTATTACTTTTAAAAATGGAACAATTATTAGATTAACTCTTTCGTTTGATGTTATCGCACATCAAAGAAATCATATTGAGCTTTACGGAGATAAAGGTTCAATGATTGTACCTGATCCAAATATGTTTGGTGGATCAGTTTATATTTGTAAAAAATTAGGCGACACATGGAAAGAGTATAAGGTTAATAAAATGCCTCTTGGAAAAATTAATATTAAATCTCAAAGCTCAAGAGCTAACGAGTCACCAACAAATGCAAATTATAGAGGGGTTGGATTAGCAGAAATGGCTAACTCAATAGAAAATAAAAAAATTAATAAATGCAATGGTGAACTTTCATTACATGTTTTAGATATCATCAAATCTACAATGAAAGCTTGTGTATCAGGCAAATCTCAATCAATCAAAACAACTTGCGCAAAACCTCTACCTTTTTCTTTAAAACAAATAAGAAAAATACTAAAATAATTTTTTGAATAACAATTTATGTCAAAATTAATAGTTATATCTGATCCTTTTCCTAGAACACTCGAACTCATTTTTACAAAAAAAAAACTTAAGGAACTTAAATCTAAGTATAAAGTTTTAACTGTTTCAAAAAAAAATCCAAAAAAATTTTATGAAAAAAATATACATAAAGCTACATTTATAATGGGTCAGCCAAGTTTAGATAAAAAACTTCTATCTAAAGCAAAAAAACTAAAAGCTATTATTAATGTTGAAAGTAACTTTATGAATAATATGGACTATGATTATTGTTTTAAAAAAGGCATTCATGTAATAGCAACATCTCCTGTATTTTCAAAACCAGTTGCGGAAATTGCTTTAGGAATGACTTTATCTTTATTACGAAATATCCATACTGCTCATTCAGATTTTATCAAAGGAAAAGAAAGCTATGGATTAGAGAGCAATCTTAAAGCTTCATTATTATCAGAAAAAAAAATAGGGCTATTAGGTTTTGGAGATTTAGCTAAATCCTTATATCCACTGTTGTTACCATTTACTAAGGACATAAATGTATATGATCCCTGGATACCTCAAAAAAAAATTAAAAAGTTAGGATTTAACTCAATGAGTTTAAACCAAATGTTTAAAAATTGTGAAATTATCTATGTATTGGCTGCTGTAACTACAAAAAATAAAAATCTGATAGATAAAAAATTATTAAATAAAATGAAATCCAATTCATTATTTATCTTAATGAGCAGAGCTGCAATTGTAAATTTTAAGGATTTAATCAAACGAGTAAAAAAAGGTGATATATTTGTTGCAACAGATGTATTTCCAGAGGAACCTGTGACAAAAAATAATCCAATTAGAAAAGTTAAAAATATTCTATTTTCAGCACACAGAGCAGGAGCCTTGGAATCAGCCTTCTTTAATATGGGAAATATCGTCTTAAAAGATATGAATTTAATTTCTAAAAATTTACAACCAAAATTTTGTAAAAGAGCTGAACATAAAACGGTAGGTTTGTTGGCATCAAAACCTGTTGCAATTAATTAATTTTTTTATATTTTCATTATTTATGTCCACAACAAAAAATCTACTTCTAGAAGCAAAAGGAGTAACAAAATATTTTGGTACCATCACTGCTTTGGAAAATGTCAATTTAAAAATACATGGCGGAGAATGCTTGGGAGTGGTGGGAGATAATGGTGCAGGAAAATCTACTCTGATGAAAGTTCTGTCGGGACTTTATAAACCCAGCGCAGGATCTTTATTTTTTGAAGGAAATGAAAAAGTTTTAGAAAGTCCAAGAGACTCTCAAATTTTAGGCTTAGAGATGGTTTACCAAGATCTTGCTTTAGCAGGAAATCTTCCAATTGGAGAAAATATATTTTTAGGAAGGGAACCAACTAAAAATTTAGGATTAATGAAATTATTAGATTTTAAAAAGATTAAAGAATTAACTGATGCTCATTTAGGAAAATTAAAAATTAATGTAAAAAGCGCAGATCAAAAAGTTGAAGAACTTTCAGGAGGTCAAAGGCAAGCTGTAGCAATTGCAAGGTCAACTGCTTTTGATGCCAAAGTGGTTATTATGGATGAACCAACAGCGGCTCTTGCCATAAAAGAAGTTGGAAAAGTTCTTGATCTTATAAATAGTTTAAAAAAAACAGGTGTAGGTGTAATTGTAATCAGTCATAGAATGGATGATATATTCACTGTATGCGATCGAGTGATGGCTTTATTTCAAGGAACAAATTTTGCTGAAGCTGAACTTTCAAAAACTTCAAGAGATGAAGTTATTGGTTGGATTATGGGTAAGAAATAATGATTGAAGAAAAAGATAAGAAACAAGAAAGTCTATATTTAAAATTAATTCCATATTTTGATAAATATGGAATTTTGCTTTTGTTGTTAATAATGATATTGGTCATGCATATTTTACAGCCTGATGTATTTTTATCATGGCGAAATGTTACTAACGTTTTCAAACAAATATCATGGCAATCAATGTTAGCTTTAGGCGTATTTATGGTGATTGTAACTGCAGGAATAGATCTTTCGGTAGGTTCAATCATGATGTTATCCCTAATGATTTTAGCAATAGTTGCAAAAGCAGGAGCCCCCTGGTTTATAGTTGTTATTACACCTTTAATTGCTGGGTTTTTATGTGGGTTAATTAATGGAGCTGGAATTACATTTTTAAGAATGCCTCATCCATTTATAATGACCTTAGGTACATTATATATTTTTAGAGGAACAGGAAATCTTATATCGGGCGGAACACCAATTAGTGGTTTTACAGATGAAGTAAGATATTTAGGACATGGTAGAATTGATCTTACTTGGTTAGGATTAGAAAAATCACAATATCTTCCTGTAAGTTTAGTTTTAATTGCAATTGTGTATTTTATTTTTTGGATTTTTATGAATCATTCCCGAACTGGAAAATGGATATATGCTATTGGAGGAAATCCTAATGCAGCTAGAGCATCAGGTATAAATGTTAATAAAATTTTAATAATCGTTTATTCTTTATGTGGATTTTTATCTGGAATTGGAGCACTGATTTTAGCTGGTAGAGCTGACTCTGGTTATCCGAATGCTGGACTTCAATCAGAACTTGATGCAATAGCGGCATGTATAATTGGAGGAGCTAGTTTTTTTGGTGGAAGAGGAACTGTGCTAGGAGTATTTGCTGGTGTGATGATAATGGGAATATTGAGAAATGGTCTTAATTTAATGGACGTTAGTTCATTTTGGCAACAAGTTTTAATTGGGTCAATTATTGTCTTAGCAGTTTACATAGATGTTTTAAGAAGAGATTTAAGTACAAGAAAATAATTACACGTTACAGTTGATTTAATAGAGATTATTAGATTTTTTATAGAGATTATTAGATTTTTTATAAAGTATTGAAGTTTAAGCAAAAGTTATATTAAATTTATTTTTTAAAAAACTAACGAGGGAAAATAATAAATGAAAAACTTAACAAAAATAATTAGTGTATTTATTACAACTGTTTTTCTTTTAGCAAGTATTTCAACAAGTGCTAATGCTGGAAAAAGAATATTATTCAGCATTAAAGGTCCTGGGTCAGGAAATCCTTTTTGGGCATCCGTAGAAAAAGGAGCTAAAGAAGAAGCTGCAAAATTAGGTGTAGATCTAGTTTTGGTTGCACCACCACAAGAAGGTGATGTTCAAGCGCAAATTAACCAAGTAGAAGATCAACTTGCAAAAGGTGTTGATGCAATAGCGCTTGCACCAGGTGATCCAAATGCTTTTGCTCCAATCGTAGATGATGCTATCAAAAGCGGAGTTCCAGTTGTATTCGTTGATACTAAAGGAATTAATGAAGGTGTAACTTTTATTGGAACAAATAATAAAAATGGTGCTGCATTAGCTGCTAAGTTTATTTGCGATAAAACTCCAAAAGGTGCTGATGTTGCAGTTTTAACTGGAATTGAGTCTCAGTCTACAGCTCTACTTAGAAGAGATGGAGCAGTTCAAGGACTTAAAGATTGCGGTCTAAATCTAGTAGCTACACAAACTGCAGAATGGGATACAGCAAAAGGAAGATCTGTAACTGAATCAATCATTCTTAAAAATCCAAATATTAAAGCTATATTTGCATCAAATGACAATATGGGATTAGGTGCTATGCAAGCTCTTAAAGATGCTGACATGAATGATGTAGTAGTAGTTGGATTTGATGCTACTCCAGATGCTGCTAAAAGTATTTTAGCAGGGGGTATGACAGCTACAATCGCTCAGTTTTCTTACAACATGGGTGCTTATGGAGTTAAATATGCACTTGAGTTAGCTAATGGTGGTAGTATTGATATAAATATTGATACTGGTACTCAATTAGTAACTAAAGAAAACGCTAACGATTTTAAATAATCTTTAGAAAAAATTATAATTAAAAGGGTGGAATTTTTATTTCACCCTTTTTTTTTATGTAATATAATAATCTAATGTTAATTAATATTAATCCAATTCTAAACCCTGAACTTTTATATAATTTAAGAGCTATGGGTCATGGAGATAAGTTAGTTTTAACAGACGCTAACTTTCCCGCATATTCTCATTCTTTGAATAATAAAGTAATTAGATTAGATGGTGTTAATATTTATGAAGCTACGAAAGCTATTCTATCTGTCTTTCCATTAGACAGTTTTATAGACTCTGCTGCAAATAGAATGCAGGTAGATAATAAACCAGATGAATTAACAGAATGCCACAAAGATTTTATTAAAGCTGTCAAGGAAAGTTCTGGAGAAAATTGGAAAATTGGTTCAATTGAAAGACAAGAATTTTATAAAGAGGCGAAGAAATCTTACTTAATAGTATCTACTTCTGAAACAAGACCATACGGATGTTTTATATTAACAAAAGGAGTAATAAAACCAGACGGTAGTGTTTGGGTTCTTGATAAATAATGAACTCAATTTGTATTTTTGGGGTATTTGTAGCTGATCTTTGTTTTTTTGCTGAAAAAATTCCTGTTAAAGGTGAGACAGTTTTAGGGAAAAATTATTTAGTTGGACCAGGTGGAAAAGGATCAAATCAAGCAATTGCTGCAGCCAGATTAAATGGAAATGTTAATTTCATAACCAAAATTGGTAAAGATAATCATGCCGATATGGCATTTAGATTGTATGAAGATGCAGGAGTAAAAACTTCATCTATAATTCAAGACGAAAATCTTTCTACGGGCGTTGCAGGCATAATGATTGATGATAACGGTAGTAATGCAATAAATATTGTTTCAGGTGCAGCTGCGCATCTTAATAATCAAGATATAGATAAAAATTTGGAAATATTTAAAAAATCTAAAATTTTTCTTACTCAAATGGAAACTCCTGAAGAGGTAACTATATACTCTTTAAAAAAAGCTAAAGAAAATGACTGTATAACAGTTTTAAATCCAGCACCAGCAAGAAATATAGAGAAAGAGGATTTTAATTTATTAGATTTTTTTACACCAAATGAAAATGAGGCTGAATTTTATTTAAATAAAAAAATTAAGTCTGAACAAGATGTTAAAAATGCTGCAAGTGAATTTTTAAAAAAAGGTGTAAAAAATATTATAATCACCTTAGGAGAAAAAGGAGTTTATTTTGCCAATAAAAATGAAGAATATTTTATTGATGCTTTAAAGTTGAAGGATGAAGTTATAGATACAACAGGAGCAGGAGATGCTTTTAATGGAGCATTTGTCGTAGCGTTAGCTAATGAACTTAAATATAAAGAAGCATTACAATTTGCAAATAAAGTTGCTGGAATATCGGCAACAAGATTAGGAGCTGCAAGCTCAATGCCAACTTTAAATGAGGTCGATAAATATTAATAACTAAATTTTAATTTTTTTTATTCTCAGCCATTGATAAAGCAATTTTAAATGAATTTAATAAAGGTTCTAAATTTGCTATATTTTTCCCAGCTATTTCAAAAGCAGTTCCATGAGCTGTGGTTGTAATAGGCACTGTTAAGCCGCCTTGAACTGTTACACCTCTATCAAAACCAAATGCTTTAAGACCAGATTGTAAAGCATCGTGATACATACCGACCATACAATCATGTTTTTTATTTTTATAAGCTACGATAAAAGATGTGTCGCAAGGCAATGGTCCATCTGTATTTAGACCAAGTTTTTTTGCCTCTTCTATCGCAGGAATAATTTCATCCTTTTCCTCAGTTCCAAACTCAGCATGAGGATTAAGTGCTTGAACAGCAATTCTAGGATTTTTTACTCCATTTAATTTCATTACTTCATCAATTAACTTAATTGGTTTTAAAATATTTTCTTTTGTAATTTTGCTTGCAACTTCTTTTATAGGAATATGAGATGTAACTCTGGCAGTCCAAAAATTGTCTATAACATTAAATTCGCAACAAAAACTTTTCACTTCTAGTTTATCAGCCATTAGTTGCAACTCATCAGAATATCTATTTCCTCCTAGTTTTAAACTAGTTTTGTTAAAGGGAGCAAAATTGATCGCATCAATTTTATTTTTTTTAGCTAATTCTAAAGCAAGATCAAGAGCCTCCAAAATACTTTCGCCAGACTCTTTTGAAGGTTCTGCAATTTTATAATGATGATTTTTACCTTTAGAAATATCTAAAAAAAATCTATTTGTATTTTTAAAATTAATTTGATCAAAATTATCTACAGTTTCCAATTTATGAGAATATCCTGATATTTTATTTCCTTCATCAAAAATATTTTTTTCTCCAATAATTACTAAATTAGCTTTGTTTGTAATTTCTTCTTTTAGTAGTTTAGATAATAATTCTGGCCCGATACCAGACGGATCACCAAGAAGCAATGCAATATTAATTTTATTTTGGGCCATTTTTTTCTTAAGCTTTGTATCAGATTATGTTTAAATAATTAATTATAAATTAACTAAAGAGGGAAATAATGAAAAAAAGTTTTAAACTTTTCTTAGCTGCTGCGTTTCTAGTGACTGAATTTTTTGTTATAGCATTACCAATGCTTACTACTTCTGCAAGAGCAGATGGTGCTATACAAGCGATTACTCATGCTGGTTTCGGTGGTGGTACTGACGTAACTACTAGAATGATGCTTTTAAGAGCTCGTAGAGTTCTTAAACAAGATATGCAATTAGTTAACAAAAAAGGTGGCGGTGGAGCAGTATCAATGGATTATATGATGAGCTTACCTGCAGATGGTCAACATACTTTAACCTGGACTACTGGTCACGCTGTATCAATGGCGCTAGGCAAAACTAAAGTTAAAATTAGTGACATGCAACCACTAGCAAGAGGTACTGATGATCCTCAATTATTTGTTGTAAATTGTAAAGCAGACATCAAAGATGCTAAAAAATTTATTAGTACTCAAAAATCAAAATCACTTAAATATGGAACAACTCATGTTGGTGGAATTGATGATGTTAGTGCAATTGCATTTACTAAAAAAGGTGGATTAAAAGATCCTACTATTGTTGCTTATAAAGGTGTTGCTCCAATTAAAACAAACCTTATCAAAGGAGATATTGATGTAGGTGTTTTAAATTTAGGAGAAGCATTAACTGAGATAAACGATGGTACACTTTGTGTTTCAATTGTTTTAGCAAATAATAGAATGGCTAAAATTGGAGATTCTCCAACAGCTAAAGAATTAGGAATTCCTGTTTCTTTATCTACGGTTAGAGGATTTGTAACTAAAAAAGGAGCTCCAGCTGAAAGAGTTAAAGAATTAGAAGCTGGAATGATGAAAGCAATGAGTCACAACTATTACAAAAATTTCTTAACTGAAATTGGTCTTGATGAAACAAGTGTAGTTGGTGCTGACGAATGGGGTAAGCAAATGGAAGAAATGCTTACTGAAATGACTGCACAGCTTAAAGCTTTAGGTTACATTAAGTAATTATCAAAGAAGTACATTTTACTAATGAATAATGTACAAAAGCAAAAAAGGGCAAACAAAAGTTTGCCCTTTTTTTTTAAAGATGAGTTTAAAGTTTCTTTTATAATAATATTTATCTCAACTATTTTATTAATAACAACTTTTACATTTGATATTGTTCCTCCAATTTTAAATAGAGGTATACAGCCAGCAACTTTTCCAAAAGGATTATTAATTTTAATAATAGGCTTAACTTTAATCATATATTATTTATCAATAAAAAAACCTTGGAAAGTTGAAAAAAAACTACCAAAGACTTTTTTTTTAACATTATTGAGTTTTTTAATTTTTGTCATTGTTTCAAAAACTTTAGACTTCTTTTTGGCAATTTCTTTATTATCTGTCTTTGTTTCATACTATTGGGGTGAAAGACGGATACTTTATTTGATACTAGTTAGTGTAATCTTTCCCATTATAGTATTTATTTTTTTTGAAACAATTTTAGGATTAAGATTTCCACCGGGTATAATTACAAATATTTATTATTAAGTTTAAAATGGAAAATTTACTTTTAATGATGGCTCCGTTATTTAGCTCTAAACTTTTATTGGTTTTATTTTTTGGAACTTTATTTGGTTTGATTTTAGGAGTTTTACCAGGCCTAGGTCCAACAACGGGTGGTGCACTAATTTTACCTTTTACAATGACTTTAGATCCACTTTCAGCAATTGTGTTGTTAACTTCAATTTATTGTGCCGGAACTTATGGTGGAGCAATCACAGCAATCTTGATTAATACTCCAGGCACTCCTGCAGCAGCAGCTACTTGCTTAGATGGATATCCATTAGCTCAAAAAGGTGAGGCTGGTAGAGCATTAGGAATGGCCACAGTCTCTAGTACGGTTGGAGGTATTTTTAGTGTGATAATATTAGTTTTTTTTGCACCATTACTTGCAAAACTTGCTTATGAATTTGGACAACCTGAATATTTTGCTTTAGCTATTTTCGGATTAACTATGTTGGCATCTATAGGAGATGGAAGTCCAATTAAAAATTTAATTGCAGGAGCTTTTGGAATATTAATTTCAACAATTGGAAAAGATTTCATGACTTCTATAGATAGATTTACCTATGGGATTAATGAATTATCAGAAGGTATAGGTTTTATTCCTGTTGTAGTAGGTTTATTTGCAATAAGTGAAATGTTAACTCAATCAACATTACTAAACCAAGTTTTTAAAAGAGTTGCTTTAAAAGCGGTAAAATTACCTTCTTTAAATGATTACAAATTAACATGGAAAACAATATTGAGATCATCTGGTATTGGATCTTTTATAGGAGTATTGCCTGCAGAAGGAGGAACTGTAGCATCATTAATAGGTTATTCTGAAGCAAAAAGATTTTCAAAGAAGCCAGAGGATTTTGGTAAAGGTTCAATTGAAGGAATAGCAGGAGCTGAAGCTGCTAATAATGCTGCAACGGGTGGTGCAATGGTTCCAACTCTTGCTTTAGGAATTCCAGGAAGTGCTACTACAGCTGTAATATTAACAGGTCTAATTATTCATGGAGTAAGACCTGGGCCCGATTTATTTAGAGAGCAACCAGAATTTTTATATGGAATTTTTGGCGCAATGTTAATTGCCAATGTCCTCTTTTTTATATTTGGTTTTTTTGGTGCTAAAATTTTTGCCCGTATAACTTTAGTACCAAATAAAATTTTGTGGCCAATGATATTTGCAGTTTCTGTTTGTGGAACCTATTCACTAAGTCAATCTATTATTGATGTTTGGATAATGCTTTTATTTGGGGTGATTGGTTTTTTTATGCGAAGATATGGTTTTTCAGTAGTTCCAGTGATAATTGGGTTAATCTTAGGAGAATTGGTTGAGGGAACTCTCAGACAGTCTTTGGTGATATTTGATGGTAATTGGCTGATGTTTTTAACTAGACCTATAGCACTAACATTTTTTATTTTATCTTTAATTGGTTTAGCTTTTCCATTATTAAGATCAAAAAAAAGAAAAAAGATATTATGATTAAATTTGATTTAACTAACAGAGTAGCAATTGTAACTGGTGGCGCTCAAGGTTTTGGTTTAGCTATTACAGAGAGATTTGTTGAGGCAGGTGCTAAGGTTGTTATTTGGGACATTGATGAAGATGCGGTTAAAAAAGCATTAGAAAAAATAAATTCAAATAATCTTAGTTATCAAATTGTAGATGTAAGTAATTTTGAAAATATTAATAAAAATCTAACTGAAACTGAAAACAAACATGGAAAGATAGACATCTTTATAAATAATGCTGGTATAGCAGGTATGAATACTACAGTTGCAGAATATCCACTAGATGAATGGAAAAAAGTTATGGATTTAAATTTAAACTCAGTATTTTATTGTTGCAAAGCAGTTGTTCCTTTTATGATTAAAAATGATTATGGAAGAATAGTTAATATTGCTTCAATTGCTGGAAAAGAAGGAAATCCTAATGCAAGTGCCTACAGTACATCAAAAGCAGGTGTGATTGGTCTTACTAAATCACTTGGAAAAGAACTAGCTTTAAAAAATATAGCTGTAAATTGTGTTACTCCAGCAGCTGCAAAAACAAGGATTTTTGATCAAATGACAGAAGAACATATTAATTATATGTTATCTAAAATACCAAGAAATAAATTTGCTAAAGTAGAAGAATTAGCTTCTTTAGTTACTTGGTTGTCTAGTGAAGAAAATTCATTCTCTACGGCTGCAGTATTTGATTTAAGTGGTGGAAGAGCTACCTATTAGTTATGCAAATTGGTATTGATGTAGGTGCAACTAAAATTGAGAGCGTTGTATTAGAAGAAAATGGACAAGAAAAACATAGATCAAGAACAGCATGTCCTAAAGAATACTTATCTATTATTAACACTATTAAAGATATCCATCATAAATTAGAAAAAGAATTTCAAAAAGATTTGTCAATTGGTGTTTGTCATCCAGGAATACATTCTCCACAAACCGGTTTGGTTAAAAATGCACCTAATTGTTATTGGTTAGAAAAAAAACCTTTTCAAAGTGATCTTCGTAAAGCACTAGGTAAAGAAGTTTTTTGTGAAAATGATGCAAATTGTTTTGCTTTATCTGAAGCAATTGATGGATCTGGAAAACATTATAAAATAGTTTATGGAATTATTTTAGGTTCTGGTGCAGGTGGAGGACTTGTAATCGACAAACAAATTGTAAGTGGTCCAAATGGAGTTGCAGGTGAGTGGGGTCATAACCAAATTCCATATTTTGCAGCAAAAAAAGAAAACTTTGATTCAAACAACGCAAGAGAAGCTGAAATTGAAAGTTTTATATCAGGACTTGGATTGGCAAAAAGATTTAACAAAATTTATGGAAAAAATTTAAAGACTAATGAAATATTTGAATTATATAGAAAACATGATTTAGATGCAGAAAGATTTATTGATGAATTTAAATTAAATTTGGCAATGTCGTTATCCGGAATCATAAATATTTTAGATCCTGACGCTTTTATTTTTGGTGGAGGTGTTTCAAATGAAATTGATTTTTTAAGTGAAATTGAATCAATGGTTAAAAAATTTGTTATAGGAAAAGAATACGATGGTGTATTTTTGAAACCTAAATTTGGTGATGCCAGTGGTGTTAGAGGTGCAGCGAGACTAGGAAGAAGCGCTACATATTAAAATACAATTAATAGTTGAGTTAAAAAAACTATTTTTAAATTTTTTTTTAATAAATTAGACAAAATTTTAAAAAAAAAAATAACAACTTCTAGTTGCTATTTTTTTTTTAATTATGAATTACTACTCATTCTACCTATAGTCTTTTTTTAAAAAAAATAAGTTAACTTAATAAATAAGAGGAAAGACATGAAAAAAATAATAATCGCTTTAATTGCATTAGCGTTTACTTCTACTTCTTCTATTGCAGGACCTAAAATTGAGGTATTGCATTGGTGGACTTCAGGTGGTGAAGCTGCTGCTCTTAAAGTTTTAAAAGATGATTTTGCTGCTAATGGTGGTGAATGGATGGACATGCCTGTAACAGGTGGTGGTGGAGACGCCGCTAACGTTGCATTAAAAGCAAGAATAGTTGCTGGTGATCCACCATCTGCTTCTCAAATTAAAGGTCCTACAATTCAAGAGTATGACCAAGAAGGTGTAGTAGCTCCATATAATATAGATTCAATAGCTCAATCAGAAGGTTGGGATAATTTATTGGATCCAATGATTGCAGCTATCCACAAATGTCAAAACAACAGCGGACCTTATTGTGCTGCTCCAGTAAACATTCATAGAATTGACTGGATGTGGGCTAATAAAGCTGTGTTTGATGCGAATGGAATTTCTGTTCCAACTACATGGGATGATTTGAATGCTGCTGCTGACAAGTTACAAGCTGCTGGAATAATTCCTTTTGCTCACGGCGGACAAGCTTGGCAAGACGCTACAGTATTTGAAGCAGTTGCTATGGGTATTGGTGGAAACAATTATTACAAAAATTGTTACGTAAAATTAGATGAAAACTGTCTAAGAAGCGAAACTACAGTAAAAGTTTTTGACCAAATGAGAAAACTACAAGGTTATACAGATCCAGGTAGTCCAGGAAGAGACTGGAACGTTGCTACCGGAATGGTTATTGAAGGTAAAGCTGGTTTTCAAATTATGGGTGACTGGGCTAAAGGAGAATTTACAGCTGCTGGTAAAGAACCAGGTGTAGATTACTACTGTGCTGCAACTCCATCAAACAATGGTTATTTATATAACGTAGATAGTTTTATTTTTTATAAATCTGACGACCCAGACAAGCAAGATGGTCAAAAATTATTGGCTAAACTTATGATGGGTAAAAACTTCCAAAAAGTTTTTAACTTATACAAAGGTTCAATACCAGCTCGTCTAGACGTATCAATGGATGAATTTGACAATTGTGCAAAGACATCTAATGCAGATATTAAAACTGCAGGTGCAAAAGGTGGATTAGTTCCAAGTTTTGCTCATGGTATGGCACAAGGTAATACTATGAAAGCTGCTCTACAAGATATAATCACAGAACACTTTAATTCTGATATGTCTTCTGTAGATGCTGCTAATGCTTTAGCTGATTCAGTTTTAGCAAATATGTAAAAAACAAAATCAAAAAGGCCACTTTTAATTAAGTGGCCTTTTTTTCAAATCAAAATTTATTATATTTAAATGTTTAAGTGGTTAGAAAAAAATTTACCTAAAATTGTATTAACGCCAGCAGTTGGGTTAATCAGTTGGTTTGTTTATGGATTTGTTCTTTGGACTTTTTATATATCTTTTACTAATTCAAAAATTTTACCTAAATATGAATTATGGGGTGTTGGTCAATATGTTAAGTTATGGGCTTCTCGTAAATGGCTAATTTCAGTAGATAACTTACTTGTATTTACAGCACTTTTTTTAATTTTATGTATTGTAATAGGAATAATTCTTGCAATTTTTCTAGACCAAAAAATAAGAGCAGAAGGGGTTTTAAGAACCATTTACTTATACCCAATGGCTCTTTCTTTTATTGTTACTGGTACAGCTTGGAAATGGATTTTAAATCCAACTTTAGGTATTCAAAAAATGTTTATAGATTGGGGTTTTGAGAATTTTACTTTTGATTGGTTGGTTAATAGAGAAATGGCCATATATACCATTGTTATTGCCGGTGTTTGGCAGTCAGCAGGTTTTGTGATGGCTTTATTTTTAGCTGGATTGAGATCTGTAGAGGATGAAATTGTTAAAGCTGCTAAAATTGATGGAGCTGGTTTATTTACAGTATATTGGAAAATCCTAATTCCTATGATGAGACCAGTTTTTTTTACAAGTTTTGTAATATTGGTTCATATTTCAATAAAAAGTTATGATTTAATTGTAGCTCTTACTCAAGGTGGCCCAGGTATTTCGACAACTATGCCAGCTTTATTTATGACTCAAGCTGCTTTTCACAAAAGTCAAGTTGGTTTATCTGCTGCAAGCGCAATGATGATGTTTATGGCAGTTGCTGCAGTAATTATACCTTATTTATATTCTGAGTTAAGGAGAGAAAATGCAAGCTAAAACAGTTAACTCAAATTATAAAAAACTAGAACAAAAGTCTAAATATACAAACATGTTTTTAAGATGGTTTTTGTATTTTGTGTTAATACTTTTTGCATCTTATTTTATATTTCCACTTTACGTGATGATTGTAACTTCTCTTAAAACAATGGAAGAAATTCGACAAGGAACATTGCTAACATGGCCTAGTTCTCTAAATTTTGACTCATGGCTAGTTGCTTGGGGAGGAAGAGGTTATGGCGCAGGAGATACTTTTCTAAGACCTTATTTTTGGAATTCAATTAAAATGGTAGTTCCTGCAGTATTTTTTTCAACCTTTATAGGTGCTATGACAGGTTATGTTTTAACTAAATGGAGATTTAAAGGAGATAGTTGGGTTTTTCTATTTTTGTTATTCGGTTGCTTTATACCTTTTCAAGCAATTTTATTACCAATGGCAAGAACTTTGGGAGCATTAGGTATTTCAAATTCAATTATTGGTTTAGTGGTTGTCCACACTGTTTATGGAATTCCTTTTACTACTTTGTTTTTTAGAAATTATTATGTTTCTATTCCAACAGAACTAGTCAAAGCCGCAAGAATAGATGGTGCAGGATTTTTTAAAATATTTTTTAAAATACTGCTTCCTATATCTGCGCCAATAATTGTTGTTACTGTAATTTGGCAGTTCACTCAAATATGGAATGATTTTTTATTTGGATCTACTTTTTCATTTGGTGAAGCTGCACCAATTCAAGTAGCTTTAAACAACATGGTTTTATCAAGTACAAGCGTTAAAGAGTATAATGTTGATATGGCTTCTGCAATAATTGCAGGTATCCCAACACTTATTGTTTATGTCTTGGCTGGTAAGTATTTTATTAGAGGATTAACATCAGGAGCAGTGAAAGGATAAAAATGAAAACATTAAAAATTGAAGAGCTTTCAAAAAATTTTGGAACTACAGAGGTGTTAAAAAAAATTAATCTCGAGATTGATGAAGGAAATTTTTTAGTACTTTTAGGGCCTTCTGGTTGCGGAAAATCAACTTTACTTAATATAATTGCTGGCCTTGAAACTATTAATGAGGGAAACGTTTATATTGATGACTACAATGTAAGCAAAGTAGAGCCTAAAGATAGGAATATTGCCATGGTTTTTCAATCTTACGCTTTATATCCATCAATGAATGTAAAAGAAAATATGGTTTTTGGTTTAAAACAAGCAAAAATATCAAAAGAAAAAATTGAAGAACAGCTGACTAAAGTCTCTTCTTTTTTGCAAGTAGACGAACTGTTAAATAGAAAACCTTCTCAATTATCTGGTGGTCAAAGACAGCGAGTTGCAATTGGTAGAGCTTTAGTTAGAGAACCAAGAATTTTCTTATTTGATGAACCTTTATCAAACTTAGACGCTAAATTGAGAGTTGAAATGAGAAGAGAAATTAAAAAACTTCACCAAAAATTAAAAACTACTGTTGTGTATGTAACTCATGACCAAACTGAAGCTATGAGTTTAGGAACTAAAATAGCAATAATGAATCATGGTGTAATACAACAAAATGATTCACCAGAAAATATTTACAATAAACCTAGCAATACATTTGTTGCTGATTTTATTGGTTCTCCTTCGATGAATTTGATTAAAGGTAAATTAAAACAAAGTTCAGATAAAATTTTTTTTACTGCTGAAGGAACAAATTTTGATATTCCAATTAACAATTATGATTTTAACAATACATCTCAATTAGATAATAAAGAAGTGTGTTTTGGAATTAGGCCAGAACATATCCATTTTAAAAAATCTAATGAAGATGATTTTGAAGTTAATCTAAGAGCTGATTTAAGTGAATATATTGGCCATGAACAAATCATGACTTTTAACTACGCAAATCAAGACCTTTTAGCAAAATTCCCATCAACAATTAAAATAGAGTTAAACAAAGAAACAAAATTATATTTTGATTTAACACAAGTTTCATTATTTGATGCTAATTCAGAAGATAGAATTTAATTATGAAAGTAAAATATTCAGATTTAAAAAATAAAAGAGTTTTTATTTCAGGAGGTGGATCAGGAATTGGCGCAACAATAGTAGAGCATTTTTGTGAACAAAATAGCGAAGTTTATTTTATAGATATTAATATAAAAGCTTCAAAAAAATTAATAAAGAATATTAAAAAAAAAAAATTGAAAACCCCAAATTTTATTGAATGCAATATTTTAGATGTAAAAAGGTTACAAAATATAATTAAAGAAATTATTAATAAGAAGGGGCCTATACATTGTTTAATAAATAGTGCTGCTAATGATGACAGACATACTACAGAACAAGTTGATGAAAAATATTGGGAAAATAGAATGGATATTAATTTAAAACATTATTTTTTTGCTGCACAAGCTGTGGTTAAAGGAATGAAAAAAATTAAGACAGGATCAATTGTAAATTTAAGCTCTGTATCATGGATGTTGGGAGAAGGAGATAAAGTAGTTTATGAAACTGCGAAATCAGCAGTAATTGGACTAACCAGATCTTTTGCCCAAGAGTTTGGGAAATATAATATTAGAACTAATTCAGTAATACCTGGCTCAATAGCTACTGAAAGACAGATCAAACATTGGTTAACACCAAAATATAAAAAACTCATTCTAGACAGCCAGGCTTTAAAGCGCCAACTAAAACCTGAAGATGTGGCAAGACTGGTGTTATTTTTATCTTCTGATCAATCATCAGGATGTACAAAACAAAGTTTTGTAGTTGATGGTGGAATTACTTAATTTAAGTTCAGTATATTAAATTCAAAAAAAGATATATATCTTACAAGTTTTGAAATCTTATAAATGAAATTAAAGATAAAAAAAATAAACATTTCAATTGTTGGAACTGGTTTAATGGGTTTACAACATATTAAAGCTATTTTAAAATCTCAAAAAGCAAATTTACACTCTATTGTTGATATAAGTAAGAATGCAAAAAACCTTTCTAAAAAATATAAAGTTCCTCTTTACTCAAATGTAGTTGAACTTTTAAAGTCTCAAAATTTAGATGCTGTAATTGTAGCTACTCCAAATCAACTTCATGAAAAACACACAGTGAGTTTTTTAAAAAATAAGATACCTGTTTTATTAGAGAAACCTATCTCTGATAATCTAAAATCTGCAAAAAAAATAATAGATATTTCAAAAAGAAATAAAATACCTCTTTTGATTGGATATCATAGAAGACACAATTCTATCGTTTCAAAGGTAAAAAATATTATTAGCACAGGTAAACTTGGTAAGATTGTATCTGCAAATGTTTTATGTTGGATTTACAAACATAAAGAATATTACAAAGAAAAATGGAGAGTTAGTAAAGGTGGTGGTCCATTAGGTATTAATCTTGTGCATGATATTGATATGATTTGTTATTTGCTCGGTCCTATTAAATATGTTCAAGCATTTACAACCAACAAAAATAGAAAATTTAAAATTGAAGATACTGCAACTGTAAGTTTAATATTTAAGTCAGGAGCTTTATGCACTTTAAATATTTCTGACACTATTGTTGCTCCCTGGAGTTATGAATTAACAGCAGGTGAAAATCCAGCTTATCCAAGAACCAATCAATCAGCTTATATGATAGGAGGAACAAAAGGATCTCTTCAATTTCCAAATTTAAAATATTGGTTTTATAAAAAAGAAAGAAGTTGGTGGAATAAAATTCTAGTAAGAAAAGATAAAAACAGGAAAGATGACAATACATTGATCAATCAAATAAATCATTTTTCGGATGTGGTTATTAAAAAAACTAAGCCTAAAGTAAACGGTAATGACGGATTGATATCTCTTAAAATTTTTGCTGCAATTAAAAAAAGCGCAATGTCAGGCAAAAAAGTTAAAATTTAAACATAAGTATTGTTAAATTATCATTAAATTTTTTAATCATACATTGTTTTGACATATTTTATTTGTTAACTTTATTTATGAAAAAAATATTCTTACTAATTATTTTAAGCTTATTTTTTATTACAAACGGTAATGCTGCTTGTGATGATCCTTTAACTGATGGTGTTGATTATTCAAACTGTAGATTTTCAGATGCACAGGATTTGCAAGGAAGTTATCTTCCAAACTCAAACCTTTCATTTGCAAGTTTTATTCAAGTAAATTTTGACAAAAGTATAATGATGAATTCAAATTTATCATTTGGTACTTTTCCTGAGTCTACATTTGTAAGAGCAAATCTTTATGAGACTGTTTCAATTGGAGCTAATTTTGAAAAATCTAACTTTAGTGGCTCAAATTTAACTAGAGTTGATTTTATGGGTGCAACTTTAATTGAAGCTAATTTCCAGAATTCTAATCTAATGGAAGCAAATTTTACTTCTTCTAATATAACAAATGCGAACTTTGATGGAGCTAATTTAATTGGAGCAACTTGGACAAATGGAGAAACTTGCGGTCCAGAGTCCATTGGTGTTTGTAATAAGTAACAATTAATGAACAATTCAATCAAGACAGATGATGTGATTTTTAATTTCTTTAAACAAATATGTGATGAAAAAGATGACGTGAAATGTTTAGAATTAGGAAAAAATTGGATTCATGCAATGGAAACCAATTTATCTACCATGGAATCTAATCTAAATGGAGCAGATAAACTGAAGCATAGAGATAATATACAAAGTAATCGTGATCACTTGAATAGTTTAAAAAAGAAAAGCTCTTCAGAATGGCGAGAATATGCAACTCAATGTATGATTGAAATAATGAATCATAAAGGTCATCAGTCATAAGTAATCAAGAAAAAGTTTTTTGGTTATATGCGCATCTTTAATAATCTTTACTTTGTAATACTTAATTGAAAAATATTTTTTGTAAAAGACTTTCAATATTCGTAAAAATATAATAATAATTTTCTAAAGGGGTGTCTTAACAGACTGAGATTAAACCCTAAGAACCTGTCCGGTAATTCAGAAAGGGAGAATAATGGATAAAACATATTTTATAAGTCAATCGACATCATTAACATTAGTAATCATCATTAGTTTGATTTTTGCGATTTTAGGAATTTATCATTCTAAGAAATATCAAGGGATAAACAATTATTTAACAGCAAATAGAAATATTGGATTATTTTCTTTAACAACAAGTTTGGTTGCTTCAGCATTAGGTGCTTGGATTTTATTTGGGCCTGCAGCAGCAGCCACTTGGGGTGGAATTGGTGCGGTAATTGGTTATGCTCTAGGCACAGCTTTTCCAATGTTTTTTTTAATTTATTTAGGAAGAAAAATAAGAAATGAATTTCCAAAAGGATCATCTTTGATTGAATTTGTGAGAAAAAAATTTGGAAAAAGTTTATTCAAACTAATTTTATTAATGACTATATTTTATATGTTTATTTTTTTATGCGCCGAAGTTACAGCCGTAGCAGTTTTAATAAACTATATATCAGGAACTGAACTTTGGATTACTGCATTAACAGTACTTTTGGCAACTCTAACTTATACATTATATGGCGGTTTAAGAGCTTCAATATACACAGACAATATACAAATGATTGTAATTGGGGTTCTTTTATTGATTTCAGTTTCATACATAAGCTCATTTACAGGAGATGAATTTTCTTTTGCATTTGTAGAGAAAAAAAATCCACAATTATTAAGTGCTTCTTACATTCCTAATTATACAGCTGGCTTAACATTTTTTATAGCTGTAGCAGCAACGAACTTGTTTCATCAGGGAAATTGGCAAAGAGTATATGCAGCAAAAAATTATAAAACTTTAAAAAAAAGTTTAATTATTTCTTTTTTTATTATTGTTCCGATTGTTTTTTTTATGGGTTTTGCTGGAATAGTTTCCTTTTCAATAGACTCAAGTAATAGACCAGATCTTGGATTTTTTACATTATTATTAAAAGAGCAAATTGAATTTTTATCATTAATAATAGTTATTCTTGGATTGGCTTTAACTATTTCAACAGTAGATACTTTGATAAACGCGATTTCAAGTTTATTTGTTGTGGATGGCAAGGCAACGTTTAATCTTGATAAAAAAACAGATTATTTAAAACTATCTAAATATTTTATCATATTTCTTTCATTGATTGCTTTTATTATTGCCTCAAAAGGATTTGATATTTTATATTTATTTTTATTAGCAGATTTATTTTGTTGTGCTTTTGTTTTAACTGTTTTTTACAGCTTCTATAATAAAAATATTAATGAAAAAACTGCTTACATATCAATTGTAGTAGGTTTAGTAGGTGGTTTTTTATTGTTCCCGTTTCCTGATTTTTCTAAAAGTTTATTAGTTGGAATATTGATGCCTAAGGAAATGTTTACACCTTTTATTGTTCAGTCTTTATTATTTTTATCTTTTGTTGTAGCGACCTTCTTGCCTGCAATAATTTTAAGAATAAAAAAATTTTAGCAATTATTCTGAAGCATCTATTTGAGAATAAATTTTTTCTCTATTGGTTTCACCTATAGTACGGGATAATTCTTTGTTATTTTTGTAGACAATAATAGTTGACCAATAATTAATATCTAATAATTTTGCAATATCTTTATTTTTTTTTTGCTCAAAACTTAAAAATAAAACATCCACAAAGTCTTCTTTTGCTTCATTTAATATTTTGACTTGTTTGGAACAAGAGTGACAAGTTTTATTCCATGAATTAATAACTACAGTTTTACCTTCCATTTGTGCTTTTTTAAAAATTTCATTTGTAAAAGTAGTTTCTTTAGAATTAACGAAAGAGTTGCAATTTAAGATTACAAATAACAAAAGTAAAAATTTTTTCATAATTTTAGTTATTATAGTTTATTTAAATTTATTGTAATCTAAGAAATTGTCTTTATATACTCTGAAGTCAGCATGTCAGAAAACCAAATAATCATTAATAACTTATCAAAAATTTACGATAATGGCTTTAAAGCACTAAAAAATATTAATCTTAACGTTAAAAAAGGTGAAATTTTTGCAATGCTTGGACCTAATGGTGCTGGGAAAACAACATTAATCAACATTATCTGTGGAATTGTAAAATCTTCATCTGGAAAAGTTACAGTAGATAATTTTAATATTATCGATGATTATAGAGAAACTCGTTCAAGAATTGGATTGGTTCCTCAAGAACTAACTTTAGAACAATTTGAAACAGTTTTTAATAATGTGTCTTATTCTAGAGGCTTGTATGGAAAAAAACCTGATCCAGCTCACATCGAAAAAATTTTAAAAGATTTAATTTTATGGGATAAAAAAGATTTAAGATTAAATCAGCTTTCGGGTGGAATGAAAAGAAGAGTTTTAATTGCAAAAGCACTTTCTCATGAACCATCAATATTATTTTTAGACGAACCAACAGCGGGAGTTGATGTTGAATTAAGAAAGGAAATGTGGAAATTGGTTGAAAACTTAAGAAAAACAGGTGTAACAATTATTTTAACCACTCATTATATAGAAGAAGCAGAGGCTATTGCTGATCGAGTTGGTGTTATTAATCAAGGAGAGATTATTATTGTAGATGATACAAAAGCATTGTTAAAAAAAATGGGTCATAAAAAACTTACCATTGAACTTCAGGAAAAAATTAATGAAATTCCAGTTCAGCTTAAAAAGTATAAATTAATATTAGGTAATGACAATATGTCTTTAGATTACACTTATAATGTTCAAGATGAACAAACAGGTATTACCAACTTGTTGCAAGAATTAAAAGATGTAGGCTTGAAATTAAGAGATTTAAAAACTGAACAAAATAGCTTAGAAAAAATATTTGTTAGCTTAGTGAGGGAAAATAATGAAGTTTAATTTTTACGCTTTTAAAGCAATTTACTTTCATGAAATGGACCGGTTCAAAAGAACATTAGGACAATCTTTGATTTCACCAGTGTTATCTACTTCGTTATATTTTATTGTATTTGGTTCTGTCATTGGTGGATATGTTGAAAATATTGATGGCATTAGTTATGGATCTTATATTGTACCAGGTTTACTTATGTTAACTTTGTTAACACAATCAATTAGCAATACTTCATTTGGAATTTTCTTTCCTAAATTTAATGGAACAATTTATGAAATTTTAGCAGCACCAATATCTACGTTTGAAATAGTATTGGCTTTTGTTGGAGCTGGAGCAACAAAAACTCTTATCATAGGTGTTGTAATATTTATAACTTCAACTTTCTTTGTTGATGTTTATGTACAAAAACCATTTTTAATGATTATGTTACTTGTACTGGTAGCATTTACTTTTGCTTTATTTGGTTTCTTAATAGGTCTGATGAGTTCTAATTTTGAACAACTGTCAGTAATACCTACTTTAGTTATTACTCCTATGGTTTTTTTAGGTGGAAGTTTATATTCTTTAGATATGTTACCTCCATTTTGGCAAACAGTTACTTACTTTAATCCTGTAGTTTATTTGATAAATGGTATGAGATTTTCTTTTTATGGTGTTTCTGATTTTAATATTTGGATAAGTATTGGATCAATGATTTTATTCTTAGTTTTATGTGTGACAGTAGTAACCTTATTGCTTAAAAAAGGTTATAATATAAAGAATTAAACAAACAAAAAAATAGCCCAGTTAAGGGCTATTAAAAAATATGAGGGAATTAATTTTTAAAATTGTTCGGATTCTGTAGAACCAGCCATTGCAGTTGTTGAACTTGTTCCACTACTTATCGTGTTTGAAACAGCATCAAAATATGAGGTTCCAACTTCTCTTTGATGTTTAACGCTTGTATAACCATCTTTCTCTCGAGAAAATTCTTGTTGTTGAATTTTAGAGTAAGCAGCCATACCTTCTTTTTTATATTTTTCAGCAAGCTCAAAAATAGCTATATTTTGAGTATGAAATCCAGCAAGAGTGATAAATTGAAATTTATATCCCATTTTGCTTATCTCTTGTTGAAAAGAAGCAATTTCATCATCGCTTAAATGTTTTTTCCAATTAAATGAAGGAGAACAATTATATGCTAATAATTTTCCAGGAAATTTTTCATGTATTGCATCAGCAAATTTTTTCGCTTCTTTTAGATTTGGAGTTGCTGTTTCACACCAGATTAAATCTGAATAAGGTGCGTAAGCAAGGCCTCTTGAGATAGCTTGTTCAATTCCATCTTTTACGTAAAAGAAGCCTTCTGGTGATCTTTCACCTGTTAAAAATGGTTTGTCATTTTCATCATGATCATTTGTAATTAATTTTGCAGCATTAGCATCTGTTCTTGCCAAAATAATTAATGGTACATCAGCAATATCTGCAGCAAGTCTTGCAGCTTTTAAATTTTTAATCATTGTTCCTGTTGGAACTAAGACTTTACCACCCATATGACCACATTTTTTTTCACTAGCTAATTGATCTTCAAAGTGAACGCCAGCAGCACCAGCTTTAATAAATTTTTTTGCAAGCTCAAATACGTTTAGTGGTCCACCAAAACCTGCTTCACCATCTGCAATAATTGGCAACATATAATCAACTTTATTTTCTTTATTCATGTCACCATCTTTAATTTCCATATGTTGAATTTGATCAGCTCTAATTAAAGCATTATTCATAGATTCAACTAATTTTGGTGCGCTATCGTAAGGATATAAAGATTGATCAGGATACATTTCCCCAGCAGTATTTGCATCTGCCGCAACTTGCCATCCACTTAAGTAAATAGCTTTTAATCCTGCTTTAGCATGTTGAACAGCATGATTTCCTGAAAGAGAACCCAATGTATTAATATAAGGTTCAGAATTTAATAATTTCCATAACTTTTCTGATTGTTGTTTACACAAAGAATATTCAATTTTAATTGAACCTCTAAGTCTTTCAACTTCTTCAGTAGAATAATCACGTTTAATTCCAAGAAATCTTTTTAAATCGTATGAGATATTTTCTGCACTCATTTTAGTAAATCCTTTAGTTATTTAGAAAATGTAATAAGTTGAACGAATTAATTACCGTTGTTGAGAGTATCAACTAGATCTTTCATTCCACTTGAACCCCAATCACAATGATCATCTCTCATATAAATTCCTCTACTATTATGTTTAATCAGATCTTCATGACTGATGATTTGAGCTTCATTTTCTTTATTTTTTAATTTTTCGTCCATATAAAGCTTTTAATTTACAAGATTTACAAAATCTATAAAAAACTAAAAAAAGCTTGTAAATCAAAGAAAAAAATTGTAAAAATAAATTTACAAAATTTACAAATAGTAAATATGAGTCAATTAGATTTAAAAATAGGACCTAAAATCAAGGCTTTTAGAAGAAAGCTTGGTCTTCAAGCAAACAAGTTAGCTGAAGAATTAAGCATATCCCCGAGTTATTTAAATTTAATTGAGAGTGGAAAAAGAAAAATTGATGGGGATCTTCTTTTAAAAGTTTGTGAAAAACTTAATATTGAATTGTCTCATCTTACTTCCAAAACAGATATTAATTTACAAAATACAATTTCTGAAATTTTAGATGACACTTTATTTGAGGATTTAGATATTTTAGGACCTGAAGTAAAAGATCTAGTCAGTACAAATCCAAAAATTGGAAAAGCTATTGTAAGGCTCGGAGATATTTTAAAAAAAAAGGATCATGAATTAGTTAATAAGATTGAAAAAATTTCAGGAAAAATAGTTGATAATAGAAAAAATTCTTTTCCAGGAGAAGTAATTTCAGACTTTCTTCAACAAAATAAAAATTATTTTCCTAAACTAGAAGATTTCGCAAATCAAGTTTTTGATAAAATTCAAAAAAATAATCGAACTAGATACATTGCTCTTTGTGAATATTTAAGCTCAGAATATTCAATTAAAGTAAAAGATGTAATACCTGATGAAAACAAACCATTTTCAAAAATATTTAACAAAAACAAAAAAGAACTTTTGTTAAGTGATTATAGTTCATTAGAGACAAAAAAACTTCATGCAGCTGCTCGAATTGCGCAAGAAGGTGCTGATAAAGAAATAGATAATTATTTGTCTCAATTTAGCTTTCCATCAGATGAGTCAAGAAAATTGACTAAAGTTGCTTTATTAAATTATACAGGTGCAGCAATTTTAATGCCTTACAAGCTTTTTCATTCTGAATGTAAAAAATTAAAATATGATTTACAACTTTTACAAAATACATTTGCTACATCATTTGAACAAGTTGCTCACAGAGTAACAAGTCTTCAAGATCCTAAATTACCAGGAATACCATTTCATATGTTGAGAACTGATATAGCAGGAAACATCTCTAAAAGGTTTTCTTTATCCGGTATAGAAATACCAAGATATGGAGGAGCTTGTCCTAGATGGAATGTTTATTCAGCTTTTACAAGACCAGGAGTAATTCAAGCAGCGGTAAGTAAAATGACTAATGGTGAAAAATATGTTTGTATAGCCAGAACTGTTGAAAAAGGTATTGGTAGATACGGTCAATCAAAAAGTATTTTATCAATAGGTTTGGGCTGTGAAGCTAAATATGCAAAAGAATTTGTTTATACAGAAAATTTAGATATATCAGATAAAAAAACAGAAATACCCATAGGTGTATCATGCAGAACCTGTGACAGATTAGATTGTTCACAAAGAGCATTTCCTCCTTTACATAAAAAATTTGACGTAGATATTAATTCTAGGGGAGTATCTGTTTATGTTAACGACAAAAATTAATTAAGTAATTTCATAAAATGATAAAAGTTTTGAAGGATAAATTGAAGCCTAGAATTAAAGCCAGAATTCGAAAAAATAAACAAATTTTAAAGAAAAAATTAAAACCAAGAATTAAAGCCAGAATTCGAAAAAATAAACAAATTTTCAGTAAAAAAATTATTAATTTTTTTGAATGGGTAAAAGGGGCAGAATTAGTGGAGCTTAAAAAATGTAATACAGAAGAAGATCCTGTTAGACCTGAATTAGATAACAATTTTAGAACAGGTTATGGTCGTAAAATTTATGGTGTTAAATATAAAGGAGAAATTCATGCTGTAATGTGTTTTGGATATACCAATAAAATACCAAAAAGTGTTGAAGAATTAGAAAAATTAAGCATGGATGCTTTTTTACAAAGTGCATTGAGAGATCAAAATATTGGGAAAATAGCAATTGCTTATACAGTTTGGTCTAAAAAAAAAGGTGGAGGAAAATTAATTGTTAAAGAAGTATTTAAAAAAATAAAAAAATCTAACCATTTAAATAGATTGGTAACACTTTCGCCACTTACAGAAATGGCAACAAAATTTCATGAAAGAAATGGTGCAAAACTTTTACAAATTAATGAAACTACGCAAAATTTTGAATATAAAATAATGTAATTTTATGAATTTTCTAAAGTTTTATATTTTAATATTTTGTACTTTGTTTTTTTTCACGTATTCTAATGTAATGGCATATGAAGAAGCAAATTATGAAGTGGTATCTTCAAATGAAGTTTATGAGATTAGAAAATATTCTAATCGTTTAGCTGCTGAAACAATAACTACTAACCAAAACAATAGTTTTAGAAAATTATTTAACTATATATCTGGAAGCAATAAAACTAACGAAAAAATTAAAATGACTACCCCGGTAACTCAAATAGAGAGAGAAGGAAAAATGACTATGCAATTTTATTTACCAAGTAAATATAATAAAGAAGATGTCCCTAATCCTTCTAAATCAGATATAAAGATTGTAAATATTGAAGGAGGTTATTATGCTGTTATTAGATATTCAGGAAGAGCCTCAGATAAAAATTTTATTAAACATAAAGATATTTTAGAGAAAGAATTGTTGAAAAATAATATTTTAGTTTTAAGTCAGCCTATAAAAGCAACGTATAATGGACCATTTACCTTACCGATGTTTCGTAGAAATGAGGCAATGTTTAAAGTTAAATTTTAATCTAAGAATAATTTTAAGTGTTTAATTTTTTAAGTTTTTTAATTTTAATTATTGCCTATAATTGCGTAACAATAGCAATGGAAAAAATACCCTATCATCATCTTCCCGATGGAACATTTAGAAATCCTGAGGGGTCTCCTAAAAGAGACACAAATTTTAAATGGTCATTTAAAGTTTTTAATCAGGAGAAAAAAAAATTAGATATGAGTGTTCCTAGCGAACATGTTGTTAATAAAGAGAAAGTGTTATCTGATTTAGAAAAATTAAAAGACGAAGATTATATTGCTTGGATAGGGCATGCTACATTTTTAATTAAATTAGGAGACACGACTATTATAACAGATCCTGTTTTTTCTAAAAATGCAGGACCTTTTATATTTGGACCCAAAAGATTTACAGAACCAGCCTTAAATCTTAAAGAAATTCCTAGAATAGACTTATTTTTACTTACCCATAATCATTATGATCACCAAGATATGATGACCATAAGAAGATTTCCATATAAGAGTGCAAAAGTTATGCTTCCACTAAAACTTGGTAAATATTTTAAAAGAAATGGATATAAAGATGTGAATGAAATGGATTGGTATGATGAAATAGAGATTAATGAAAAATTAAAAATCACATTTCTTCCAGCGGTTCATTGGTCTAAAAGAAGTTTATCAGATACTAATAAATCATTATGGGGCAATTTTTTAATTGAATATAATGGTAAAAAAATCTTATTTGCTTGCGATACTGGTGTGGGAAATATTTATAAAGACCTAGGTAACAAATATGGCCCAATAGATCTTTCTTTTATAAATATTGGTGCGTATAATTTTTATCCAATATCTCCATATAAAGATAAATCTGTTTATCATACAAATCCTGAAGAGGCTCTTAGTATTGGAAGAAATTTAAAGAGTAAAAAAGTAATAGGAATGCATTGGGGTACATTTGTTTTATCTTTAGAGCCGATAATGGAACCCCCAGTTAGATTTAAAAATAATGCTGAAAAATTTGGCTTTAAAAAAGAAGAAGCAATTATATTTAAGATTGGTCAAATAAGTAAAATTGATGATATTATAAATTAATTTAAGATGTGCGGTAGATACGTAGTAAATAACCCAGTTTCAAAAACAAACAAGTTAGTAAAATCTGCAATTCAAGTTGAAGATATTGAGAATTATAATGCTCATCCATATCAAAAACTTCCAGTTATAAAGAAGTATAAAAATGGAAATACCCTAGAAAATTTAAAGTGGGGATTAATTCCAAGTTGGGCTAAAGATAAAGACTTTAAAGCATTAATTAATGCTAGATTAGAAACTATTGATGAAAAAGTTTCTTTTAAAAAACTAATTAAAAATAATAGATGTGCTGCTGTAGCTGATGGTTTTTATGAATGGAAAAGAGAAGAAAAAGAAAAGACTCCACATTTTTTTTCAAGACAAGATAACAAAACTATTTTTTTTGCAGGTATTTATGAAGAGGATCAATTTTGTTTAATTACTGAAGAAGCTAAAGAAAATATTAAAGAAATTCATCATAGACAACCTGTAATTCTTAATCAAAGTGATGTTAATCGTTATTTGAATTTAGAACTTCAAGGCTCAGCTTTTTTAAAAGAATGTAGTAAACCTGATTTAATTTTCCACGAAGTTTCTAAAGATGTAAATAAACCAACAAATAATAGCGCATCATTAATTCAAAGTTTTAGCAATGGATAAAAAATTTAATTTAGTTTAAACTAGAATATGCTTACTTATATTGTCCCATTTATCATATTGATCTTAGTTGTAGTTTTTATTCATGAATATGGACATTATTATTTTGCAAAAAAATATGGTGTAGGTGTTACAGATTTTTCTATTGGATTTGGAAGAGAAATTATTGGCTGGAATGATAAATATGGCACACGTTGGAAGATTTGCTGGATACCATTAGGAGGATATGTAAAGTTTTTTGGTGATCGAAATGTTTTTTCACAAGCTGATCAAGAAAAAATTTTAAAACAATACAATAAAAAAGATCAAGAAAAATTATTTGTTTTAAAACCATTGTACCAAAGAGTTTTAATAGTATTTGGTGGACCACTTGCTAATTTTTTATTAGCAATTGCTATATTTTTTTCAATTTACACTTTTATTGGAAAAGATTTTACACCAGCTGTAATCAATGAAGTACAAAAAGATAGTCCTGCAATGATTGGTGGGTTAAAACAGAATGATATTATTTTAGAAATAGATGGTAACAAAGTTAACAGCATCATGGATGTCTCTAAATATATTACAACTTCAATAGGTGTATTTATAGATTTTAAAGTTGAAAGATTAAATCAAGAATATTTATTAAAGATTAAACCCAATAATGTTCTTAGTGTTGATAATTTGGGAAACAAAATTAATAAAAGGATGATTGGTATAAAACTTGGAGCTTATAACAATGAAATTAACCATATAAAATTAGGTCCAACCCAGGCTTTAATTCATTCTGTAAAAGAAGTTTATTTTGTAAGCATTTCTTCTCTTAAATATATTGTAAGCATGATAAGAGGGACAGGCGATACCTCTCAACTAGGTGGTCCAATTCGTATAGCCAAGATTACAGGGCAAGTTGCCGAAATTGGTATCTTGCCATTCATTTCTATCATGGCTTATATTTCGATCAGCTTAGGCTTAATTAACCTATTTCCAATTCCAATGTTAGATGGTGGACACTTAATGTTTTATGCTTTTGAAAAGATTTTAGGTCGTCCTTTATCTCAAAAAACACAGGAAGGTTTTTTTCGAATCGGAATGTTTTTGTTGTTATCTCTTATGTTTTTTACCACCTTTAATGACCTAAAAGACTTAGGTTTATTTAATTAATTAAGATTTTATAAACATTAAAAAAGTAAGTAAAATCAATACTTATTTGATAATTTACAACATATTGTATCTTTTAAAATTATAGACACTAAAAAAAAGCTTGATTTATCAAGGTTTATGATAAATATGATAATTAACCAATAAAACCGGAGCTAAAATGAATAAAAAACAACTAATGGCACAGCTTTCAGGCTCATTAAATATGAGTAAAGCCGATGCTGAAAGAACATTTGATACGATTACCAACACTATTTTAGATGCTCTAAAAGGCGATGATTCAGTAAAAATTGCTGGATTTGGTACGTATAAAGTAGCTAAAAGAAAAGCTAGAGTTGGAAGAAACCCAAGAACAGGTGAACAAATCCAAATTGCAGCTTCTCAAAAGGTAAAATTTTTACCAGCTAAAGCTTTAAAAGAAGTATTCAATAAGTAATTATTTTTTTAACAGCCCTAACGTTTTTTAAAATACGTTTAGGGCTGTTACTATATGCAAAAAATGCATATCCATTTTACAGTATCGGCATTAGTTATTAATTAAGATCTTAATATAACTCATTTTAACAATGGGAGGTCTTATGAAAAAATTTAAAAAAATAATTTCAACAATTTCTTTAAGCTTAATAGTTTTATTTAGTTTTGGTGGATTAGTTAATGCAGAAACTACAATATCAGCTGAAGGTCAATATATATTTAATACTCTAGCATTTTATATTGGTGCAGTTTTGGTAGCATTAATGGCTGCTGGTTTTTGCATGTTAGAAAGCGGTTTGGTGACTACAAAAAGTGTATCAACTATTGCAGCAAAAAATGTAGGTAAATTTGCTATCTGTTCAATTGTATTTTTTTTATTTGGTTATAATTTGGCATATGGAATACCAGAGGGTGGTTTTATAGGATCATTTACAATTTGGACTGATAATTCAAGTGTTGATACTGGTTATTCAGATAGTTCAGATTGGTTTTTTCAAGCCATGTTTGTTTGCGCAACAGCTTCAATTGTATCTGGAGCAGTTGCTGAAAGAATTAAAATTTGGCCATTTTTTATCTTTGCTGCTTTAATGGGAGGATTTATATATCCAATTTCAATGGGTTGGCATTGGGGTGGAGGTTGGTTAGCGACTTCAGGTTTCTCTGATTTTGCAGGATCTACTCTTGTACACGCTTGTGGAGGAGCCGCAGCTTTAGCTGGTGTAATAGTTTTAGGTGCAAGGGAAGGAAGGTTTAGTAAAAAAGGTGAACCAAAATCATTAGTACCATTTGCAGCTTCCAGCATACCTTTAGTTACACTTGGAACATTTTTATTATGGTTTGGCTGGTTTGGATTTAATGGTTTTAGTCAATTAGCAATGGGTACATTTGACGATGTTACTGCAATAAGTAAAATTGCAGTTAACACACATCTCGCAGGTGCAGCAGGTGTCATAACTGGAGCAGCTGTAACAAGATTATTAGATAAAAAAACAGATGTAATCATGATGTTAAATGGTGCTTTGGCAGGTTTAGTTGCAATTACAGCAGAGCCTTTAAATCCTACACCTGGATTAGCTATAGTCATTGGATCTTTTGGATCTTTAATAATGTACTTTGGTACAAAATTTTTAGAAAAAATGAGACTTGATGATGTTGTTGGAGCTATCCCAGTTCACATGTTTGCTGGAATTTTTGGAACATTAATAGTACCATTAAGTAATACAGACACATCTTTTGGAACACAGTTCATTGGTGTAATCGCTGTCTGCTCTTTCAGCTTTGTACTTTCATATGCTATATTTAAAACAATAAAAGTTACTGTTGGATTGCGTATCAGTAAAGAAGCTGAAAAACTTGGAACGGATGTTGCTGAGATTGGCGTAAGAGCATACGCAATCAGAGACTAAAAAATTTCTTTTATTATAACGGTAAAGATCCCTTAGAAATAAGGGGTCTTTTTTTATTTTTTTGTAACAATTTTTAAGGTTTCTAAGACTTCTTTAGCATGATCTTTAACCTTAACATTATCCCAAATTTTTATAATTTTACCTTTTTTATCTATTAAAAATGTAGTTCTAATAATGCCCATAAATTCTCGACCCATAAACTTTTTTTTACCCCATACTTTATATTTTTTAAGGACTTTGATCTCTTCATCAGCCAATAGATTAAATTTTATCTTATATTTTTCTCTAAATTTGTCGTGACTTTTTAGATTATCTTTAGAAATACCATAAACTTCGCACTCTAATTTTTTAAATTTTAAAAGTAATTTATTAAAATCATTAGTTTCTATTGTGCATCCAGGAGTATCGTCCTTTGGATAGAAATATATAACAACATATTTTCCAAGAGAATCTTTTAATGAGTATTTTTCTTTTGAGGTTGATGGAAGTATAAAATTTGGTGCTTTTGTATTATTTTTTAACATAATTTTCTAGCAATATAATGTTTTTAAGATATTTTAAAACACAATTATGACAGTTAAATCAATTCAAACTTTAGTCTCTGAAGCAATGAAAGAAATTAAAACAATTAATGCAAATGAGGCTTTTAAAATGGTTGAGGATAACAAATGTAATTTGATTGATATAAGAGAAATTCATGAATTAGAAAATACAGGTAAAGTTGAAAATTCAGTTCATATTTCAAGAGGAATGCTAGAAATTTTTTTAGATCCCAATAGTGCTTTTTTTCAACAAGGTAAACTAGACCTAAATAAAGAAATGGTTTTATTTTGTGCGGGTGGCGTAAGATCTGCTCTAGCAGTCAAATCATTACATGATATGGGATATGAAAAAGTATCACATATAGAAGGTGGTTTTGGTACAATTAGTCAGAGTAAGTTTAAAATAGTTTAGTTAGCGCTTAATTCATCAAGTGCATATTCAAGTCGATCTTGTCCCCAAAAAATTTTATTGTTAACAACAAACGTTGGTGCGGCAAAAACTTCTTTTTTAAAGGCATCATTAGTTAAATTTTTTAAATTATTTTTAATTGACTGTTCTTTAATTCCATTAAAAAAAACTTCGCTATTTATATTTAAAATTTTTAACAATTTAATCACTTCATCCTCTAAAGATAAATCCAAATTATCTCTCCAATAAGCATTAAAAAAAATATCTAAATAATTTTCTTTTTGTTTTTCATTCATATATAAATACCCTCTCATTATTGAAAGAGAGTTTATTGGAAATTTAGAATTCCAAGTAAAAGATATATTATTTTTTTTTGAGACTAGTTCACAGTCATTTTGAATATTCTTTATTTTATATTTGTTAAAAGCAGGAGAGTTTATTTCTGCTAGATTGTGAAGACCACCTAGAAAAATAGGCATGTAATTAAATTTTATATTTTTGTTCTCTTTGATTTTTTGAATTTTTTTATGAGCTATGTATGAGTAAGCACTTATTATATCAAAATAAAAATCTATATGATTACTCATGTAGGTTTATACTTTTTGCATAGAAAATTCTAATTACCCAATAAATGAACAAACCAATTGGACCAATTAAATAAGTAATAATCAAAGGCACTGCTAATAGAGCTTTATTTATATAAAATTTTTGAGCGTCTTTAACAATCCATCCACCTAAAAATAAATTTATAGCAATGAAATGAGTCCAAAAAATTATTATATATAAGTTATCTTCAAATAATCTAGATAGTTCATTTAAACCGAGGTAAAGAGAAAAATTTCCATCAAAATCGTAACCTATTAAATAAGATTTGTATAAAATAAATGCATACACGCCACTTAATATAAAGATTGGAAATATAGAAGTTACAAAAAATCTACATATATGAGATTGTGGAAAAAAAATTAATATAAACCAAAAAGGTAATACACCTAAGTTGATCCACATATAAAGTATCTCAATAGTAAAATAAGTATAAATTTGTTCGATCATTCAAATATATTATATAAAATCTAACCATGATTCCTATAAGAAATAGAAAAAAAACCTTGAAAGTAACTGTTGAAGAGATGAGAAATTTCGCTTTTGCTTATGTAGAGAAATTTGCTCCTTCAAAGCAACAGTTAAAAACCTATTTGTTAAAGAAATATATGAAACTTTCAGCATCAGATATAAAAAAAAAGGATGTAAATAAACTTATTGATATTGTTCTTTTTGATTTAGAAAAAAGTAAATTTATAAATGATCAATTTTATTCTGAGAGTAAAGCGAAGAGCATGATTCAAAGAGGAAACTCGATTAATAAAATTAGGAACTATTTAATTGGCAAAGGTATAAATGATGAATTTATTAAAAATACAGTTGAAAAAATTAAAGAAGATAATTCTGATCAAGATTTTTTTTCAGCTATTAAAATTTGTAAAAAAAAAAGAATTGGGCCAGCAAGAGTAGAAGACAATAGAACTTTATTTTATAAAAAAGATATTTCTTTACTTGCTCGTAATGGATTTGATTTTGAAACATCAAAAAAAGTTATGGATATTGAAAAGGATGAATATTTAAAAATAATTAATTTACTTTAATTTTTTATTATTCTCTTTTTTAACAAGGTGATTAATTTTATTTCTTATATAATTTTTTACAAATACAAAAACTAATAACCCAAAAATTGAAACAGAAACTATTATTATTAGTATAATTCTAATTTGTTCATCCATTATAATATATTTTTACTTTTTAAAATAAGGCTTGGATTTTTAAGATCTTTTTTCCCGTATAATATTTCATTTCCTTCAAAATCTGTAACGGTTCCACCTGAAGAAACTAATATTGCGTGACCTGCTGCTATATCCCACTCGTATGCTCTAGGTTCAGCAACGTAACCATCATATTCACCTGCAGCAACTACGCAAAACTTTAGTGAGCTTTTCATTTTTACATTCTCAACTACGCCTATATCCTGATATATTTTTTTAATTTCAGGTTTAATTTTATTTGAGTAAGAAATAAATTTAATAGGCCTATTGTTTTCAATATTTTTATTACTTAGGTTAATAGTTTTTCCATTACTTAACTCAAAAGAATTTCCCTCTCCATAAGAGTAAAACATTCTTTTTTTAGCGGGAGCATTAATTAATCCAGCAACAGGTTTATTGTTGATAATTAAGCCTGCATTTATTGTGAATTCTTCTAAGTCATTTATATAATCATATGTTCCGTCAATAGGATCAACTAACCAAAAGTCTTTTAGTTTTGAATTGTCTTTATGATCAGATGTTTCCTCTGATATGATAGGAATGTTTGGCGTTATCTCATAAATTTTTTTAGTAATAAATTTATTAACTTCTAAGTCACCACTACTAACGGGTGTATTGTCAGATTTGATTTCTTTTTTTAACCCTTTTTCTCTAAGAGTTAGTGATAACTCTCCAGCTTCCAAAAAAATATCAATTAAATCTTCTACAATTTTTTTTATTTCCATTTTAAATTAATCAATTTTTTTTAATTCAATATTTTTTGCGTTAATCACTTTTTTTCCAACATTTTCAAAATTAACAGTGACTTTATCTTTTATAATAGATTGTATCTGTCCAATACCCCAGTCTTTATTGTTTGGATTAGTGACTTTGTCACCCGGTTCATAATCTAAAATCATTTAATTTAACTTATATTGTAAATAAGTATAAATACTACCTTATGAATAAAGAATTAAATTCTATTGGAATTGACAAAAAACCATCTGATACGACGGTGGTTGTAGCAATGTCTGGCGGGGTCGATTCCTCAACAGTTGCTGGTATCATGAAAAAGGAAGGCTATAAAGTTATAGGAATTACTCTAAAACTTTATGATGATGGTAAAGAAGTTGCCGCATCTAAGCAGTGCTGTTCAGGACAAGATATAATGGATGCAAAACGTGTAGCTCATAAATTAGGTATTGAACATAAAATTTTATATTATCAAGATAAGTTTAAGCAAGGAGTTATTGATAATTTTGTTGATAGCTATTTAAATGGAGAAACTCCAATACCGTGTGTTCAATGTAATCAAACAGTTAAGTTTAAAGATTTATTTGAAGTATCAAAAGAGCTTAAAGCAGATGCTTTAATAACAGGTCATTATGTAAAAAGTGTTACTTCAAATAAAACTACAAACATGTATAGAGCAATTGATGAAAATAGAGACCAAAGTTATTTTTTATTTAACACTAGACGTGAACAATTAGATTATTTAAGATTTCCCTTAGGCGGAATGCTAAAAGATAAAACAAGAGAGATTGCTAAAAATTTAGATTTAAATGTTGCTGATAAACCTGATAGCCAAGATATTTGTTTTGTACCAAATGGAGATTATGCTTCAGTGATTAGAAAATTTAGACCGGACTCTTTTCAAAAGGGAAATATTAAAAATTTAAACGGAGAGGTTATGGGAGTTCATGATGGAATAATCAATTTTACTATTGGTCAAAGAAAAGGAATTAAAGTTTCTGATAAGGAACCTTTATATGTTCTAAAGATTAACTCAGAAAATAATGAAATAATAGTTGGACCAAAAGATAAGCTTGGAAAAAAGATTATAACCTTAAAAGATTTAAACTTGTTAACTGATAAAAAAGAGTTAGATCAAAATATTTTTGTCAAAGTTAGATCTACTGGAAATCTTCTAAAAGCAAAAATTGATTTAAAAGAAAATAATACTGCGAGTGTAAATTTGGTTAATGCTGAAGATGGTATTTCACCTGGACAAGCGTGTGTATTTTATAGTAAAGACCAATTTGGCCATAAAGTTCTTGGAGGTGGTTGGATTAAAGAATAGAGGAATTACTTCTTCTTATTTTTTCTTTTTGCTCTTCTTTTTTTAGAGCCCTGTTTTCTTCGGCCTCTATGTTTCTTTGGATAACTCATTTAGTCCTATTTATTAATTTTATTGACGTTTTTTACGGGATATAGCATTGTCTACTATACATATCAAATTTTATTATGAGCAATTCTTTCAAAACATTTTTAAAACACACAGCAAAAGACTTTCATAATCAGTCAGTTAATCCACCAATTGTTCGAGCATCAACGATTATTTTCAAATCAATGCAAGATATTAGAAAAATGCAAAATAAAGCAAAAAAAAACCCTACAGGTGGACATTTTGATTATGGAAGACAGGGAACATCGACGACTCATATATTGCAACAAATTTTATCTAAATTAGAAGAGAGTTATTTTACATTTTTAACACCAACTGGTTTTGGATCGGTATTTCTTGCAATTTTTAGCGTTACAAGACCTGGCGATGAAATTATAGTAGCTGATCCTGTTTATAGTCCAACACGTTTATTGTCTCAAGATTTTTTAAAAGAATTTAATATTAAAACAACATTTTATGATCCGCATGATCTTAAGACTTTAGAAAAAAGTATTACAAAAAAAACAAAATTAATTTTTGTAGAAAATCCAGGAAGTAATACATTTGATTTTCAAGATATTGGTAAAATTATATCGATAGCAAAAAAACATAAAATTTTAACGGCTATTGATAATACATGGGGAACTCCATATTTTTTAAAACCTATTAAGCTCGGTTTTGATATGTCGATTGTTTCTGCAACAAAATATTATTCAGGACATTCTGATGTGATGGGTGGAAGTTTAGCTGTTAATAAAAAAGTTTTTGCAAAAGTTAAAGCTGCTGAAAGAGTTACAGGTTTAAGATTAGGACCTGATGATGCTTATTTAATAACAAGAGGATTAAGAACTCTAGATGTTAGATTAGATCGGCACAGAGAAAATGCAAAAAAAGTAGCAGAGTTTCTATCTAAATTTAAAAATATTAAATTATTATATCCTTACAAAAAGGACTCCTATAATTTTAGAATGTGGAAAAAATATTATTCAGGAGCTTCTGGATTAATGGGTATAAAAATTAAAGCAAAAAGTGAAAAATCTGTTGTTAAATTTGTAAATAATTTAAAATTATTTGGTCATGGTTATAGTTGGGGAGGGTTTGAAAGTTTAGCATTACATCAAAATGTAAGAGAACAAGGAAACAGAAAATATCTTAAGTTAGCAAAAAATGAACATATAGTGAGATTACATATAGGACTAGAAGATCCTAGTGATCTTATTGCTGATATTAAGCAATCACTAAAACATTTAAATTAATCTTTGAATGACTACTGAAAAATTTATTAAAAACAAAACAGTTTTAATTACTCTGATTGCAGCCTGTTTAATTGTTATTATATCTCTTGGAATAAGACAAACATTTGGAATGTTTTATTTTGATTTTTCAACTGACTTAGGGATAACTCTATCTCAGTTTGGTTTCGCTTTAGGTCTTCAGATGTTTTTATGGGGAGCTTTTGCACCTTGGTTTGGAGTTATTACAGATAAATATGGTGGACACATTGCTGTATTTATAGGTTTTATTTTTTATCTACTTGGTATTTTGATGTTGGTTTCAGAATATAATACTGGTCTTTATTTTGTAACTGGTATCGGTGTATTAATTGGTGTAGCCCTTGGAGGAACAGCTATCAGTATTCCGGTTTCAGTTGTTGCAAAACATTTTCCACAATCAAATAGAACTGCTGCTATTGGTATTGTTACTGCTGCTGGTTCATTTGGTTATTTTGTATCTCCTGTATTTACAAGATATGCGCTTGTTGAATTTGGATGGGAAAGTACACTTTTAATTTTTGCTGCTTTTATTTTTGCAGGGTTAATATTAGCCTTTTATTTAACTACGCCAAAAGATGTTGTTGGTGGAATAACAGATGACAAGCAAACTGCAAGTGAAGCACTTAAAGAAGCTTTTAAAAGTAAAAGTTTTATATATTTAACTTTAGGTTTTTTTGTTTGTGGATGGCATATTGCTTTAGTTGCAACGCACATTCCGATTTATATTAATGACAGAGGGTTACCTGAGTGGTGCACTGTAACAATCCTATCAATGATAGGTTTGTTTAATATTGCTGGCACATTAACGTCAGGATATTTAGCTCAAAAGTATAGTAAAAAATTAATTTTAAGCACAATTTATTTAGCAAGAGGTTTGGTTATAGCTATATTTATTTTTCTTCCACCAAGTCCAATTATAGCTATTCTGTTTGGTATTACATTTGGTTTTTTATGGCTTTCAACAGTTCCACCAACAATGGGTTTGGTTGGGTTTATTTTTGGAACCAAATATATTGGATTATTATATGGAATAGTTTTTTTAAGTCATCAGGCAGGATCTTTTTTAGGAGCTTATTTG
>CACIZU010000004.1 GCA_902591185.1 uncultured Pelagibacteraceae bacterium
TTGCCGCCAACGTAAATAATCTCTTGTCTATTTATTAAATTTGCACTTTGTGCCCAAGAATCATAGCCTTTCAAAGATCTCCAATAAGATTCTTGAGAATTATTAGTAAAGGAAGTGTTTGCACCAGGAGGACCTACAAGCAATAATTCAGAATGATAAAAGTCTCCTAAATAAACTTTATCACCATCACTATCAAGTCTAGCTTCAGTTAAATTACAATCACCATCGTAATCAAAATAATCTTCTCCTCTTAAAAAATTTATTAGTCCAATTAAATCATCACTAGTTCCATCAGAAACCCCAGCAGTACTAGCACATCTTCTGGTTTCAGTAGGAAGTCCTGTATCACTATGGTAATCCATAACTTCAAAATTAAAAATTCTTAAAGTTTCTGCTATATCGCTAGCATTAGATTCTACAAAATTATTATAGTCGGTTTTATAATCGGTATTAGGAATTATAGACCAAATTTTTCTATCATCTGGATCAGGCAATACATCTTTAGCTTCCCAATTATCTGGATCGCTAATAATCAAATTTCCACTAGCATCAATACTAGTTCTAATTAATGCTCCACGCCATGCTTGTTTAGATTTATGTTTAAACGATGATTGATATACAGCTGAAGTAGTTTCATTGTAACTTGGTGGAATTGATGGAGCAGTGAACGCAAAATTATCAGCAATTAATTGTGTAATTTTAGCTCTTAATTGAGTTTTAAGAGAGTTAGGTGTGTTTGCAATAATTACATCGTCGGTTCCACCTGCTACAGCAAATTCTTCAAAATCAGCTAGGCCACTTGCACTAATACCTCCACCGTATGCAATAGCATGAGTTTTAATATCGTGTGCGAGATTTAAATTTGAAATAATATTTTTAGCATTAGAAATATTGTCAGTAAAAGCTCCATCACCAATAACAATGACGTGTGAGTTTTGACAATCAAGATTAGGGTCAATTGGAGACAGTGAGCTATGTAAATAATATTGTGAAGCTAGATCAGCAAATGATTTAGAATATGTAGCCCATCCATTTGCAACTATGGTTGGTGCTACACTTTCAATTTTACCAGCTCCTTGCCTGTGAACTCGTACCTTTAAACAATTTTTGTTATGACATGGTACAGCAGTTCCGTTTGTAATATGTCCATTCCAGCCAGTAAAACTTGCACCTGACTCAGACCAAACTCCAAACCCAAAGTCAACATGAGAAGTTAAACCAGAGTCAGTTACAATTGCTTGAATCGCTTCGACGGCACCAGTCATTCTTGTTTTATTTTGTCCGCCACCAAGTTCTTTTATATACTGCATACTAAAGTCCATCACATGCATTGAATGTTTGCAGCAACCTCTGCTCACAAAATGAATTCTATTATTGGTGGTATCGATGTCAATTCCATAAGGATAATCAACGTTAATTCTATTTGGAGACACTGTTGAAGCTATATTGCCACTATAACCAGCATTTGCTTTTACTTTGCTGCTTACAGACGTTTTTGCAGTATTTAAAGTGTATTTATAAAATTCATCATTATAGTCAGGCATATAAATAACTCTATCGCTTCCAGGTTTAAAAATAAATCCATGAGATGTACTAGTACCCGAAGTGGTTATATTGCTACTTCTTGATGTGTTTGGGCATGAGCTACCCTGAATTTGATATTTTTTTAATTTACCACCTCTATGTAAATATAAATTTGAACCAGATGAGTCTATAGCTAATGATTTTGCATTTTTACCATCATTTTTTAAATTTCCACTATAAGTACAGCTAATAGATGAAGGTGTTGCGCTAGATAAGTCGTAAACTAACATCTCATTACCTAATGCATATAAAATATTATTTTTTATGTCCATTGATTTAGGATTGTCTATTGAAGCTGACCAATCACAGTTTGATGAAGTTAAATCAATTCTAAAAAGCACATCTTTGCTGTGATCGATTACATATAATTTATTATTATGAATTCTAAGTTCTTTAATATCTCCCATTAAACAACTACCTGATGCTACAAAAGACCATGAGTCATCCACTTCCATAGGATCATAAGCAACTTTTACAATTGATGATGACATGCCAACGTAAGAAGAGCTATCAGTGCTGTCTACAGCTACAGCTTGAGGTCTAACTATACCCCCAGTAGAAATACTGGTGGTCATACTTCCTGATTTATCAAGTAGTATTAAAACATTAGCAGGAATATCGTTTGAGCCTGTCCCAGGAGGTAAACCCTTACTGAATACATAATTCTGAAAAGTTAAAAATAAAAAAACAACTTTTATTAAAAATAAAATCCTCACAATCAATCTATCCCTTAATTTCACCTTTCTCAATCATCGCATTTATAATTTTCATTTTATTTTTATATTTCTCGTTTGTTATGAAAAGCTCTTCATCAATTATATTAAATTGATTTCTCATTCTTTTATAAATGACCAATCTGTTATTTTGTTTCCATGAATTAAAATAGTTATAGATTTTAGGATTTTGACCAGTATCAAAGTCACCATAAGTTTGTTTGACATAATTCATTAGCAATAATTTATTTGAAGTTGTATTATTTTTGTCGTTGTTAACTAGAATTTGAATTGTAGCTAACTCATTTTCTATAAAAGTATAACTTATATATATTTTTTCACCTAAATTTTCATTAGGGCAAATATCTAATGATTGAATAAAATATTTTTGTAAAATTGAATCATCATCTTCATCGATATCTACAAAATTATTAATTTTTTGAATATTTTCACCAAGGTCAATTCTAAAATTACATTCTGCGCTTGCTATTTTCATAAAGCTTAAAGCAAAAAATGAGATTAAAATTATTATTTTGTAAATTTTTTTAATCATTATGATAATGGTAGTATAACAACACTCTCTAGGGTAACAACAGTTTGGTTGGTTGAACCAGGCTCTGGATTGTAGATACCGCAGCCATATATTCTAAAAGCCATACCATCTTTACCTGATCCCACACCACCACTACTTCTTTTAGAACTGCTACCAGCACCTCTAAAATTTGCCTCACCTAGTCTTGTAACAAAATATTCATAAAAAAAATCATCTAGAAAATCTTGATCTACAGTAGTTGTTGGAATACCTGAATTTGCTATAAAATCTCCAAAATTCCAGCTTTCTGCAACGGTTACCTTAAGGTCAACAGGTAGATCATTAAAACTATTTCTACAAATTTCACCATTAGTATTAGGTGTCATAAGGCCATTGAAATTAGCTGCATCGTTTACTGGTAGATTTGCTGCACTAATATTTCTAGCATGTGTTGCTGTATCCCATGGACCTTGATATTGATTTGTTAAATATCTCTCGCCCTCTAATAAAGCCATTTCAGCCGCATAAAATGTCTGTTGATTAACATCAACTAAATTATTACTTTTATGATCTTCGGATGTGATCAAAATTAAAGCGCCTCCCATTAAAGACATTGCTAGCAATAAGACTAGAGATAAAATTAATGCAAAACCTTTTTCTTTTATATTTTTCATTCTAATCCAATATTTCTAGTGTTAACTGACATCACAAATGTTTCTCTTAAAAAAAGATCATTTATCACCTCTTCAGTATCGCTTTCAATATCTATAATGGTTCGAGGGGTTCCATCCGCTCTATTTACATTATTATAAAAATTTTTAACTGATCTGGTTATCATTGCGATTTCTACCGCTCTAATATCAAATATTCTCATATTATTTACGTTTACATTAGTTGGAGGAGGGTCAATTGCTACTCCATCTCCATCTTTAGGTATAAAGATTAAATCTTCTACGTAATCCGTAATTAATTGTTCAGTATAAGAGCCTTCAGTATTGGTTACCCAAGCTCCACCATCCCATTGTTCTTTTTGTTTAAACATTGCATTAGTTGGAATAAGATTTCCTTCTGGATCAGTAATTTCAGAGTCTTTACAAAAATAAGTAATTCTATATCTTTCATAAACTTCATCACCACCAGCGTCATAAGAAACATCTCCATATACAATGCTTATATGATCACAATCAGAAGCAACTCCAGCATTAGCATCACCTCTGCCCAATGAGATTCTTATTGGTTCATCCGCATTTGTTATATTGTCTTCAAAATATTTAAACCCTGCTTGCCTAACATCTCTCATAATCATTCCCATTATATTTCTTCCAGATTGAGAAGCTTTTGCTTTATCTGTAACTTGAGTATAAGAATTATTTATAGCTGAATATGAAGCAAACATTGCAGCCATAATTATCACTGAAATAACTATACCTATTAAAATTTCAATTAATGTAACTCCTGAATTATTTGTTAATTTTTTCACTAATGTACTCTGAAGTATAAATTCTTTCTTTTATTACCAATTAAAATTTCTAATTTTCCAAAATATAATTTATCATAAATATCATTATTTATATTTGTACACTCAGCAGCGTCTCTACAAATTGTATATGTACTTAACGTCTTAGTATCTGCTGGATTGTTACATTTAATACGTCTTTGTGAAAATCTATTATTCCATTTATTTACAACATTTTCTTCAGCTGTAGCGGCCGCTACAATTCCAGGTCCATCATTGCAACCAGCCATTTCCCAATAAACACCACTAGGATTTCTATCATCAATAATTGCATCGTATAATTTTGTATTATCTCTTTCTGAAGATTTATACGCTAATAGATCTTCTAAAATTGTATCAGTTAAATAGTTAATTTTTGTTCTTTCTCCAGATACATCAATAGATCTAACGGAATATGTAACCATTTGGAATATTGCTATAAAACCAATGCCTATAATGGCCGTAGCAACTAAGGCCTCTAAAAGTGTTGTTCCTTTTTGCTTAATTGTAACTATTGTCTTATCCATTCGTCTGATGAAGTATACTTAAATTTACTAACATTGCCAAATCTGGACCAAACCATCATATAAGCTGGCATTTCAGGCTCAGTATCACAGTCATTCTCTGAATTGCAAACAATTAAATAATTTACAATGTTATTTGTTTCATTAGTTTCAAGAGGATTTAAATTATTGTCAGTAATATCACCCTCAACTAAATAATTGTCAGCGTTTTTAGAAAAACAAACTGCGCTATCATTTGCAAAATGAACAAAAATATCATTTATGGTAAAGGTGCTTACAACCTCGTCCCAATAAGTAGGGTCGTTAATTTCGCAAGTTAAATCGTTTCCTGCATTTACCAAAGTATTAATAGAACTTTTATTTTTACCCCTACCTTGAATTGATAAACCTTGATTTTGAGGTATAATTAATAATTGTGTAAATGGATATACGCCTCTTTGAGTTTGAGTATTTAATCTTGTTATTAATCCAGCTATTTGATCGTTAGCCTTACGTACTTTTCTATCTGCGCTCCAATTTAAAAAACTTGGAATACCAGCTGCTGCAATAACTCCTATAATTGCTACTACAACTAGTAATTCTAATAATGTAAATCCTTTAGTGTTCTGATTTCGCATCACCTGGATTTATTTTTCCACTTTGCACTAATGCTTCCATAGATTTATCCATTGTAATCATTCCGTCTTTAACAGAAGTTTGCATTACACTTGGTATTTGGTGTATTTTGGCTTCACGAATTAAATTTTGAACTGGTGGAGTGCATTTCATAATTTCAAAAGCAGCACATCTACCTTGGCCATCTTTTGTTTTTAACAATCTTTGCGTAACTACCATTTTTAAAGATGTAGAAATTTGAGCACGGATTTGTTCTTGTTGGTCTGGAGGGAAAACATCAATAATTCTATTAATTGTTGCTGGGGCTCCACTAGTATGCAAAGTACCAAAAACTAAATGTCCAGTCTCTGCAGCTGTTAATGCCAAACTTACAGTCTCAAGGTCTCTCAACTCTCCAACCAAAATAACATCAGGGTCTTCTCTTAGAGCGGCTCTTAAAGCATTAGCAAAAGTTTGAGTTTGTTTACCAACTTCTCTATGAGAAATTATACTTTTGTCATCTTTATGAATAAATTCAACAGGATCTTCAACAGTTAGGATGTTATGTGTTTTAGTTTTATTTATTTCATTTACAATTGCAGCAAGAGTTGTTGATTTACCTGATCCAGTTGGACCTGTAACCAGAACCAATCCTTTATGAAAGTCTACGATATCATATAAAGCAGGTGGCAAATTAAAATCTTCCATATTAGGAATTTTACTTTCTACTCTTCTTAATACTGCTGCTGGACCATTAATTGTTTTATAAAAATTTGCTCTAAACCTTAATCCACTTAACATAACTGCTGAATCTAGTTCATGAGTTTTTTCAAATTTTTCTAATTCAACTTCATTACAATTCATAGAAAGTAAATCCTTAAGATCTTGTGCAGATACTGGCACATCATTAACTTTTATAATTTCGCCGGTTTGTCTATAGGCCATGGGAGAACCTGATCTAAGGTGGAAATCTGAAATTTTATGATTATTTTTTGCTAGCTCTTCTAATTTTTCAAACATAAGATTAATTATATATACTTTGATAGCAAACAACTCTAGTTAAAACACTAATTTTAAGTATTTTATTTTTGTTCATTAAAGTTTTGTTTATCCTTTAACTGACGCCCAATATGACAACATTTTTTAGTGCAGAAAGAAAAAATTCGTGTAAAAGTTGTTATTCAAAATGAAAAATTTCATATCTAATTTGTTCAAAAAAAAACAAAATAATACAGATGAGGCGAAGCCATCTAAAAAATCTAAATCAGGCATTAAAGGTTTATTAGAAAAATATTTTAAAAAACGCCTTGGGAACAAAGCAAAAGGTGAGGATGTTGTTGGTGTAGAATTAAGTGGCGGCGAAATAAGATTGGCACAAATTAGCCAAGCTGGTTCAGGAAAATGGAACTTGAATAATTTTTACGTTCATCCAATAACTGGTTTGCCTGAAGATGGTAGCATAACTGAATATCCAGATCTTGTTTCAGAGCAACTCAAAATAGCAGTAGAAAAAGCAAAAGTTACTACCACCAATGCAGCAGTAGCTATTCCCGTAACTTCAGCGATAATTAGAGTAGTGACAAGTCCATTAATGACAGATGAAGAGTTAAAGGTTGCGATTGAATCTGATTCTTTATGGGAAAATTTAGTTCAATTAACTGATAATTTGTCAGATTATTCAATATTCCATCAAGTTGTTAATAGGAATGAAACTGCAAACACTATGGATATACTGTTTGTTGCATCAAAATTATCTGATGTGAATGCATATACCACAATTATTGAAAAAGGGGGGCTTAACCCAGTAATTATTGATGTCAAATGTTTTTCATTAAAATCAGCAGTTGATCAAATAAATCAAATCTCGTCAGGTGTTGGTGAAGAAAATTTAACAGTCTTGCTAGAGTTTGGTTTAGATGAAAATTATGTGATGATACTTTATGATAATAATCCAATAATCACAGACATTTTTATTCGAGGTCAAGATAGAGATATATTAATGAATTCAGATAACGCTGAAGATATAGAAGCGTTAGTTCGAAGATATTTAAATCAAGTAAAACAAGCAATTCAAGATTTTGAGACCAAGTATGAAAAAAGAGTAAGAAATATTAGAATTATTTCTAATTTGGATAAAATTGAAAATTATCTAGAAAGCTTTAGAAAAAATTTAGTTAATACAGGATTTGTCCTGTTTGATCCTATTAAAGATTTAAATGTTCAAGCTCAATTAAAAGAAAAAGTTGAACAAACTAACAGATCTTATTTTACTTCAGTTATTGGATTAGCTTTTAGAAAGTTGGATGTGTTTGGATATTATAAATTTGTAACGGCAGTTAAAAACATTAATTTACTTCCAAATCGAGACAATGTTATTTCTGAAAAGAAAGCTAAATTTTTTTCTAATTTTGCTTTCAAGGGAGTTATTGGTCTGGTCACTTTAATTTATTTGGTATTATTCTCACTCTCATTTTGGCAAATAATAGATTTGAATAAAAAAATTACCAACTATGAGAAAATTGTTAAAGAACATAAGGATATTGAAGAAGAAAAGAAAAAATACAAAAAAGAACTAGGTAAGATGACCACATCATTAAAACTTAGTAAGTCAATTAAATCTAATAAAGTAATAAGTTTTAAAATTTTGTCTCAAATTGCCTCATCTGTACCAAGAGGCATAAGATTTGATTCTTTAGAATATGATGGTAATAAAAAATTGATAATAGAAGGATCATCGTCCAATGATCAAAATATCTTAAAATTAATAAGAAACTTAAATGGAAAAAAGACAATTAAACAAGCCACTCTTGCGACTATGACTTCTGTCGAATCAATAGATGCTAAAAATCTAAAGGGCTTCAAGATAATTTGTAGATTGGAAGTAAAATAATTATGGATTTAAATAACATTAACATAGGCGATATTAAAGAAAAGTTTTTAAAGCTTGATAGAAAAACTTTAATTAAATATGGAATTGGTATTGGTTCATTAATTTTATTTTTAATAATTTATCTTGCAGTCTTAAAGCCAATTGTGGACAAGAAAAAAGTAATTCTAAAGGATCAAATTCTTAAATTGAAAGAAACAAAAACATTTAAAAAAGAAATAAAAAAACTAAAGAAAAAAATAAAGAAAATAACCCCTGAATATAAAAACAATTCAAGTTTATTTCATTCTAAAGCAGAGGTAGAAGATTTATATGATAGTTTAAGTATATTTGCGACTAACTATAATTTACTAATTACAAAAATTGAAAAAAAATCACCAATTTTAATCTCAGGTGGACAAAAAGTAAAAAAAAAGAAAAAGAAAAAGAAAAAAAAGAAAAAGAAAAAGAAATCAGTAAAAGCAACAAAAGCATCTTATTATGAGATACCAGTTACTTATGAGATTAAGGGAAATTTTTTAGATTTTATTAAGTTTAAAAGGGCTATTGCAAAATCAAAAAAAATGTTAAACTTTGATGAGGAGTTAATCAAAGTTGAAAATAAAGAAGGCGGCAAAGTAATTGCTACCGGACAATTAACTATAGTAGGTTTACCAGATGAATTTAATTAATCTTATAATTGTAATTATAATTTCAATTTTGATGAGCACATGGTCAGTTGCAGATAATCATGAAAAGGAAAAAGAATTGATTGAAAAAGCAAAAGAAATTACAGAAAAAATTGACTCATTAAATGAAGAGATGCCATTGAACGATCCCTTCGCAGGAGAAAGCTCAAGTAATAACAAAAATGTTCATTCCCAAAACTCTGTGTCCGAAGAGGTAGCGAAAGATGTAATGAGCTTATACAATTTTAAACTCGTAGGTTTAATATCTGGTAAAGATTATAGTTACATTTCATTGATTAATTCTGATGGAGATCCTTATTCTTTAACTATTGGTCAATATTTAGGAAAAATAAAATTAGTTGATTTGAGATTAACAGAAGCAATTTTTGAAAAAGACGATAAGAAATATATTATTATTGATTTTAATAATCAGATAAGAGAGGCAGATGAATATTAAAAAAATTAATCAACTTCTAATCTTATTTGTTTTGTCTTTAGTTTTTAGTGGCTGTGCTAAATTTAATGCAAAATATAACAAAGGTTTTAAACATAATGCACCTTTGATTAAAGATGACATGAGAACTCAAGGAAGAGCTGAAATTGCAAAAACAGTAGAAATGGGACCAAAACCAGTTTCTAGTGATGCTAAAAAACTCCAAAAAAGAAAAAAAATATCTTCTGAAGTTAGTAAAAATTATTTAGCTATTTCTAAAAATTATCCATTACTGAAACAAAACGTTACTTTAAAATATAAAGGTTTAGAAATTAAAGAGGCTATGGAGTTAATGGGAAAAATAGGTGAAATAAATATTTTAGTTGGAGAAGAGGTTTCGGGCTCAGTTTCTGCAGAACTAGTAAATGTGCCATGGGATATAGCTTTTCAAGCAATTTTAGATATGAAAAATTATGCTGCAGATATTGATACAGAAGGTAATTTAATAAGAGTACATTTGCCATCAACATTAACTGAACAAGAAACCTATAAGTCAGGACGAGCAGATATATTAAAAAAGAAGTTTGAACTAGAAAATAGCACAGATCCAATTATTTCAGAAATATTTAGGCTTTATTATATATCCCCAGCACAAGCTAAAACAACTATTTCAGAACTTTTTAGTGCAGGAAGCTCTTCAATTCAAATTACAGAAGAGGCAACAACTAGATCCATAATTGTTAGAGGTAAAGAAAAGGATCTTGATGTTGTAAATAAAGTTTTAAGAGAAATTGATATTAAAACAGGGCAAGTTCTTATCGAAGCTTTTATTGTTGAGGCTAGTTCGGAATTTGAGAAAGCTTTGGGTACTAATTTAGGAGGTTATTATTCCAGAAATGCTGAGACAATTGGTGGAATAGTGGGTACGGCATCTCAAACATTGTCAGGTACAACTGCTGCAGTAGGTAGTACAGCAGACTCAATATCAAACTTTCCAATTACAGGTATGTCGGCAGGTGCAACTAGTGGAATAGGAATTATAAAAAGAACAGGCTCTGCAGTATTAAAAGCCGAGATAACAGCTCTTGAAAAATTAGGGCTGGTTAAACAAATTTCTAATCCTAAAATATTTACTTTAAATAATCAGGTCGCAAACGTTAGTCAAGGGGTTCAAATTCCTTATGAAGCAGGAGGTGAAACAGGAGGTATATCATTCGCTGATGCTAACTTAAGTTTAGACGTGACACCAAGTATTGTTGGTGACGGAAACGTACTGCTTGATATTAATTTAACAAATAACAGCGCAGGTGCTGCCGTTGAAGGAGGTATTCCTATTAACACTATGGAAATATTAACCAAGTTATTAGTGGCAGATGGTGACGTGGTAGTTATTGGTGGTATTAAAAAAGAATACGATTCAGCTTCCAAAGATCAAATGCCAGGTGTTGGAAATGTTCCTGTGATAGGAAATCTTTTTAAGGGCAAAACCCGAAAAGATACTTTAAATGAATTGCTTGTGTTTATAGCACCTAGAATTTTATAATGCTTAAGATTAGTAGAGAATCGGAAATTAATTTAATTAATATTTTAATCGATCAAGATATTATCTCTGGTAAAGATTTAGCAAATATTAAAAAAGTATCAACAGAAGGTGAAAAATCACAAATTGATGCTGTATTTGAATTAAATCTTACAAACGAAGATACTATCTTAGATCTTTTAGTTAAAGAACAATCTTTGTCTGTAGTAGATTTAAAATCAATGAAGATTACAGAAGAAATACAATCTGTTCTTCCATCAAATTACATCAATATGAATTTTATTGCTCCATTTAAATTGGATAACGAGACTCTTCACATAGCTATTTCTGATAGCTCAAAATTAAGTTTAATGAGAAATCTTAAAACAATTACCAAAAAAAATATTGAGTTACATGCTGCAAAAGTATCGGAAATTTCGGAATTTATTGAAAATTTACTTAAAGAAGGTGGTGAGACAACAATTAAATCTATTAAAGAAGCCAATATAGAAAAAACTAAAACTTTTGATTATGAAGTAGATGAACAAGCTGAGGTTTTAGAAGATACTGAAGAAGATATTGAAGCGATTGAAAATGAGTCTGAGGTTATCAAGTTTAGTACAGCAGTTGTCGCTGAAGCTATTAAATCAGGAGTATCCGATATTCACATTGAGCCATATAGATTTAGTTCACGAGTAAGATATCGTTTAGACGGAATGCTGGTAGAACAAGAGCACTTTTCAAAATTCTTACATTCAAATTATGGTGCAGTAGTTACAAGATTTAAAATCATGGGTAAATTAGATATTGCTGAGAGAAGATTGCCTCAAGATGGAGCAATTCCATTTAAAATAGACGGAAAAGTAATTGATCTTCGTTTATCAATTTTGCCAACTGCTTCGAATGAAAGAATTGTAATGAGGGTTCTTAATAAAGATGCTGGAGATATTAGTTTAGAACAACTTAATTTTGATGAAAATGATTTAAAAAATTTAAGAAAAGCAATTCATTCAACACAAGGATTAGTTTTAGTAACAGGTCCAACAGGTTCTGGTAAAACAACAACTCTATATAGTATTTTAAAAGAGGTATCAAAACCTCACTTAAATATCTTAACAGCAGAAGATCCCGTTGAGTATGAATTAGATGGTGTTGGTCAAGTTCAAATTAAAGATGATATAGGATTTGATTTTGGAAGGGCATTAAGATCATTTTTAAGACAAGATCCGGAAATTATTCTAGTGGGTGAGATGAGAGATAAAGAGACAGTTGATATTGGTTTGAAGGCTGCATTAACTGGCCACTTAGTTTTTAGTACACTTCATACAAATGATGCACCCAGTACAATTACTAGATTACAAAACATGGGAACCCCAGATTATCTGATTAGTGCTGCAGTCACAGTAGTTCTAGCACAAAGATTGGCAAGAAAAAATTGTCCAGATTGCAGAGAACAAGATCCAGATGTTACCCCTGAAGTATTAAAAGAAATGAGTTTTACAGATGAACAAATTTCTAAAGCAAAAGTCACAAGAGGGAAAGGTTGTTCAAAATGTAAAGATTCAGGCTACAAAGGCAGAATGGGTATTTATGAAATACTGAGTGTTACAAAACCAATTAAAGAAGCGATACTTAAAAAAGCAACCACACCAGAACTAAAAGCGATTGCATTAACAGAAGGATTTAGAACTATGCAAGATATGGGTCGTAATTTGATTTTAAAAGGTGATTTAAATTTTAGAGAATTTGATCGCGTTTTATCAATGGACTAATTTATGTCTTCAGAAAATTATAGCTATAAAGGAATTTCGGCAGGGGCTTATGTTGAAGGAGTTATTGATGCGCTAAGTGTAGAAGAAGCTTCTTTTAAATTAAAAGAAAAAAAAATAATAATCACAAAAATTACCCGAGAAAAAATAAAAAAAAAAAGTAAAGAAAAAAATAAAAAATCGAGCTTTTCTTTTGGTAAGAAGAAAGTTAAACCCGAAGATATTGTAATATTTTCTAAACAATTTGCTACTATGGTTAAAGCAGGTCTACCTATTTTAAACGTATTGGCGATGATACGTGATCAGATTGAACATCCAACAGTAAAAGAAATTGTTGAAGATATAAGAAAAAGTCTTGAAGGTGGGGTAACTCTTTCAAAATGTTTTGAAAAATATCCAAAAATATTTGATAATGTTTATATTAACTTAATTAAAGCAGGAGAGGCTAGTGGTAAATTAGATTTATTCTTGCTTAAATTAGTAGATTCACTTGAAAAAAGAGAAAAAGTTAAGAAAAAAATTAAAGGTGCTTTAATGTATCCGGGTGTTATGTTTAGTGTTGCAATCACTGTAATGGTTTTTATGTTGATCAAAGTGGTCCCAGTGTTTGCTGAAATGTATTCAGGAATGGGAGTTCCACTGCCAACACCTACAGCCGTAATTATGACGGCAAGTAATTTTATGAGAGGAACAGGAGGTTTGACTCTAGGAATTGTAGCCATTACTTTTTTTGTTATTTTCAAATTTACAACATCAAAAATTCCAAGCATAAGATATAAGTGGCATGGAGTAGTTTTGAAAATGCCAATTTTCGGAAATATGATTTTAAAATCTTTACTTGCAAGAATTGCTTTAATAATGGGAAATTTAAGTTCGGCTGGTGTTAATCTTTTAGAAAGTATTGAAATTGCAAAATCAGTTAGCAATAATGATGTTGTTACTCAAGCATTAGAGAATGTAAAAAAAGGTGTTTTTTCAGGTGATACACTGACAAAACTTTTTTTAAAGGAACCTGTATTTCCTCCAACTTTTAGTCAATTAATTTCTGTTGGAGAACAAACAGGTAATCTTGATGAAATGTTTACTTCAGTATCGAATTATTATGAGGAAGAATTTGATACAGCTGTTGACAATATGTCTAGTTTAATTGAGCCAATCATGATTGTATTTATGGGTTCGATGATAGGAGGTTTAATGATCGCAATGTATGCTCCAATATTTAATGTTGGTGCGATAATGGGTTAAATAATTTAATATTTTTTTGTAAGAACTAAATTGTTGTGCCATCCAGTGGATTCTTTAAATACAACTTCATCCATTATTTGTTGAATAAAATAAGTTCCTAATCCTCCAGGTTTTATATCATCTAAACTTCTATGTTTAATATTTTCTTCTATGACTGGTTTACCTTTATCAAAAAATCCAATTTCTAATTTGTTACTATTAAAAGAAATTTTAATTTGCATTTTATCTGTTGTATCTTGGTTATCTTTATAGGCATGTTTAACAATATTTTGTGCAGCTTCTGCAATTGCCAAAACTAGTTCATCTTTACCTTCTTCTAAAATTGAAGATTTACTTATAACTTCTCTAGAAAATTCTCTAATCTCTCTTAAACTTTTACTGCTTACAGGAAAATCTTTTGTTTCAGAAATATCCATTGGTATATTCTATTCTAGGATTAATATTTGCTCTAATTTAGCCATCATGATGACTTTTAGTACTGACTTACTAATTTCTTTAAGCACAACTCTTGTACCTAATTCCATTGCTTTTTGATGACTTTCAATTAAAACGGAAATTCCTGACGAGTCCATATATTCCACATCTTTTAAGTTGAGATGAACTTCTTTTTTTTCTTCAATGACAGGCATAATAAATTCTTTAGCCTTTTCTGTTACATCCATATCTATTTCACCAGTTAGATAAATAGTCGAAATATCCCCATCTCGTGTTATTTTATAAGTCATTGTTTTTTACATATTTAATATTTCCAATCTAAAATCAACAATTATTAAGTAATTTGACAAAATTTAACTTAATATGAGCGTATTTTTGTTTGAAATTCGTGTTTATTAAATTATTTATTCCTAATTATTGGTTTATTTAATAATAAAAATTTATTAATATAATCATGTAAATTTACAAAAGGTGAAAAATGAAAAAAAATAACAATAAAGGTTTTACGCTAATTGAATTATTGGTTGTTGTAGCAATCATAGGTATCTTGGCCGCTGTAGGTGTTACGGCATATTCTGGTTATACTGCTAGTGCAAGAGATCAAGCAGCAAAAACTAACCACGCAACTATTGCAAAATATATAGCAGCAGAAGTTAAAAAATGTGAGTTAGAGGGAGATGCGGAGGATATTATGAATGATAACTTGAACTGTGGTGATAGAGACAACGCAAATGCGGTATCTGATGCAGTAGCATTGGCATTGGCTGATTTTACAAATCCATATGATGCTGGTGAAGTTGCAATATCAACTGGAGCAGCTGCTGCAGCTTGTTCGGATGCCAATGAAGGATTTACTAATGTAGATAATACTACAGGTGGCGAGGTAATAGTTACAACTTGCTGGAATGTGGATGAAGATCCAATGACAAACACTTTTGAGATTGATTAATAAAAGTTAAAATTTATTTATGATTACTAGAAGCTCGGGGTTCACCTTGATAGAGCTTCTAGTAGTTGTGGCTATATTGGGTATCATAGCAGCAGTAGGACTTACTGCTTATAGTGGTTATGTCAGATCATCTAAAATAAAAACGGCTGAAAATACTTTATATCAAGTCGCTTTAGCTCAAACAGAATTTTTTACTGATAACAGAATATTTAAAGTAGATGCTGATGTAAATTGTCCTGCAGATATTGGTACTTCAGTAGAAATAGAAACAGTGCTTTTAGGCGGAACGGGTTCTATTACCGAGATGGGCGTTGGTGGACGTCAACCCAAATTTGATTTTAATTTTTGTGTAGATGATGTCGATGATTTTGAAATTACAGCAGAAGCAACAGATGATTCAAATTTAGATTGCGAAATTGTTTTAAATTCAAATAATGAACTTGATAAAGCTGATTGTTAGTAAATGATAATTGAAAAAGTTAAACAATTTTTAGAAAAAACTTTCCAGGAAGATGTTACTCATAAAGGTAAATTATACCTGTCATTAAGTTTAGGATGGATTATTTTAATTGGCTATTTAACATGGTGGAATGGTCTTAAAAGTTCATCTTTAGACAAAAGTTTTAGATGGGATGAATGGTTTTGGTTTGGAGTGGTGCCAGCGTTTTCACCATATATATTTTATTATATTTGGAAAAAAAAAAATAAAGAAGATTAATAAAAGTAGCATTTAAATTAAATTTTATTAGAAATGAAAAATGATTTAAATCAAACTATTTCAGTTGGTACTTTTATTACTTATATAGTGTGAAGATATAACTTAAAAACAGATTTGGTTGAAATCGCTAATGCTGGCCTCCAGCCAGTGTTGTTAAAAATGAATTAGAGAGTGCGACAGAAGAAATTAGATTAAAAAGTTTGAAAATAGTTGTTATAGAAAAAGGTATTAAAGAAAATAATAATATTTTTGAGGAATATTTAAAAATCAGTGGAATTGGTAAATAAAAAATCAAAATGGACATATATAACATTTAATTAAGCAAGTTTACCTTTATTTTTGATTCAAATTATATAAAAATCCCATTAATGAAAAAAATTCTTCTTATTTTAATTTCTTTTTTTGTTTTAACAGGGTGTGCACAAAATCTTGCACTGTTGGGTCCAGCTTTTTCAATAGTTAAAACAGGAGGAATTCAACAAGCGCTAATAAGTGAATCTGTAAATTATGGTATTAAGAATAAAACAGGTAAAAATGTTAGCGAGCATGTAATGCATACATTAACTGAAGAAACCAAACTTCAAAAATGTAAAAATGATCATAACCACAGTTTACAAGAGATATTTTTTAATTCTTTAGAAGATATTAATTGTGAAAAAATTCAATAAATTGAATTGTATTTTTATTTAGATAATTTTAATTTCTTTGTTTAAGATAAGCCTTAAATTTAATTTCTAAAAAAATTAAATTTACCAAAAGCAATACAGAGGAATTAAAAAGTGGGAAAACAATCTAATTTTTTAGCATATATTTTTTTGTTACTTACCGTAACTTTTTGGGCTGGAAATTTTATAGTTGGAAAATTTGCTAGTCTTTATGAAGTACCACCATTTTCTTTAAATTTTTATCGATGGTTTTTTGCTTGGTTGATTTTAGTTCCTTTCACTATTCCAGAAATTATAAAAAAAAAGCAATACATAATTAATAATTATAAACTTTTTATAATTTTGGGAGTTACAAGTATTACAATATTTAATTCTATTGTTTATTATTCTTTAAATTTTACTCAGGTAATTAGTGGTGTTTTAATGATATCAACTATTCCAGTAATGATAATGTTTTTTTCTTTTATTTTAAAAATTGAAAAAACAAATTTGTTTCAAATAATTGGAGTTATACTTTCATTTATGGGTGTGATTATAATTATCACAAAAGCAAATTTTGAAATTTTAAAAAATTTAGATTTTAATAAAGGAGATATAACTATGGTAGTAGCAATGTTTTCTTGGGCCTTATATTCAACATTATTAAAAAGACAAAAATTTGAATTATCACAAATTAGTTTATTACAAGTTGTAATATCATTTGGTTTAATTTTTTTAATTCCTGTTTATTTAATAGAGTATCAAATCGGTTTTAGAATTAATCTTAATACACCTTTTATTTTAATTTTATCTTACGTTGTTTTGCTTCCAGGCTTAGCTTCATTTATATTATGGATAAAAGGTATATCTTTAATTGGAGCAAATCGATCTGGAGTTTTTTTACATTTAATGCCAATTATAAGTGCGGTAATGGCAATGATTTTTTTTAATGAAAAATTTATGTTTTATCATATGTTGGGCGCTTGTTTTATTATAACAGGAATTTTATTATCAAATAAAAAAGTGTAAAATGCTTAAAGTCGCAATACTAGATGATTACCAAAACGTTTCACAGGAGTTTGTGGATTTAAAAAAATTATCAGGTAAATACGAATTTAAAATTTTCAGCAAACCGTTTTTAGATGAAGCAGAAGCAATTGAACAATTAGCTGATTTTGAAGCTTTATTGATTATGCGGGAACGAACCCCAATTACTAAAAACTTAATTGATAAATTAAGCAACTTAAAATTCATTATAACTAGCGGTTTAAGAAACAAAGCGATTGATTTAGAAGCTACAAATAAAAGAAAAATCATAGTTTGTGGAACAGAGATTAATTCTAATCCTACCTGCGAGTTAACTTGGGCTTTAATTCTAGGTTTATCTAAAAATTTGAAAACAGAAATTGATAATATGTACCAAGGATATTGGCAGACAACAGTTGGTTTTGAGCTTAAAGGAAAGATAATTGGTTTAATTGGGCTTGGAAAAGTGGGTTCACAGGTTGCTAAAATTGCAAATGCTTTTGGTATGCAAGTTATGGCCTGGAGTGAAAATTTAGATTTAGATAAATGCAAAGAGTTAAATGTTCTTCCATGTAGCAAAGAAGATTTAATTAAAACTTCAGACTATATTTCAATTCATGTTCAGGGAGGTGAGCGTTACAAAGACTGCATCACGATTAAAGAGTTTGATCAAATGAAGAAGACAGCTTTTTTAATTAATACTTCACGTGGTCCGATTGTAAATGAAGATGATTTAATTATTGCGTTATCAACTAATGTAATTATGGGTGCTGGAATTGATGTTTATGAAAAAGAGCCTTTGCCTGAATCAAATAAATTAAGATTTTTACCAAATGCATTGCTTACTCCACACATTGGATATGTAACAGCAGAAAATTATAGTATTTTTTATACACAAATGATTGAAGGTCTTGAAGCTTGTGTTAATGGAAAACCAATAAGAGTTATAGAATAAATTATGACAAAGAAAATTAACTCAAACCTTAGTGCTGAACAAAAGTTAGTTTTATTTGAGGATGGTACAGAAGCTCCAAATACTAGTGAATTAAATCATGAGAAAAGAGAAGGAAGCTTTCATTGTGCTAATTGCGGTGAAAAATTATTCGATTCAAATACTAAATACGAAAGCGGATCAGGCTGGCCATCTTTTTATCAATCTCTTCCAGATGTGTTTGAAACTAAAACTGATCATTTGTTAGGTTATGCAAGAACTGAGTATCACTGTAAAAAATGTGGAGGTCATCATGGTCACATCTTTGATGATGGACCCAACCCAACAGGTAAAAGATATTGTAATAATGGAGTTTGTTTAGTTTTTAAACCAAAATAAATTATTGAATTTATAAACTTAAAATAGGTTTTATTTTTCTTAACGTTTAGACAAAACACAAAGATTAAGAGATGTTTGGGAAAAATTACTTATTTATTAAGATTATTTATCAATATTAATGAAAGACAAAGACAACAAATAATACTAAAAATAGGTAATATATATATATATATGAAAATTTTACGTTATATTTTGCCTGCAACTTTTAGTTTGCTAATTGTTACTAGCGTTGGTTCTGAAGATCTTAAGGCTAAAGCTTCAAGTAAACTCTCAGCACTAAAAGATAGCAAAATTAACGCTTTAAGTAATCAAATTTCAGAAAATATAGTTTCTTTTGCAGAAGAACATTTTGAAAATATGAAATATTTAGATTTTACAATTAATACTCAAGAAGAATTAAAACCAACTTTTAGTATTATGAGTGTGAGTGAAATCATGAAAATAGACTCTGGTACTATTTTCAATCAAACAAGTATTAATACTCATGATGGTGACGAAACTATTAATATTGGTTTTGGAACGAGAAAATTATTAAATGAAAATACTTTAATGTTAGGAGCTAATGCTTTTTATGATCATCAATTAACAGAAAGCCATGAAAGAGTTGGTGCAGGCGCTGAAGCAATTTCAAGCATATTTGATGTAAGAGCAAATTATTATAATGCAATTAGTGGAAGAAAAACAAATTCTGAAGGAGTTGTTGAATTAGCAATGGATGGTTGGGATCTAAGAGGAGACTATCATTTACCAATTGAAAATGATGTAAATCTTTTTATCAGTGCATTTGAATTTAAAAACCCTGAAGATGATAGCACATTTGAACATAGAGGAAATAAATTTGGTGCTGATGCAAAATTAGGTAATTTTGCAATAGAAGCAGGTTATATGGATGACAATGAAGACAATGACTCTTGGTATGGAAATATCAAATATGTTGTAAACTTTGGTGGTTCTGATGAGCAAAAAACTAATACTTCAAATTCCAACACTTTAACAGATGTTAGTGCTCAACTTTATCAACCTGTAAAACGTGAAAACAAAATCAGAGTGGTTAAAATTGAAGCTTCAGGAGTAGTAGCCAGTGGGTTCTAAAATAATTAATAAATTATCATTCTATATGATTGTGATAACACTAAGTGTTGTTTTCAATTTGTTAACACAATCTTCTAGTGAAGCCGGTGCAACAGGATGTGCAAAAAATGGTGCTGATACAGCAATTTTAGTAACACCTGGTGACGACAAACCATTTGCTTTAGCCGGCACGACTACTTACGATCAAGATCAATGTAGTCAAGAACCAATGTACTACAAAGTTAAATTCTTTAAAGTTGCACTATGTTCAAGCGATCCTTATAAGAATACTGCAGACCCAGATTTTTCATCTTGTACAAATATATTTAATGATACAAGTGGAGTGGAAAAAGTTCTTCGACCCGATCAGGATACTAATCTTTTAGATGACGATTTACTACTTAATGTAGGTAGCTATCCTTATTTAGTAGTTATAGTTGACAATCATTTAAATATTAAACATAGACAACAATATGTTTTAGCAAGCGATCATTCTGAAGGAGCTACTATTCTTGGTAACGCTTCTGGAGAAGGAGATTGGTGTTGGACAATAGCAGCAGTCACTACCTATACGAATTTTATAGCGGATGGTAATGGAAACAACTGGCCAACTAGTTATAACACTGCTCATGGTGTGACTTTGGTAGAAAGTGGAACAGGTACAACAAATGCACGATTGAAATGTGGTAGTAGTAAGCCAGGTCTTGCTGCTATGGCTTATGCAACAGAAATAATTGATGATCTTGCAGAAAATCCTGATTCAGAGGACTTTCAAGCTAGTTCTGGAGCTAATTATGAAGGAGATCCTGATGGTGATACTAGACTTAGCGGAATAACAATGGCACAAAATTTACTTCAAATAGATAATACTTCTATTGCTACTACTGGAAATAATGCACGAAGATTAGTGAGTTATTTTAAGTATGATGACCCAGTAACAATTACTGAAAATACAGTTGGCTTTAAATTAAGATTTAACACTTATTCATCTGTCTCAATTGATATGGCTGTAGATACTGGTGATGGCAATAAGATTTATGGAGCAAAAATGGGCGCAGATGCATTTGTGATACAAGTTCAGACCAAAACAAAACGTGCTAGAGGCACTTGGAGATAAGCTCAATGTGTTATGAGTTTGCAACAATCAACTATACTTAAAAAGTTATTAATTATTTTTATTTTTATAATTTTTAATAACAAACCTTCTTTAGCTGAGGTTACATTTCAAGAAATTTTAGAAAATCCAGGTGATTTAGAAATCAATCTAAAATATGCATCAGAACAAGAAGCTTTAGGAAGATATAAGGCAACTTTATCTACATTAGAGAGATTAAATATGCTTTATCCCGTTAATACAGATATCAAACTTTATCTAATTTCAATTTTATTAAAAATGGATTCAGAAGCAAAATTGCAGCTAATGATAGAGACGATGTTGCAAGATCCAAATACTACAAAAGAAACTAGAGATTATATTGAAGGAATTTTAAAAACTATAAGAGATCAATCAAAACCAGAACCTAAATGGTTTGCTTATCTAGATGTTAATTATATGCAAACAGATAATTCTAACATTGACGGGGTATCAAAATCTGGAAATCTTTTTGCAAAAGATAATGTCAGTGAATTTGTTGGTTTAAAATATGATAAAACTTATTCTAGAGGTGGGTCTATTACTGTTGGTAAAAATTTAAACGCAACTTCTGCAATTAGTTTTAATGGGTCTTTAAGCATTAATACTCAAAATAAAGGTGAGGAAAATGAAAGTGATTTAGCCTCAGGCTCAATTAGTTATTCTAAAATATTAGGTAAGCATTTTCTTCTTCCTTATGTTTTTTACTCGAACTCAAATGAAAGGTTTACTGCTGATTTAAGCACAAAAGGAATTGGCTTTAACAACACTTATAATATTAATCAAAATAACAGTATTAGTTATAGTTCGAGTTTTAGTACCACTGATTACAATGAAAAAGCTTCTAATAATGAGGACAGTCCTCAAGATGCTAACAATGATATTTACTCTGCTAGTATTGGTTATAATTATAGTTTTTCAGACGTAAACTTAATAAGTTCTAAGATTTCATATACTGAAAAACATGCTCTAAAAGATTATAATGCATACACAGGACCAGGTTTTAATATTGGTTTTACTCGAGTTTTACCTCTTGGAACTTTAAAATTAGAAAAAACATTTCAGACCAACACTTTTGAAGCAAAAAATACATTCATTCACTCAACAATTAATAGAGAAGATGATATTGAAACTTCTCAAATCCAATTATCTGGTAGAATTACCCAACTTCTACCATTCATGAAAAAATTTGATCCAGAAAATAAAATTTTTTATAATCTTAAATATACAGAAATTGACTCTGACTCGACCCTATTAAACAATACTGCTATAAGAAAAAATACTAGCTTTAATATAATAAAAAGGTTTTCGTTATATGAATAAAATTAAAATTTTAATCATTTCAGTAGTTTTATCTTTATTTTCTATTTCTATAGGATCTGCTAATGAGTTTATAGGAGTAATCGCAGCAGGGGTTGGGGATATTTTAAATCAAAAAAATGAAAAGCTTTCAACAGGTTCAAAAATATATTTTGGTGATACAATTATTGTTAAAGCACAATCGAATGCACAAATACTTCTTTTAGACGAAACTACATTAACGATTGGTGAAAAATCTGAGATTACTATTGATGAATTTGTTTATGATCCTCAGTCTAAGGTTGGTAAGATTGTATCTAATATTAAAATTGGAACAGTAAGAATTATTACTGGAGAAATTAGTAAAAAAAATCCAGATAATTTAGAAGTCAATGTTCCAACAGGTTCAGTTGGCGCAAGAGGAACAGAGTTTGTTGTTGTAACTGAATCAGATAAAAAAAGTACAGTTGTACTTCTTGGTCCTGGTAAGAAAAATTCTCTTGGAATGATGGCAGGTACACTTAATGTTTCTGATGGTTTAAATACTGTAAATATTTCAACTCCAGGATTTCAATCGGTGGTATTTAAATGAAAAAAATAAATTGTTTATTGTGTACAATAATTTTATTGTCTTTGAGTAGTGCTTCTGTTTTAGCTGATGTGACTGCAAGCACTCCAACTAATTTAATTCAAAAAATAGCTAGTGCCACTAGCTATACTTCAACAAGTCAAAGTAGTGCACAAAATGTTAATGTAATTCAAAATACTACAAGCAAAGTTATTGATGGCAAAAAATTAAGAAAAACGGTGGAGCAAGATGCAAAAACATTTGGTTTATTGGTTAATGAGGCAGCACTTGCTAGAGAGTCTGGCGTAGCTAGTACAAACAAACAAATGGTTCAAATTGGTGGACCAAAAAATTTATATGAAGGAAGAGAAGATCTGGAGCCTACTTTAGATACAATTGTTTATGACACTGGTCTTATGACTTTAACCAAAGAAGGTGGACATTATAATGATGATAGTTCTAACACAATTTTTGATACAACATCAGGAGCACAACAGGCAAGAGTAAAAGTATATGTTGATTTTAAAAGAAAAGTTTTATGGGGAGATGTTGAATCTAGAATTACCTTAAGTGGAGCTTCTCAAATGACTAATACATATACAGGAGGTTCTGCAGCAATTACTTCTTTGCCAGTAGATAAAGAATTAATTCATACAGTTAGTGGTTCAACTAAACTAGCTTTAGATAGAACTGCTACTCCATCTTTAAATGGTGACGCGGAACCTTATGCATATTTAAAAAATACAAATAATTTTTTAAACAGTTTATTAGATGCTAATGGTGACATTGCATCTTATAACCCTACTTTTGCTGATGATGATATGGCTGATATGGTTAAAAATGTAGCTCATGGAACAGATGGAGATGGAAATGTTTTGGTTCAAGCTAGATTTACAACAACAGGATCTGGAACACCAGGAAAATCTGTAGCATCTTTTGAAGCTTCTAATGCAGCTTCGTGTGGATCTTCGTGTAGTGCGTCAGAACAAAATACATTTAAGGATAGCGTAGTAAGATATAGTGCAACTGTTGAAACAACTGCCACCAAGTATAAAGCTGAATAAAATTAATTTATTTTAAAAGATCTTGTAATTTATTTTCTTTTTCTAGAGCTCTTACTTCATCATAACCACCAATGTGTTTATCATCAAAAAATATTTGTGGGATAGTTCTTTTACCATTAGCTTTTTTAATCATCTCATCCATTGCACCGTCAACTATTGAAATATCTATTTCATTATAAGTCGCGTTGTTTCTAGTTAACAATCTTTTTGCTGCATCGCAATAATTACAGAACGGACCTGTATAAATAGTAATATTTTTCATGGGTTATAAATAGTCACCTTTTTTAATTTTACTAGTTATTAATTTTCTAGAGTATTCAAATTTTTTTCTATGTTTTATATTTTTTTGATTTACTCGTTTTTTCCACGATCTAAATGATGCAGGTTTTACAGATCTTCTCATAATTCTAATTACTTCAGATTCTGATTGGCCTGTTTTTTTTCTATTTCTTCAAAAGTGATACGGTTAGCCCAAGCAGCCCAAATAACCCAATCTGGGTCTTTTAAATCTGGCTCAGGATTTTTGACTTTAATGATAGGAGTGTGACCTTTTTTTTTCATAAATCCTTTATATTTGAAAAAAAATTTTAATGCATTTTTTTTTGACCATGATAATATAGTTCTGATAGTCCATCTTAGCCATCTTTAGCTCCCGGTTTTTTTGGACTATCTGCCTCAAAATGTACCCCTTAAATTATTTTCTATTTTTACAGATTATTTTATTTTTATTTATAACTCCAGGAACTCCTAGAATTGTAATTATTTCTTATTCTATGAATTATGGAGTTCAAAAATGTATTTGGACTGCATTAGGAGATATAACTGCAAACTTTATTCAAGCAACATTAGTTATTTTTGTAATTGGTTCCTTTTTTTCAGATAATCCAAATTTTCTAAATACTTTTAAATGGGTTGGCGTAACATATATTTTGTATCTAGCTTATGATCTTTATAAATCAAAACCTAAGGACGTAAGTTCTGATAACACTTCATCAAAAAGTTTATTTTCATTTTTTAGAGATGGATTTTTGGTAGCAGGCACAAGCCCTAAAGCTTGGATGTTTTTTCCTTTTATTTTTCCTCAGTTTATAGATTTTAATTCTAATTATATTATTCAATTCTTAATTTTAATTACAACTTATGTTGTTTTAGATTTTTTATCTCTTGTTGGTTATGCAATTCTTGCAAATAAATTAATAGTTTGGTTAAAAGCAAATCCAAAGATAATAAACACAATTTCCGCGTGTGTTTTAATTATAATAGCAATGATTATTGGAATTAATCAGCAATATTAATATTTAGCATAGGACAATTGTGCAATCAGCATGTTGTTTTTTTAATCAATTAATAGTTTAATCGATTAATAATTAATTAATAACTAAAGGAAATAAACATGAAATTAACTAGAATAATATTAAGTTTTATTTCTGCAGTAGCGATTTTATTCTCTATGTCAGCAACTTCTTTTGCAAAAGTTGTTGGAGATAAGATTGTTTTAGGTGCTGCTGTTTCTCTAACTGGAAAATACTCTTCTAATGGTGTTCATACTCAAAATGGTTATAATATGGCCGTTGATAGAATTAATAGCATGGGCGGAGTTAAAGTCGGTGGAAAAACTTATAAGTTTGAAATCATTTACTATGATGATGAATCAAACCCAAAAAGAGCAGCTCAATTAGCAGAAAGATTAATAAGTCAAGATGGTGTTGAATTTATGCTTGGACCATATAGTTCAGGTTTAACTAAAGCTATGGCACCAGTTACTGAAAAATATGGTGTTCCAATGGTAGAGGCGAATGGTGCTTCTAGATCTTTGTTTACAAAAGGATACAAATATCTCTTTGCAGTATTAGCTCCAGCTAACTTATATCTTGATGTTGCAATTAAAACTGCTGTTGAATTGAACGGTGGTAAAGGTGTTAAAGTTGCAATGGCTTTTGAACAAGATGCCTTTTCACAAGATGTTAGATTAGGTATTTTGGATGCTATCAAAGAAACTGGTTCTACAAAGGTTATTGACGATAAATTACCAAAAGAACTGAACGATATGGCTGCTACTTTAGTAAAAGTTAAACAAATGAAGCCAGATGTTTTAGTAGTATCAGGTCACACTAAAGGTGCATTAACTGCAATTAGACAAATCGCTGAGATGAAAGTTGATGTTCCAATGTTAGCAATGACACACTGTGATGCTGCGAAACTATCTAAGCAACATGGTAAAAATTCTCAATATGCTTTATGTGCTTCTCAATGGCACAAAACACTAACTTATAAAGATGATTTCTTTAAAGATGGTATGACATATGATGCAGATTTTAATAAAATGTTTGGATATGCGCCTCCATATCAAGCAGCAGAATCTTCAGCTGCTTTATTGGTTTTCAAAGATGCTTTTGAAAGAGCAAATTCTTTCGATCAAAAGAAAGTAAGAGATGCTCTTGCTGCTACTGATATGCAAACTTTTTATGGAAACATAAAATTTGCTCCAGGTGGTCAAAATGTTTCTAAACCGATGGTATTATTCCAAGTTATGTGTGATGCTGCAGGAAAATGTGAAAATAAAGTTGTTGCTCCTCTAAAATGGGCTTCAGCTAAGTTGATACATCCTGTGCCTAAGTGGTCTGAAAGATAAAATAAAATAAAATAATCAAGCCCCCTAGTAATAGGGGGCTTTTTTTTATATAACCCAAAAAGTTTTATGGATTTTCTTGTATTTCAATACCCAATGATAACTGTTCAAGCTTGTTTAGACGGTATTCTTCTTGGAATTTTATTTGCATTGATTGCTTATGGTATGGCTCTTCAATGGGGAGTAATGAACATCATAAATATTGCGCAAGGCGATCTGGTTATTTTAGGAGGTTACATTGCATACTTTATGTATCTTTATGGAATACACCCAGCATGGGGAGTTATTGTTGCTCCAATTATAATGTACTTTGTAGGTATAGGAATTTATAAATTAGTTATAAATAAAGTTGTAGATAGAGACTTATTTATCTCAATTTTAGCTACTTTTGGAATAAGTATTCTTTTCATGCAATTAATGAACTTTGCATTTGGTGCAGACGTAGTTCTTGCAAACTCTGGTTACGGAACAACTATGTTGTTTGATAGCAATGTTGTATTGCCAAATTCAAAAATATTTTCAGCATTTATTAGTATTTTATTCGCAGTCTGTTTAGTTATTTATATGAAAAAATCTAAGCTAGGACGGGCAATTAGAGCTACAGCTCAAAACGCAAGAGCCGCAAAGATTTTAGGAGTTGATACAGAAAAAGTTTATGCAGCAACCTTTGGCATTAATGCAGCACTTTGTGGTGTTGCTGGTGCATTGGTATCTATAACTTTCACAATCCACCCATATATGGGACTTCCTTATACGATTAGATCCTTCATGATTGTAATTGTTGCAGGTCTTGGAAATTTACCTGGTGTTGCAATGTCAGGAATGGGCTTAGGAGTATTTGAAGAGTTTGCAGATTATATTTTAGGAACAGAATTTAGGATTGGATCAGTATTTTTACTTCTAGTTTTAATCCTAGTTTACAGAAGGTTTAAACTCTCAAAAAAAAGAGAGTATTTAAAATGATGAAAAAATGAGTAAAAATAACTTAATTTTATATGCTGCTATTTTAGTTTTTGGATTAGCTGCTCCATTTATATTCCCTGCGTTTAAAGTTCAATTATCAATTCTTTGTGTCTTAATTGTTTTAGCAATAACTTGGAACATTCAAGGTGGTGAGATGGGATATAATTCGTTTGGTAATATTTTGTTCTACGGTCTTGGAATGTATCTTTGTGCATCAGTTCAAGTAGGTATGTTTTTTCCATTAGCAGAATGGACTGAAAGTGGTGGTGAAAAAACATTTGTTCATACACCAGCTCAGTTTTTTCAGGGGATGGCTGTTGGATTAGTTGTTGCTGCGGTAGTTCCAACTATTGTTGCAGGTTTGATTGGATATTCTATTTTGGGTCTAAGAGGACATTATTTTGCAATTTGTACATTAGGTTTAGGAGTAGCTGCAGGTGAAATTTCAGGAGGAATAGAAATAATTGGAGCGGGACAGGGATTTACAACTCCACCTTTTCCTAACATTGGAAGTTTAGAGGCAAGAGGAGAGTTTTTTTATTTCCTAAGTTTCTTTACTTTAATACTCACATTTATTGCAGTGCGTTCAATTTATTCTACGAGATTTAAATTAATACTAAATGCCATAAGAGATAATGAGGATAAAGCTGAGGCGATGGGTATTGAAACAATGAAATATAAAATTATTGGCTGGATGATATCAGCTTTCTTTTGTGGTTTGGCTGGTGGAATAATGGGAGGCTTAGTTGGATACATTGATTCTACGGACGTTGCATTTGATGGAAGAGAGATGGGGGTATTTATGGTTTTGATGGCAATATTGGGTGGCAAAGGAACACTTTGGGGTCCAATTATTGGTGCAACTGTATTCCATATATTCAAAGAAGGTTTTTGGACTTTCTTCTTAGGTTGGCAGTATGTTGCTCTAGGAGTTTTAATTATTGTAATTGTAATTTATTTCCCAGAAGGAATTATGGGATGGTTAAGAGAAAAATATCCAGAGAGATTTGGCGAAGTAGTTGATGAAAAAGATCGTAAAGCACAGGTAGAACTTAAATGAGCATTTTAGAAGTCAATAATGTAAACAAATCATTTGGTGGTGTTAAAGCTAACGTTGACATTTCGATGAATGTTGAAAAAGGCAAAATAGTTGGATTAATTGGTCCTAATGGATCAGGTAAAACTACTTTATTTAACTCGATAGTTGGAACTTATCCAATAGACAATGGATCAATAAAATTTAATGCAAAAGAAGTTTCAGAACTTCCCGTTCCAGTTATTGCTAAACTAGGCTTGCTAAGAACATTTCAGCAAACGAGAATTTATGGAAAACTTAACTGTATAGAAAATATGCTTATTAGTCACAAAGGTAGTGACGCAAATTTAATGAAAATATTTTCAAAAATTCCACAGGAATTAACAGAAAAAGCTGAAAATTTACTAAATTTTGTAGGGTTATTTCAAAAAAGAAAACTTAGAGCAGGGGACCTTTCCTTTGGTCAACAAAAGTTATTAGAACTTGCAATGGCATTAATGAATGAACCTGAAATGTTGCTATTAGATGAACCCACAGCTGGAATTAATCCAACACTAATAAATGGAATTATTGATAGATTAATTAAGGTAAATCAAGATTTTGGGATAACACTTTTGGTAATCGAGCACAATATGAGAGTAATCATGCAATTAGCAGAAAACATTTTTTGTTTAGCACATGGAAAAATGCTTGCAAATGGTTCACCAGAAGAAATTAAAAATGATAAGCGTGTGATTGATGCTTATTTAGGAGCACAATAATGTCAAATCAATATGAAGTTTTAGGTAAAGCTCCAACTGTAGATGATTTGAAAAAATTATCTCCTGATGAAATTCATTTAACAATTAAAGGTTTAAACGCTGGTTATGGAAAGATGGAAATTCTTCATAATTTTGATTTATTTGTGAACAAGGCTCAGTCACTTTGTTTGATAGGACCTAATGGTGCAGGTAAATCAACTATTCTTCATTCAATATATGGTTTCACAAATATATTTTCAGGTCAGATAGATGTAGAAGGAAAAGAAATTACAAATTTATCTCCAGCAGAAAAATTAAAATTAGTTGGGATTGCATATATATTACAAGACAACTCTGTTTTTCCCGACATGACAGTAGAGGAAAATTTATTAATGGGAGGTTACATAAAAGACAAAACAGACGAGTCTTATGAGGAAGCTGAGAGAATTTTTGAAAAATATGAAAGACTAAGAAATAGAAGAAGTCAACCTGCTAAAGTTTTATCCGGTGGTGAGAGAAGATTGTTGGAAATATCTAGAGCGTTGGTAATGAAACCATCTATTTTATTAGTAGATGAACCCTCAATTGGTTTAGAACCAAGATATATAGATATGGTTTTTGAAATATTAAGAGATCTACAAGAAAATGAAAAAAAAACTATTATACTTGTTGAACAAAATGCCAAGAAAGGTCTTGAGTTTGCTGATATTGGTTATGTCTTAGTATCAGGTCAAACAGCTATTGCTGGAAAAGGAAATGATTTATTAGAAAACCCAGATGTTGGTAGACTATTTCTTGGTGGTTAATGATTAATAGAGAATTTTTTTTTAAAGGTTATAAATCTATACTGGCTCATGACAGCCCAGCTATTGCATTAGGTTGTTGTTTCATTGCGATTGGTGCACTTCTTAAAAATTTAGGATTTAATATCCAAGAAAGTATTTTTTCTACAATGTTAACTTATGCTTTGCCAGGATCATTGGTAATGGCAGAGTCTTTATTAGTTGGTGCTTCTTTATTAAATATTTTTTTGGCTGTTTGGTTTGTTAATGCCCGACTTTATCCTATGGCTGTATCATTATTTCCTTTGATGATGCATGAAAGTCAACCAAAGTGGAAATATTATTTTTCTTGTCATTTTATTGCTGTTTCTGCGTGGTTAATTATGAAAAGTAATTATAAATCAATACCTAAAGAACAACGTATTGATTATTGGATTGGGATTGGAAGCGCAACTTGGAGCATAGCAGTAATAGGTACTTTTATTGGTTTTTTTTCTTCAGAGTTTCTAAACAAAGATTTGATGATGGGATTAGCAATTTTAAACCCTATTTATTTTTTATGTATGATGGTCGGTGCTTCTAAAACAATACAAATTTCTTTATCAGTTTTGTTGGGGGCAATACTAGGACCAATTTTTTATTTTTTATCACCAGAGTGGTCAATTTTATTAGGAGGAGTAGTTGGTGGTACAATTGCATACTTTGTAGGAGAGTTTAATGTCAGCTAATATTATTTATGCAATTATTGTCACTTCACTTGCAACTTTTCTATCAAGATTTTTAGGCGCAATAAGCTCGGAAAGAATAAAAGAAACATCAAAATTATTTAAATGGTTTAATTGTTTGGCTTATGCAACGTTAGCCGCTTTGATTGCTAGAACTATTATTTTTCCAGTAGGAGTTTTGATAGATGCAAGCTACATGAGCAGATTAGCTGTTGTAATTTTGTCTTTAATTGTTTTTTTTATTTCAAAAAAAAATTACGTATATCCAACTATTTTTTCTGCTGCATGTATGGCTATTTTAAATAATTATTTTTAAATAAAATTGATTTATTTACAAAGTTAACTTAGAATTTGTTATGCAAAATATAGTTGGTCTTGAAATACAAGAGCATGAAAAATCAAAACGAATAATTAATATTAATTTAGATGACGAGATTATTAAAAAATTAATTTTTCCTTTTAATAAATTTGATTTAACAGCATTGGAACTGAAACCATTTACTCGATTTACTATCGCAAAAAGTTTAGACGATCTAACCAATAATAAATTAAGTAAATTGATGAATAAAATATTAAGGGATAGAGCTACAGGATGTTTCATAATAGGTCCTAAAAATATTTCTTCAAAGATTAACGATAAATTTTTAGTAAAACTTTCTACCGCTATTGCTCATTTAATTGGAGTGCCTAATCATGACTCAATGGCTGGAAAATACTACGCAAGATTTGAAGTTAAACATGAAGACAAAAGTGATTCATATTTAAGAAAAGCTTATAGAAATATGGATCTTCACACAGATGGAACCTATGTAAAAGAAACTACGGATTGGTTGATAATGACAAAAATAAATGAACAAAATGCAAAAGGCGGTGAAACTGCAATGTTGCATCTTGATGACTGGGAACATTGCGAAGATTTGTTTAACGATCCAGTAGGTAAACAAAATTTTATTTGGGGATCACCTAAAAGCAAAAATATAGATTACAAAGTTGAACATCCTGTCTTTTCTTCGGATGAAGAAGGAAGACCTCAAATCTCTTACATAGATCAATTTCCAGAGCCAAAAAATATGGAACAAGGAAATTTTTTACAAAAATTGTCAGACGGTTTAGAGGAAAGTAATAATAAGATTATAACCAAATTGCCTGTCGGGAATACTATTATTGCAAATAATTACTTCTGGTTACATGGCCGAAAACCTTTTGAAGAAAATAAGGAATTAAACAGAGAATTGTTGAGAATTAGAGGCTCTTTTTTTGTTAATTAATTCAATATAATCAATATAAAGTAATCAAAATTTATGAATTTAGGATTTATTGGTACTGGAAAAATTGCATCTTCTGTAATTACTGGAATCTGTAAATCTAAAATTAAGTATAAAAAAATTATAATTTCTCAAAGAAATAAAAAAATTGCTCAAACTTTAAAGAGAAAATTTAAAAAGATTATTATTTTTAAAGATAATCAACAAATAATTGATAAATGTGATTGGGTATTTTTATCAGTTACACCAACGGTAGGTGAGAAAATTATCAAAGATTTAAAATTTAAATCGAAACAAACTATTATTAGTTTTATTTCAACAATAACATTATCTCAATTAAAAAAAGCCATTAAAGTAAAAGCAAATATTGTAAGAGCAATACCATTACCCCCAATAGCATTAAGAAAAGGACCAGTGCCTATTTGTCCACCTAATTCAAAAGTAAAAAAATTCTTTAATCAATTAGGAACAACTGTAGAGATTAAAAATGAAAAATCTTCTATTAATTTTTGGTCTACTTCCGGAATGATGGCACCTTTTTATGAGCTACTAAGAGTTATGACCGATTGGCTGGTGAAACGTGGAGTAAAAAGAGATAATGCCCAAAAATATATTACATCTTTATTTTTAGCTTTGTCTGAAGATGCTGTTGTAAATTCTAAAGAAGATTTAAAACATTTAGTGAAAGAATCTCAAACACCCAAAGGTCTTAATGAACAAGGTATTAAAGAATTAACTAAAGCTAGTTTTTATAAGTCATTAGAAAAAACTTTAAATAGTATTCATAAAAGACTTAATAAATAATTTTAATGTCTGAAAATATTTTAGAAATAAATAGTTTATCAAAATATTTTGGTGGTTTAGCTGCTGTATCTGATTGTTCTTTAAATGTTAAGAGAGGAACTATAACTGGTATCATTGGACCAAATGGATCTGGTAAAACCACTTTGTTTAATTTGATAGCTGGTAATTTAAAATCATCAAGTGGAGAAGTCACTTTTGATGAAGAAAATATTACCGACGTTCCTTCTTATGAATTATTTTCGAAAGGGTTACTTAGAACTTTTCAAATTGCACATGAGTTTACAAACTTATCAGTATTAGAAAATTTAATGATGGTCCCAGGAAACCAGTCTGGTGAAAAATTGATGACTGCATTATTAAAACCAAAACTAGTTGTAGAAGAGGAATCTGCTGTAAAAGAAAAAGCAAAAGAAGTTGTTGATTTTTTAAATTTAGGTCATTTATCAAATGAATTAGCTGGCAATTTATCAGGCGGACAAAAGAAATTATTAGAGTTAGGTAGAACGATGATGGTAGATGCTAAACTAGTATTGTTAGATGAAGTAGGTGCTGGTGTTAATAGAACTTTACTTAAGGATCTTGGGACTGCAATTGAAAAACTTAATAAAGAGAAGGGGTATACTTTCTGTATGATTGAACATGACATGGATTTTATAGGAAGATTATGTGATCCAGTAATAGTTATGGCAGAGGGTTCAGTTTTATTTGAAGGGTCTGTAGAAGAGGCAAAAAAAGATGAAAAAGTAATTGAGAGTTATTTAGGAAGAGGTTCGAAACTTAGGGAAGCAAATTGATGGCATATTTTGAAGGTATTGAAATGACAGGTGGTTATGGTAATGGACCAGATATCATTAATTCTTGTACAGTTAATGTTAATAAAGGTGAAATAGTTTCAATTCTTGGACCAAATGGCGCTGGTAAGTCTACAGCTATGAAAGCTATGTTAGGTCTTCTTAATTTAAAATCTGGTTCAGTAAAAATTGAAGGTAAAGATATTTCTAAATTATCCCCACAAGATAGAGTTAAAGAGGGAATATCTTTTGTGCCACAAACAAAAAATGTTTTTGCTGGAATGACAGTGGAAGAAAATTTAGAAATGGGTGCGTTTCTTATTAATATAGATTTAAAAGATGTGATTGAAGAAATTTATAATCTGTTTCCAATTTTAAAAGAAAAACGAAATCAGTTAGTTGGCGAGTTATCAGGTGGTCAAAGACAACAAGTAGCACTTGGTAGAGCTTTAATGATTAAGCCTAGCGTTTTAATGTTAGATGAGCCTACAGCGGGTGTTTCCCCAATTGTTATGGATGAATTATTTGATCATATAGTAAAAGTAAAAAAAACTAATGTTGCAATTTTAATGGTTGAACAAAATGCAAAACAAGCATTAAGTATTTCTGACAGAGGTTATGTTTTAGTTACTGGAGAAAATCGTTATTCAGGAACAGGAAATGAATTATTAAATGATCCAAGAGTTAGAAGCTCATTCTTAGGCGGGTAGTATGGATATATTAAATGCAATAGTTCTTTTATTAAATTATATATTTGTTCCTGCTTTAACATATGGGTCACAGTTAGCTCTTGGAGCAATTTTTGTCACTTTAATTTACGGAATTCTAAGATTTGCTAATTTTGCAACTGGAGACATGATGTCATTTGGAACAATGGTTGCAATATTATTCACTTGGTATTTTCAATCAATAGGTATTTCGTTAGGAATTTTACCTACCGCATTATTGGCAATCCCATTTGCAATTTTATTTATGATAATCTACATGCTTTTGATAGATAAATTTGTTTTTAAATATTATAGAGTTCAAAAAAGTCCACCTGTTCAATTAGCGATGGTAAGTATTGGCGTAATGTTTGTAACTCAAGCTGTTGTCAGAATAATAATAGGCCCAGCGGATCAAAGATTTTTTGATGGACAAAAATTTATAATTAAAGCAGGTGAGTTTAAAGAAATGACAGGACTTAACGAAGGTTTAGCAATTAAATCTACTCAAGTAATAACAATTTTTGTAACTATAATATTAGTTTCTGTTTTATTTTGGTTTTTAAATAAAACTAAAACAGGAAAAAGTATGAAAGCCTATTCAGATAATGAAGATTTGGCATTATTGTCTGGAATAGACCCAAAAAAAATAGTAATGATTACTTGGATAATTGCTGGAATATTGGCAACTATTGGAGGTGTTTTATATGGTTTAGATAAAAGTTTTAAACCATTTACATACTTTAATAATATGCTTCCTATATTTGCAGCCGCAATTGTTGGTGGTATTGGGAATCCATTTGGAGCTTTTTTAGGCGGTTATGTCATAGCATTTTCAGAAATATTTTTAACTTACGCATATAAAAAATTCTTTATGTATGTTTTACCTGAAAGCATGGAACCAGAAACCTTAGTTCAATTACTTTCTACAGACTATAAATTTGCAGTTTCATTCTCAATATTGGTAATTGTTTTGCTCTATAGACCATCAGGAATATTTAAAGGAAAAATATTGTGAGAAAAAATTTAAATGTAATTGCTGCTTACAGTATAATGATGGTTTTAATAATTTTAGTCGGAATTTTTCAATCTTGGAATATTGCATTATCAATATTTAACATGTGTTTAATTTCAGCAGTAATGACAATGGGCGCTAATATTCAATGGGGTTATGCTGGATTAATAAATTTTGGAATTATGGGTTATACAGCTCTTGGAGGACTAGCAGCAGTTTTAATTTCGGTAGACCCTATACAAGAAGCCTGGCGAGTAGGTGGTTTTGATATATTAATGTGTTTATGGCTAATTATCGTAATGGTATTAGTTATTCGTTTTATTTTAAAAAATTTTCAAAAATCCAAATTAAGAACTTATGGAATTGCAGCAATTATTGTTGCTGGAATTATAATTATTAGAATAACTGCTGAACCTGGAATTGAAGCTATTGAAGCAGTTAATCCGGCCAAAACAGGATTCCTAGGTGGATTAGGTTTACCAATTATTTTTTCTTGGATAGTTGGAGCTTTCTTTGCTGGAGGTTTAGCTTTTATAGTTGGAAAAGTAGCATTAGGGTTAAGAGCTGACTATTTAGCAATAGCAACCTTACTTATTTCCGAAATTGTTATTGCTATAATTAAACACGAAGATTGGTTAACAAGAGGTGTTAAAAATGTAATAGGCCTTAAAAGACCTGCACCTTATGAAGTTGATCTTCAAACTACTGATTGGTTTATAAATTTGGTTGAAAAATTTAATTCTGGAAAATTAAGTTTAATTTCTAATTTAGCAGACAGACAATCAGCCCTTAATCAACTGGTAATAGAAGGGTCGTCAGTATTTGTTAAGCTTTGTTATTCAGGACTATTTTTAGTAGTTGTTATAATACTTTTAATTTTAACTCAAAAAGCACTTTATTCTCCTTGGGGAAGAATGATGAGAGCAATCAGAGACAATGAGGAGGCAGCAAATGCAATGGGAAAAAATGTTGTTAAACAGCATTTGTTAATTTTTATTTTAGGATCAGCAATTGTTGGGATAGCTGGTGCGATGTTAGTTACTCAAGATGGTTTGTTTACACCAGGAAGTTATAGACCAATGAGATATACATTTCTTATTTGGGTAATGGTTATAGTGGGTGGTAGCGGTAATAATTTTGGAGCTATTTTAGGAGGATTTGCAGTCTGGTTTTTATGGATAGAAGCTGCACCAATTGCTTTGTTTTTAATAAATTTATTTACTGCCAGCATGTCCGATACTCATGCATTAAAAGTTCATTTAATTGAAAGTGTTCCTTACTTTAGATACTTGATGATGGGTCTAGGTCTATTGTTAATTATGAGATATCGTCCAAAAGGTATAATTCCCGAAAAAATAGAAATAAAATAGTCTAAATATGAAATATATTATATTAGGTGCTGCAATAGCTTGGGCCATGTACATGGCTGACAAGTATATGTTTTAATGAATAAAAATCTTTGGCTACTAATTTTAAGTCAGATTTTTGCATTTACAGCTGCACCTGTAACAGTTTTTTTAAGTGGAATTATTGGTTCTCAATTTAGTCCTATAAAATCCTTGGCAACATTGCCTATGGCACTCTCAATAGTTGGAACTGCAATTTTTGCAATTTTTGCTGCAAAATTAATGAGTATAATAGGTCGTAGGTCAGGTTTTATTTTTGCATCAGTTGGAAGTTCTGCTGCATCTTTAATGGCAGCATATTCTATAGTTATTGAAAGTTTTATATTATTTAACTTAGCTTGTTTTTTAATTGGAGCAGGAGTAGCTTTTAGTCATCAATATCGATTTGCTGCAGTTGAAACAGTAGATAAAGAGATGGCGCCAAAAGCAATATCTATAATTTTATTAGCAGGAATAGGTTCCGCTTTTATTGGACCAAATTTAGCTAATATTTCTAAAGAAATAATACCACAACATTTGTATGTTGGTTCATATATTGCTCTCGCAGCTTTAACACTTACCTCAACAATTTTTTTATTGTTTTATAAAGACGGTCATAAAAAAAATGATATTATTAAAAAAAGTAGCAGAAGTTACTTTGAGTTAATTTCACAACCCAGGTTTTTACAAGCTTTAATAGCCTCAGCTTTTGCTTATGCAGTAATGTCATTTTTGATGACTGCCACTCCAATAAGTATGCATGTAATGGAAAAAATAAGTTTGGCTAAAACAGGTTTTGTAATTCAACTACATATTGCAGCAATGTTTTTACCATCATTAATTACAGGAAATTTAATTAAAAAGTTTGGTCATAGTAAAATTATGTATGCAGGTGTTGTATTATTTTCAATAACAATCTTATTAAGCTTATTTGAACAAAACTTTCTAAATTATTTAATAGCTTTAATTTTTTTAGGTTTAGGATGGAATTTTTTATTTATATCAGGAACTAGTTTATTAGTTTTATCTTACAGAGAAGAAGAAAAGTTTAAAGCTCAGGGATTTAATGATCTTATTGTTTATACGGTTCAAGCGATAGCAAGTTTATCAGCTGGAGTATTTATCAGCTTAACTAGTTGGAAAACAATGAATTTAGTTTGTATAATTTTTCTAATTATTATTGCTGTTTCAACTTTAAGAGCTGATTTTAAAGAGAGAAGATAAGTGGATTTTTTATCTTATTTCAATCTAAGTTTATCTGAATTTTCATTAATAATTTTTACTGTTTTTATAGCTTCAATAATAAGAGGATTTAATGGATTTGGATTTTCTGCAACATGTATTTCTGGATTTTCTTTTATTCTTCCTGCCATAGAAATAGTCCCAATCATATTAATACTCGAGGTTTTCATAAGTATTTTTATGTTTCCTTACATATGGAATAAAATTGATTGGAATTTTGTTTTTAAACTTTTGATAGGAATAGCAATTGGATCACCAATTGGTCTATATTTATTAAAATATCTATCTCCACAAACTACTCATCTATATGTATGTGTAATAATAATTTTTTTTTCAATTTTATTGATGAGAGGATATTCAAATCAAAGAATTAATAATAATGGAGTAAAAATTTTTACAGGAATAATATCTGGAACATTAAATGGATTAACAACATTAGGTGGTATGCCGGTTGCACTATTTTTATTGGTTACAAGTATTCAACCAGTTATAATAAGAGGATCTTTAGCAGCGCTATTTTTTTTAACAGATGTTTATGCATTTATTTTAAGTTTTTTTGGAGGAATTGTAGACATGATTACAATTTACAGAACAATTCCTTTAATTATAATTTTGCCAATTGGTGTTTACATTGGTGATAAATTTTTTGTTAAGAGTAAAGAAGCGCTTTATAGAAAGGTAGTCTTCTATTTTTTAATTTTAATCTCAATCTTTGGTATTTTAAGAATAATAGGTAGTATCTAAATATAAAAAACCCCAGTAATTATCATCACTGGGGTTTTTAAATTAGATATTAATTATCTTTGTTTTTTAGTTTTAAACTTTCCGCCCTTAACTTCTTGCTCTAAGAAAGAACCTTCAGCCTCACCAACGCTAGTAAAAGTAACTCCAGTAGCACCTTCGTAGTTAACTTTTTTACCTTTAGCTAGTAAATCTAATCCTTTTTTAAGCTGACCTGGGTAAATTTTAGTTCCAGGAGCGTTAGCAACATCCATTACATTTTTTGCAATAGACGCTCTGTCAGCAGATCCACCTGCTTGCATTGCTAAAACTATTAAAGCAGCTGCGTCGTATGACTCACCTGTGTAAGGACCTGAAGAATCTATACCACTAGCTTTTGCAACGTCAGCAAATACTCCAGCACCTTTTCCAGTTGAACCTGGCATAGTACCAAAAGATTTACTTAAACCTTTTCCAAATGCATCAACCAGAGACTGACCAATCATACCATCTGATAAAACAAACTTGTCAAACGCACCAGAGTCTAGAGCAGCCTGAATCATGCCTTTTCCACCTTGGTCAAGATAACCGATTACAGCCATTGCATCTCCACCAGCAGAAGCTAATGTTGCAACTTCAGATGAGTAGTCAGCTTTACCATCTTCATGTGCAGTAACAGCAGTTACTTTTATACCATGAGCTTTAGCTGCAGCTTCATAAACATCAGCCAAACCTTTTCCATAGTCATTGTTAGTATAAGTTATTGCTACACTTTTAACATTTCTGTCTTTAGTTACATCTGCTAAGATTTGACCACCTCTAGCATCAGAAGGAGCTGTTCTAAAAAAGAATCCTTTGTCATCTAGAGTTGTTAATCCTGGAGAAGTTGCTGATGGTGAAATCATTACTACACCATTTGGTACAGCTACGTTTGTTGCGATAGCTCCAGTTACACCTGAACAGTCAGCTCCCATAATAGCAGCTACACCACCTGAAATTAAACCTTCAGCTGCTGCTGTTGCTGCTGCTGAGTCAACACAAGTTGAGTCTGCTCTTACTGGCTCAATTTTTTTCCCACCTAATAGCGAACCTGAGTCAGAAGCTTCTTTAAATGCAAGCTCTGCAGATGCTGCCATAGCAGGAGTAAGAGATTCAATAGGACCAGTAAATCCTAAAATAATCCCCATTTTAATGTCTGCCATTACCTTTGTTCCAAAAATAGAAACAAACATAAATGCAGCGATAAATAGTTTTTTCATTATCTTCCTCTTTTATTGTTAACAATTTATAAAAAGATAATTAAATGATGATTATTCAAACAATTCAATGACTAAATTATCTTGTTTTTTGAAGCAAATATATTGAAGTTATCACAATTATACCCCCAAATATTGTAATTAAAGAGGGCACTTCACCAAAGACAAAAAAAGTTAATATTAATCCAAATACTGGGAATAAAGAATAAAAAGGCATTACCATTCCAACAGGATAAAATTTATAAAGATAAAACATCATCATATGACCTAAAATTGAAATTATCATTCCAGCATACATAACTGCAAACCAGCCACCAGCTTCAACTTTTTTAATTTGCTCAATAATATTTCCTTCAAATATTTGAGAAAAAATAATTAAAACTAAAAAGCCCACCAGACCCATAAAAAAGTTAGTGAATTTTACGTCTAAATTTTTGATGTATCTTGAAAAAACTTGAGACAATCCATAAAAAAAAGCCATTCCAAAAACCAGAAATGTACCAATAATTTCATCTAAAATATTTGGGTCAAAAGCTATCAATAATATTCCTAAAAATGATGAAAAAATAAAAATCCATTTTTTTAGACTAATACTCTCCTTTAGAAATAAAGAACTTATCAAAATAGCAAATGGTATAGATAATTGTGCACCAATTGTAATAGGTGCTAATAAAGTTACTGCATTAATAGATAAATACAAAAACATATTTACTCCAGCGCCCATGCAAAGAGAAAATCCAATTAAAGGTAATATGTATTTTTTTTTAGGAATAATTATTTTACAAAATGGTAATAAACATAAAAAAACAAAACCCATCCTTAATGCTCCAAAGAAAATAGGGTTCATTGATGCATTTAAACCAAATTTACCAAGAGGATATGCGCTTCCAAGAAAAAACATTACCAAAACAATTAAAGCTGTATGTTTTGGAGACAAAAATTACCTGATTGAAAAAGGGTCTAGAGATGGTTCATCTGAAGTATAGAACCAAGTTGTTTTAACTCTTGTATAATCTTTAATAGAGTCGATTCCTGCTTCTTTGCCATATCCACTATCTTTAATGCCTCCGAATGGAGCAGAAGGAGAAATTAATCTATAAGTATTCACAAATGTTATCCCTGCTCTTATTGCTTTAGAAACTCTCATTCCTCGTGAAAGATTACTGGTATAAACTCCAGAGGATAATCCGTATTGATTATCATTCATTTTATTTATTACTTCTTCTTCAGTATCAAATTTCATTACAGATAAAACTGGTCCAAATAATTCATTTTCTGCAACAGGTAAATTGTGATTATCACATTCTATAATTGTTGCTGGAAAATAATAACCTTTGTTAGAAAAAGAATCTCTTTTACCTCCACATTTTATTTTTCCACCTTGATCAATTGTTGCTTTAATATTTTTTTCGATTGTTTCTAGTTGTTTAAAACTACTCAATGGCCCCATTTCAGTTTCAGAGTCCATTGGAGTACCAATTTTTATTTTAGATGCACGTTTTGAAAGTTTATCTAAAAATTCATCATAAATACCTTTTTGAATATAAAGTCTTGAGCCAGCTATGCAGCTTTGACCACTTGCTCCAAATATTCCAGCAGTAATTCCATTTATTGCATTTTCTTGTTCAGCATCATCAAATACAGCAACAGGACTTTTTCCACCTAATTCTAAACTTACTTCAGATAAATTGTCTGCTGAATTTCTAATTATATGTCTTGCTGTTTCAGGCCCACCAGTAAAGGCAATTTTTTCAACCAAGTTGTGAGTTGTTAGTGTTTTTCCACATGGATCACCAAAGCCAGTAATAACGTTTACCACTCCTTTTGGAATCCCAGTCTTTTCAATAAGTTTTGCAAATTCAAACATAACAGCAGGGGCAAGTTCAGAAGATTTAATTACTACAGTGTTACCCATAGCAAGAGCAGGAGCTAATTTTGTTGCTGTTAAAAACATTTGTGAATTCCAAGGAATAATCGCTGCTATTACACCAATTGGTATTCTTGTAGTTATTGCTTGAACATTTGGTTTATCAATTGGTAGCACAGTTCCTTCGACTTTGTCCGCAAGACCTGCATAATAATCATAATATTCAGCAATATAAATTGCTTGTTTTTTTGTTTCTCTAAAAAGTTTTCCTGTATCGACAGTTTCAATTTCACCTAACATTTCAGCGTTTTGTCTTAATTGATCACCTATAGCTCTTAGGAATTTTGCTCTTTCTCTTGGAAGCAATTTAGGCCATTCACCCTCGAATGCTTTTTGTGCAGCATTAACAGCTTTATCTACATCTTTTGCACTTGCCTCAGGAACAATTGCCCACGGTTCATTATTTTCCGGGTTTAAAGTTTCAAAGGTTTTTTTATTTTCTGAGTCTATCCACTCTCCATTTATGAACATTTTATATTTTTTTAATTTACTCATTTTTTTCTACAAAATTTTTGATTGTTAAATTTACATCATCTGCACATTCAATACCACAAAGATGTTTACCATCTTTGACAATCTTTAATTCACTATTCTTAATTATTTTGTTTAATTCTTGGGACATTTCAATTGTTGACCCAACGTCATATTCTCCAGTCATAACTAAGGTGTTAGTCTTAATTTTTTCAAAGTCTTCGTCGTTCTTATGTTTAACAAATAGTTCATAAACTTTTAAAAAATTAGCCATATTAATCGAAGATAAAATCGAACTTATTTTTTCATAAGTATCAGGATTATTTTCTAAATACCTATCAGTAAACCATCTCTTTAATGCCTGCTTTGAAAGTTTTAATTCTTTTTTAGCTTGATTAAATCTTTCATCAACAATTTTTTGTTGTTGTTTGGATCGTTTATATATTGAGCCCAAAAGAATTAATGATTGTAGTCGGTCATTAAATTTAGTTGCAAAATTTCTAGCAATTAAAGATCCAATTGAAAACCCAACTAAATGAATTTTATCAATTTTAAGTTCATTAATTAAATTAATAAGTTGCTCTGAAAAATCATCAAAACTTATATTTTGTTTTGTTAAAGATGACTTTCCGTGCCCAAGAATATCGTATGAAAGAGTAGAGTAATTTTTAAAAAAATCTAATTGAGGTTGCCATATTTCATAAGTTAAACCAACACCATGAACAAAAACTATAGGAATAGATTGTTCTTTTTGATTTAAGAAATAAAATGTACCTGATGCAGTAGTTCCTGTTGTCATCAAGTATTATTTGGGCTCAATACCCATTTCTTTCATATCTTGATATCTATCACCAGTTCTTGCATGAGCTCTACCACTTGAGGCTCCACCAATAGCTATAACAATTTCATCATCAAAGGGAGCGTCATGAATTGTGAATTCATGTGTTAAATAATAAGGTCTTAATCCAGAGTCTGTTTTGTGCATCATTGGAATTGAAATTTTTGATCCAGCAGGCCCTCTAGTATTTGTAAAACTTAAATAAGATGTTCCACCAACTGCATCTCTAAATTTATTACCAAATCTTAATGTATGTATAAAAGCTGAAGCATGTTCTATTTCTCCATTTAAACCAACTACACCAGCTTTACCGTATGCTAATATTTTTTCAGGAGATCCAATTTCTTTAATTAGTTCTGGAACCAATAAATCACCCAATTTAGGAGCTAGGTCTAAAATTGCAGGTCTTAAGTTTTCAACAAAACCCTGTCCGTGCCAAGGATTTTTAAAAACAGCAGCAACTGAAACTAATAAAACTGGTTCTTTAGCTTCTTTGCCACCTTCAATAAAAGTTTTATCAACAAATTTTGTAAATTTTCTTAAATTAATATCCATATTTTTTTATTTAGTTACTTGAGTTAAAACTAACCAAGCATTCACCCCTTTGCTTGCAATATAATTTGATTTAGAGAATTCAATTATTTTCCAAGAATTATTATCTTCTAATTCTTTGATCTTTTTGTCAAACCCATATTCCTCATAAATTCCAATATTTATTGTAAAACAAATTAAAGACCCATTTTTGCAAATTCTTACCATTTCATCTAATGCTGGAGGGTTAACATGACCGAACGTAAAAGTACCAACGCAAGTTATTCCTTCATAAGCGTTATTTTCAATATTAACTTTTTGATTAAGATCAATTTTGAATAAATTTTCATAAATATTTTCTGGCACTAAATCTAGCATTTTCTGAGAAAAATCAGCTCCATCAATTTTTGTAAAACCATTTTTTTTAAGCTCAACACCAACTAAACCAGTTCCACAACCAGCATCCAAAATCTTTATATCTTTTTTAGAAATATGTTTTTTAAAAAGATCTACAGTTTCTTGAGGTCCAGAATATTTCCAATCAACCATATCTTTTTCATATTTATTTTCAACAGTCCAATCATCGTAATAATCTTCAACTTCTTTACCTGCTTTTAATTTGTAAATTGGAATTTTATTACCGATATCCTTTTGTGACATTTATTTTTGCCTATGTTTAAAACTATCTCTTCTAAAACTATATAACGCACTAGGATCAACATCAACATCAACTACTGCAGGCTTATTACATTTAACTGCAGCTCTAACAGCTTCATTTATTTCAGAAATTTTATTAACCTTGAAACCTTTTGCCCCATATAATTCTGCAACTTTATCAAAAGAAGGGCTGGTAATATCTGCACCTAAATATCTTTTTCCGAAAAAATCTTTTTGATAAGCTTTTTCTGCTCCCCAACTTTGATTGTTCATTACAATAGTTGTTGTATTTATTCCATATTCAACTGCTGTACTTAATTCAGATATTGTCATACCAAAACCACCATCACCCATTAGACTAACGACTGTTTTTTTTGGTTTTGCAATTTTAATTCCAAGACCACAAGCAAATGAAAAACCAACTAAACCAAAGTCCAAAGGTGTAAATAAAGATGGTGGATTATAATATTCTAGAGCATCTGTTGCTTGTAAACAAAGAGTTCCAGCATCTAGAGTTATAGCCGTATCTCTAGGCAATGCTTTTCTTAGTTGTTTAAATAATCCTTTTGGTTGAATAGGAAAGTTTCTTCCAAGATTATCTTTATCTCTATTTATTAAATATTCTCTTCTTTCTTTTATATATGAGTTTGTCCAATTTTTTGTATCTAATTTAATTCTCTGTTTTTTAATTTCTTTATATATTTGATTTGTAGCTGTAGCCGCATCAGCATTAATACCAACAACAATTGGAAAATATTTTCCAAGCATTTTTTTTTCAATTTCAATTTGAATAATTTTTGCTTTTTTATTTATATTATCGTACGAATAAAAAGTAGAATTAAAACCTAGTCTAGTTCCAATTGCTAAAATAACATCTGCTTGTTTAATAAGTCTTGAAGCAACAGGGTTTCCACGAGGACCCATCTGGCCTGCATTAAGTTTGTGATTAAATGGAATAGCATCTCCATGACCTGCTGCTGTAACTATTGGTATGTTTAATAATTCAGCTAGTTTAATTACCACTTTATATTTAGCTGTATATTTAATCCCACCACCAGCAATTATTACAAATTGTTTTGCTTGATTTATAATTTTTGTAGCTTTTATAATTTTTTCTAAACTTCCCTTAAGACTGCTTTCGTTAATAAATGAGGGCTTATTTGTGTTTATATTGTAATTATTTGTTGCTGCTAAAATATTTCTTGGCAAATTAACACAAACTGGTCCTCTTCTAGGTTTCATTGCTAGGCTAAAAGCATCACTAATTACGTTCGGTATAATTTTTGAATTTTTAACAGTCCATGTTTTTTTTGTAATAGGTGTAAATAAAGATTGCTGATCAAGACCTTGAAATGCATCTTCCATTTTATCTTTTGTTGAATAAGAGCCTGCAATTGCCACTACTGGTGAAAAAGCAGCTTTTGCTTGAGCAACACCAGTTACTAAATTTGTTGCCCCAGGACCATTTTGCCCAGCTATGATAACACCAGGTTTATTAGATGCTCTTGCATAACCGTCAGCCATATGTGTGCCAGTTCTTTCATCTCTTACTCCAATAAATTTAATTTTTTTTTCGTGATAAAGGGCATCAAACATCTCCATTGTAGCTGAACCAATAAGACCAAAGACATGTTCAATTTTTTCTTTTTTTAAAGATTGAACAGCAGCTTGGCCGCCGGACATTTTTTTATGTGATTTGGTCACGAAACTTTTTTAACTTCAGTATCTGTGTCATCCTGAAAATGAGGCATAACTTTTTCAGTAAAAAGTTTTATACTTTTCATGCAATCTTTGTGTTTCACCCCAGGAAAGTTTGACCAAACTTGCAAGTTTTGCAGGTTTAGTTCAGATTTTAATTCATGAATTTTATCAATAACATATTCAGGAGTTCCAAATAACATATTTCTCTTATGTAAAAATTCATAATTTAATAAATCTAATTTACCTTTGGTTTCAGGAAGTTCTTCATCTGGATCCATATGATTTCCTAAACCTCGCCAATGACATACCCATCTCATATAATTAACCATATGTTCACCAGCTTTTTCTTTAGCTTCTTCCATAGTGTCAGCAACAAACATATCTCTCACAAGTGAAATTCCTTCACCCATTGGTACGTTTCTTTTTTCAGCTTCAGACTTTGCATTTTTGAAAGCTTCAAATTTAATTTTTAATGCTTTAACTGTTGGTATCCACATAATGATATTTAAACCTTGTTGAGCAGCCCATTCGATAGATCGAATACCATCTACAACTTGATGAATTGGTGGATAGGGTTTTTGATAAGGTTGGGGCAGAACACTAATTTTTTTCATTACATTAGTTTTCATATCCATAAATTCTTCACTCGGTTTACTCATATCATGTTGCCATACATAGTCAGGTGAAGGATAGGTGTAAAATTCACCCTTGTGGTCAAAAAATTTTTCTTTCCACGCTTTTTTTAAAATTGTTAAAGTTTCTTCAAAAAGCCTAAAGTTTTTAGCTTGATCTTTCATATCAGCCTCAATATTTAAATTTACAGCTTCTCTTCCATAAATTCCTCTACCGATACCAACTTCAACTCTTCCTTTAGATAATTGATCTAAAAGAGCAACATCCTCAGCCATTTGTATAGGGTTATGAAAAGTAATTACATTGCAAGCTTGACCAATTCTAATTTGTTTAGTTCTTGCAGCAGCATCAGTGCCCATCATTAAAGGGTTTGTACAAGACTCCATTCCTTCATGATTAAAATGATGTTCTGTGTACCAAATAGAGTTCCATTTATTCTGATCACAATATTTTGTGATCTCTCTAGTTTCGTCTAATAGTTCGTGATATGGCTTGTGAGTCCAATTAGTGGTATTACAAAAGTATCCAAATTTCATGTTTCCTCCTTTAAACTTTCTAATTTAAAAAAAGACGACCGATCCCGCTTTCGTGTTGGATATAACGATGAGTTATGTATCGCTTTAATGAAATAATATTATTAATCTTAGCGTTGATATTCAATAAATTTCTTCAAAGAGTTCTTTAGGAAATTTTGAAAAAATATGCCTTTTTTATTGCTCTTTGAGTTATTTAAAAAAGAAGAGTGCATTCTAAAATCATAAGAAGGTTCAAAAAAGAAAGGAACAGACATTCTTTTTGTTTTATTCCATAGCACCCTATGATTTGTAGCTTTAAATTTACCTTTGCTTAAATACTCTAGGGCTAATCCAGTGTTTACTATCAGTGCATTTTTATTAAATGGAACATCATACCATTTCTTATTTTTCCTATTTTGTACTTGCAAACCACCTTTTTTGTCCTGGTGAAGAACAGTAAAAACTCCACTATCAACATGTGTTTCACATCCAAGAGCTACACCATCTTGTTTTGAAATTTCCACAGGCTTATTCTGATTAGGATAGTAATTAAACCTTAATGTACTAAGAGTTTTAATTCTTGAAAAAGCTTGATTGCTAATGTTCTCATCTTTTTTATAAAGTTTAATAATGCTTTTGAATAATATTTCACTTAAAGAAAAGATATTATTAAAATAGTTTGATAAACTTTTAATAGAAGATTTATTGAAGGATTTATTTAAATTTAGATATTCAATATATTGAGATTTGTATTTTTTTAAATTATGAGGTTTTATCTTAAGATCACCTAAGTCTAAACCCTCTTTACCATTAACACTGTTTGGAAAATAACCTCTGTATGTGTTTTTATTTTTTTTATTCCATTTTTTTGGAGCTAATTTATTTTTATTTTCTTTTGAAGAGTTAAAAAATTTATTACCAATTTTGCAGATATTATTTATTTCTTTAATATCAATACCATGCTCAACAACTTGAAAAAAACCAACATCAATACAAGCTTTTTCAATTTTTTTTATAGTATTTTTTGCTGATAGAGAGTTAAGATTTGATTTAAGTAAGGATGAAATATTAATAGTAGGAATTAAATTTTTTGACATTTATCTTAAAGGTTTTTCTGTAACAATAGGTTGATCTTGGATTTTTTCACGAATAAAAATATATATACTTCCACTTACAATTAAAATCATTCCAATAATTGTTCTTTGACTTGGTATTTCATCAAAGAGAATCCATCCATTTAATGATGCCCATACTAATATTGAATATTCAAATGGCGATACAACAGCTGGAGAAGCTATACGATAAGCTGTAAAAAAACAAAGAAACCCTGTAGCACCAACCACACCTATGAAAATCATATAAGGCAAAGAGAATTCCAAATTACCAAACCATTTTCTTAAAATAAATTGAGAAGCAGGATAATCAAAATTGTTGTATTGACCATCACCAATAAAAAAATAAATTATTAAACTAATTATTATTGCAAAAATATAAAAGTGGAACATTTGCGAATAAACATCATCTTTATCAGATGTTTTCTTTATAATTATCATTGATAAAGCATAGCAAAATGCACATAATATAGGCGTTAAACTTAAATAGTCAAAATCGTTAAAATCAGGATTTAATATTATATAAACACCTATAAAACCAATTATCACGGCAGACCATCTTCTTATTCCCACTTCTTCTTTTAAAAAAAATATTGCAAAAACTGTTATCAAAAAAGGACTAGCAAAAAATAGAGCAGTGGCTGTAGCTAAAGGCATTATAGTTAATGAAATATAAAAAGAACTAAAACCAAAAAAGAAAAGAATTACACGTATACTTGTAAGCAAAGGGTAATGAGTAGTAAAAATTATTGGTTTGTTTGTTATTTTTAGATAAGAAGCGATAACTACAAAACTTACCAATGTTCTGACGAAATAGGCTTCATACAAATTAACACTAGTATTAATATATTTAAATGTTGCATCCATAAATGAAACAATAAACATACCAATCAATATAAGAATTATGCCTTTTGGATTATTGTTTTTCATTAGTAATTTTGAACCTATATCAAATTATATGTCTTCTTTATATTTTTTTAATAGTGTAGAATTATTTTTATGATTTCAGATGAAGATCAAATAATGATGGAGACTCTTTATTGGTGGGGTATACCTACTTTATTTAGATGTAAAAATGATCCTGACCCAAAAAACTGTGATATTGCTTTAGTAGGAGTTCCACACAGTACTGGAAATGGTACTACGGAAAGAGATCAGCATTTAGGTCCTCGAGCTGTAAGAAATATTTCAGCAATGCTTAAAAGATCACATCTAGAGTATGGAATTGATCCTTGGAAATTAAATAAAATTCATGATTTAGGGGATGTACCTTTTCCTGAGGCAAATGATAACGAAAAATGTATTGAAAGAATTTCAAGTTTTTATGATCACATCGAAAAAGCTGAAAAACCAGTTGTATCAATTGGCGGTGATCACTCAGTAACAGGAGGAATAATACAAAGTTTAGCAAAAAAAAATTCTAAATTAACCAAAGGTAAAAAAATTACTTTAGTACACTTTGATGCTCATACTGATTGTTATGAAAAACTAGATCATTTTTTAGGTGCAAAAAAATCAGCAGCACATTGGGCCTCTTATCTAGTTAAACAAGGTAATGTTGATCCTCATACAAGCACACAAATAGGAATAAGAGGAAATCCAAGAACATTAGATTGGTTACAGGCAAGTTATGATATTGGATATCAGGTTATTACAATGGATGAATATAAAGAACTAGGACATGAAAAATGTTCTAAAATGATTTTAGATAGACTAGGGGATAATCCTATTTATGTAACATTTGATCTAGACTGTTTAGATTCAACAGTTGCACCAGGTACTGCAAATATTGAACCCGCATTTAGAGGTTTTAATATGGATGAGGCTAGAAAACTTATACAATGTTTAAAAGGTAAAAATGTAATCGGTGGGGACGTAGCTTGTTTAATGCCAACCAAAGATAACCCAAACAATATTACATCAATGGTTGCGGCTTCTATAATGTTTGAAATTATTTGTTTAATTAGTGTTAATTTAAATAATGGAAAATAAATTAAGTTTTTTTTTTAAGGGTCAAATTTGGCACTTAGGCGGAACAATTATTTTATTTTATATTGGATTTCAATTTGCAGATCTTGAAAATAATACGAATAGTTTTTTAGGATTTAATGCTTTGAATTGGTTTTTAATAGCAATGTTTATACCATTAATTCACCAAATATATGTATGGATTTGTTGGAGATCAGAGTTATGTTGGAAATCTGTCAGTAATACAATTGGATTTAAAGGATATGTAATATTATTTTTTATTTTAATTATCTCTAGACTTTCAGCTATTGTTTTGTGTTTTGTTGACTATGGTTCTTTATACAAACCAAGCCTTATTGCTTGGATAATTTCAATTATTATTTTTATTCCAGGAGCATACACAATGTATTCAGTTAAAAAATATTTTGGCTTCTTAAGAGCAGCAGGTGCAGATCATTTTTATCCAGAGTATAGAGATATGCCTTTTGAAAAAAGAGGTATATTTAAATGGACACCAAATGCTATGTATGTTTTTGCGATAGGAATTCCTTTTGCTTTTGCAATAGCAACAGGTTCTAAATCAATGTTTATAGTTGCAATTTACACCTATATTTCTATTTGGCTGCATTATTATTTTACCGAAAAAGAAGACTTTAAAATTATTTATGGAAAAAAATTATAAATCAACTCAATATAAGATTTGATAAATTTTAATATTAAGAAAAAAGTTGAATTTATGTATTGCAAGCTATGAGCACAATATTAATTACATTTATACCATCAATTTTAATTTTATTTTATTTTGTGTTATCTGATAGATTTAGAGAGCCCATTCATTTAATTGTTATGATTTTTTGTCTAGGAGTTGTGATTTGTTTGCCAGCTGGAGCAATTAATGGTTTTATGCATAATAATTTTTGCGATGGTTCAAAATTATCTCATAGACTTTTTTATAGTTTCTTTGCGCCCGCCTGGTCAGAAGAATTATTAAAATTTCTTGTTTTATGGTTTTGTGTATTAAAAAGAGACGAATTTAACGAACCAATGGATGGGATTGTTTATGGAGTAACAGTGTCACTAGGTTTTGCAACTTTTGAAAACTTTGAATATGTTTTTGTATTGTCGGATCATTATCAATGGAATCCGTTAGAAACTGCTATATTAAGATCTTATACCGCTGTTCCCATGCATGGTTTAAATGGTTGTATTATGGGATTTTTTTTTGGATTGTACGCGTTTACTGCACATAAAAAATATTTAATATTAAGTCTTTTGATACCTTATCTATTTCACGGAATTTATAATTTTGTTGATAGCCCATATTATCAGATAACTGTTGGAATAATGTTTGTTTGTGCTTACATACTTCATTCAGAATTAAAAAAACATCAAAGGACAATGACTGAAGAAAATGAATTAGAGAAAAAGTGAGATCCTATATTATTTTTATACTAAAATATTAGTTTAATTTAAAATAAGGTCAGAAGCTTTTTCTGCTATCATTAAAGTTGGAGCATTTAAATTTCCACTTGTAATTTCAGGCATAACTGACGCATCAACTACTCTTAAATTTTCTAAACCATGAACTTTCAATTTTTCATCTACTACAGCCATATTATCTATACCCATTTTTAAAGTACATGATGGGTGATAAGCAGTTTCAGCTTTAGATCTTATGTATTCTTCAAATAATTCATCTGTATGAATATTTTCTCCTGGTCCAATTTCTTTTCCTGCAAATTGTTTTAAGGAGTTTTGTCCAAGTATTTTTCTTGCAACATGTATGCATTCTATTGTTTGTTTAAGATCATCTTCATGATCTAAATAATTGAATTTAATTTTTGGATAATCATATGGGTTAGAACTTTTCAAGGTAATGTTACCTCTGCTTTTTGGATGATTTGGACTTGCGTGTAATTGATATCCATGCCTATCAGGATCTACAAGACCATGATCAATTACAAAGGCTGGAAAAAAATGAAATTGAATATTTGGATATTCCCTTTCAGGGGATGATTTACAAAAACCTCCTGCTTCTAAAAATGAAGTAGAACATGGACCAGTTCTTGATAAAAACCATTGAATACCAATTCTTACCATATTTAATTTGTTAACATATGAATACAAAGTATCTGAAGTTTTACATTCTTGCTGCACATAAGTTTCTAAATGATCCTGTAAATTTCTACCAACACCTTCAAGATTGTGCACAACTTCAATTCCTTTTTCTTTTAAATGTTCACTTGGGCCAACACCTGAAAGCATCAATAATTGAGGTGAATTTATAGCTCCACCACTAAGTATAACTTCTTTATTTGCATAAATTTTTTCAACTTTATTTTTAATTTTAACTTCAATACCAATTGCTTTTTTTCCATCAAAAATAATTCTCTCTACAAATGCATCGGTAAAAACTTTTAAATTTTTTCTTTTTTTAGCTGGATTTAAATAATATTTTGAAACACTAGCTCTTTCACCTTTATGAATAGTTACATCATACATTCCAAAACCCTCTTGATCTTTACCATTCATGTCATCATTAATTTTATATCCAGCTTCCCCAGCAGAATCGATAAATGCTTTAAATAAAGGATTTTTATTTTTTGATTGATTTACAGGTAAAATTCCATTGCTACCTCTATATTCGTTTTCACCTTCTGACCAAGTTTCAATTTTTTTAAAATAAGGTAAAACTTTTTCATAAGACCAGTCTTTTAATCCAAAAGAAGCCCATCTTTGATAATCATTAGGATTGCCTCTTACAAAAACCATTCCATTATGAGCTGAACATCCTCCAACCATTTTACCTCTTGGACAGAATAGCTTTCTATCTTGTAAATGAGGCTCTGGTTCAGAATAATATTTATAATTATATTTTGGATCATGCATAGTGTACAAGATCGCAAGTGGCATTTTTACTTTCCAAATATCACTAGGCTTTCCTGCTTCAAAAACAGCTACATTGTTTTGACTATTTTCTGATAATCGATTAGCAAGTACACAGCCTGCTGAACCGGCTCCAATAATTAAATAATCAAATTTCATATAAGTTTGGACGTTAGCAATTTTTGATAGTCATGAATAGATTTCATTTTAATGTCTGTTCTTTTTGCTGCTTCATCAAATTTTCGAAGAAGTATTGAAGGTTTAAAACATTCTTGTGCTTCAAATTTATTACACTCCTCTTGATTTAATACTCCTCCTTGGAGATTCAAACTTACTTTAGAAGCTTCAGAAAGCTGATTATAATATTTTTTATCTTTTGCAAGATAACGCTTTGCTAGAACATGGTATTTTATTGGTTCTACTATCTCTTTTTTAAAAAAGCTTTTTAAATATTCATAACCTATATTTTCGTGTTGCCCATCTACATTTAGTTTAACTAACTCATCAGGGTTTTCTAAAATAAAATGACCATAATCATGCAATAGACAGGAACAAATTAACCCATCGTCGCATTTTGCTTTTTCAGCAAGCATTGCGGTCTGAATCATATGCTCAGACATGGTGACTTTCTCACCAATGTAGAGTGATTTACTATTTTTGAAATTTGATATTATTTTATCAATAATTTGCATTAAGATTATTGAGGATGATCACCTTCAATTGCAATACGATCCATTATTCTTTCATAACCCAAACCTCTTCCAGGAAAAAAGTCTGTAATAGCATAATGAATAACGCTTCTGTTATCCCAGATTGCAACAGTGTTTTCTGTCCAATTAAATCTGCAAGTTAGATCTAATCTTGCTTGATGTTCAAATATTTCTTTTAATATTTGATCACTTTCCTCTTTATCCAGACCAATAATTTGTTTTGTATAAGTCCAATTAACATATAAGATTTTCTTACCTGTTTCAGGATGGGTTCTAACAATTGGATGTTCGTTAGAATAAGCATCATAATTTCTTTTATTATTGCTCTCCATATACTTGTAGTTTTTAATAAAAAACTCTGCACCTAATGAACTATGAATAGCTTTTTTATCTTTTATCTTGTCTTGAATTTTTGGATTTAATGTTTCCCATGCTAACTCCATATTAGAAAAACACGTATCACCACCAACAGGAGGTATTTTAAGTGATTTTAATATAACTGCTTTAGTTGGCTTTAAATTATAACTTACATCGCTATGCCAATTTTCACCCCATTGGTTTTTTTCTTCTTTGCCTTTAACAATTCTAACAATTTCTGGATAATTTTCTAATCCTTTAACGTATGCATGAGTTTCAAGTGGACCAAATTTTTCAGCAAGAGCTATCTGTTGATCTTTAGTAATAGGCTGATCTCTAAAAAAAATTACTTTATGTTCTAAAAACAAATCATTTATTTTTTTAAAGTTTTCATTAGATACATCTGTTAAATCAATTCCTTTGATTTCTGCACCTAAGGCTCCAGATAGTAATTTTATTTCAGTGTTCATTTAATTATAGATTATTTTTTAAGTTTATTTGAAAATTGTAAGTTATCAAATTTAAATTTTGATTTATTTTCATCTATAAATTGATCCATTATCATTGCTTTTTCATTTTCAAATTCAGCAACTTTCCTAATATTTAAGTCAATATATAAAGACACAACTTCAGTTGTGGCAGACAAGATATTTTTACTTTTTTCGTACATTTCTAATTTGTAATGCAGTCTTTTTTTGTCATGATCAAAATAAGATAAATAAACATCCACTTCTTCGTTTTCTTTTACTTCGTTATTGTATGTTGTGTGACTTTCTACAGCCATTGTGCTTTTTTTAGTTGTTTTTGCCGATTGTTCTCCCATCTTAAATTTAGATAAAATTTTTTCTGCACCTTTATCAAAAACTAAAATATAAAATGCTAAATTCATATGACCATTATAATCAGTCCATTCATTTATTATTTTAGTAGTTTTTAGAAGGAGAGACATTATTGGTTTAATTCAAATAAAATTTGTTCTGAAAGTTTTTTAATTTCATCTACAGCACTACCTTTTCTTTGTTTTTCAATTGCTGTTTTCCCTTCTCCCATTGAAGAAGCGTAAATTTGTCTGTTGCCAATTATTATATTTACCGAGGGAACGTTTAGGCTTTTTATATAATCATTTGTTTTAATAATTTGTTTTGATCTTTGGTTTGCTCTATTTATTTGTATCATAATTTTTTTATTTGCTTTTTTTGCAATATCTATAATCGCTTCTGTCGCCCAAAAATCTACATGTGACGGGGTCATTGGAATTAAAACTAAGTCAGAAGCTTCTATAGATGGTCGTGCATCAGACTCTATTTTTGGAGGTGTGTCTATTATTACTATATCATGATCTTTTTTTAATGTTTTAGATTCATATTGTGCGCCCCATAGACTTGCAGTTTTAAAACTTAAATTATGGTTTGATATTTTTTTTTCTGATCGGATCATAAACCATTGACCTAGACTACCTTGTGGATCAGTATCAACGACAGCAACTTTAAGATTATGGTATTTAATAAAACCCATAGCCAAGTGAATTGCTAATGTTGTTTTGCCAGTACCACCTTTTTGTTGTGAAATAGTTATAACTTTTGAGAGCATGATGATTGATAATATATTTATTAAACTAATCTCGAAATAAAATTATATATTCTACTTTTACGTTAAATTTTTTTTCTACTATAAATTGTATTAGTTATTTTAATTTTTAATTAAACTCAATTTTATTACGTTATTAACTTATAAAAAATATATATAAAAAAAATAAAATATTTTTGTTTTACTATATGTGAAAGTATTGTTTTAATTAAGTATTTGTAAAATAGAACACATTAAGGGTATATGAATAAGCTATTGTTACCACAGGATATTGTTGGAGGATCGTTTTGGCTTATCTCTGTTGCTATGATTGGGGCAGCAATTTTTTTCTTTTTAGAGAGGGGTAGATTGTCAAACAGATGGGGCACAGCAATGAATCTTGTTGGTGTTATTGCTTTGATGTCATCCATTCATTATTTCTATGCAAAAAATTTGTGGGTACTAAATGGACAGGCACCTACAGCATTAAGGTACATTGATTGGCTTTTAACTTTTCCGTTAACCATTTTAACTTTTTACGTAATGCTTAAATCAGTGACAGATATTAAAAGAGGAATGTTTTGGCGTTTAATAGTTGGAACTTTAGTTTGGGTTATAGCTCAACTTTTGGGAGCATACGGATACATGAGTGTAACTCTAGGTTTCTTAGTGGGCATAGTAGGATGGCTTTATATTATTGGTGAACTTTACATGGGTGATGCCGGAAGAATAAATGCAACATGTGGTAACGAAAATGTTCAAATGGCTTTTTTTGCAAATAGACTTATCATAACAATAGGTTTTTCAATTTATCATATTGGATATTTTATTGAGCACTTAGCAGGAGGAGCAAATATTAATAGTTTAAATGTAATTTATAATTTAGCTGACTTTTTAAATAAAATAATTTTTGGAATGATTATTTATAGTGCGGCTTTAGCAGATACAAAGAAAGGAACTTGAATTAGGGGGAATAATTTATGACAAAAGGAGCAGATATAATAGCAGCAATAATTTTATTAGCATTGTCAATAGCGATTGTAGTTTATTTATTGCATTGGCTTTACAGAAGATCTTCAAAAGAAGTTTCTTTTGTAAGAACAGGAATGCTTGGTGAGAAGGTAGTTATATCAGGCGGAGCATTTGTCTTACCGATAATTCACAATATTACTCAAGTTGGTATGCGAACATTGAGTCTAACAATAAAAAGAGGTGGAGATAAATCTTTAATTACTAAAGACAGAATGAGAGCAGAACTAGTAACAGAATTTTTTACTAAAGTTCCACCAGATGCAAAAGCAGTTTCAACAGCCGCGCAAACTTTAGGTAACAGAACTCTTGATCCAGAACATTTAAGAGAAGTGGTGCAAGGTCGTTTTGCGGATGCCTTAGGAGAAGTTGCAGCAAAAATGACTCTTGATGAAATACAAGAAAATCGAGGACAATTTGTTAAAGAAGTTACAAAGATTGCCGATGAATCAATTGGTCATACAGGTTTAGCATTAGAAACAGTTTCAATTATATCTTTAGATCAAGCGCCGATTGAACAATTCAATCCAGCAAATACTTTTGACTCTCAAGGTTTGACACAATTAACCGAACAAATAGAAGCAAGAAAGAAAAAAAGAAATGATATTACTCAAGATACTAAAATATCAATTGAAAATAAAAACTTAGAAACCGTTCAAAAAGAATTAGAAATTAAAAAGAATGAAGAGTTTTCTAGATACCAACAAGAGAGAGAAGTTTCTATTCAAAAGGCAAACGAGAGAACCGAAACAATTAAGCAAAAAGCTGAAAAAGAAAGACAAGCTGAAGAAGCTGAAATAAAAAGTCAGGAAGCAATTGAGGTTGCAAAAATTTCTCAAAATCAAGTTATAGAAGTTGAAAGAAAACTTACTGAAACTAGATTAATTGAGGAAATTGAAAAAAGAAGAAAAGAACAAAACCAATTAGAGAAAGATGCTGCTTTAGATATTAGACAAAAAGACCTAGAAACAGAAGTCAAAATATTAAATCTAGATAAAGAGAGTGAATACGCAAGACTAGAAAAACAACGATTAGTTGACACTAAAAGAGCTCAAGAAAAAGCTGAAATAATTAAAGAACAGTCAGATAAACAAAGAGAAGCGGAAGAAGCCCAAATTATTGCAGATCAACAAGTTAAAAATGCTAAAATTGCTCAACAGAAAAATATTGATGCTCATAGAATAGAGTCTGAAAAAGAAGTTAGAACTCTAGATATAGAAAAAGCTAAAAGAATTCAGATAGAAGAACATCAAAAAGAACTTGAAATAATAGAGAAATCTAAAGAAGTTCTTATATCAAAAGCAGAAGAACAAAATACAAGAGCTAAAGCAGTAGAAGCTGAAGAGAAAGCTAACTCAACAAGATACATTGAAAAAGCTGAAGGAATTAAACAAGTTGATGTTATTGAAGCAGCTTCAAAAGCCGAACAAGATAAGCACGCAACCATGGCAGCTAAATTAAGATATGAAATAGATGCTGCGGGTAAAGAAGCATTAAATCTTGCAGAAAATGTAAGAAGTGATGCTAATAGAAGAAGCTCATTAAGAATTAAACTTGCTGAAAAAATTGAATCAATTATCAGAGAAAGTGTTAAACCTATGGCAAACATTGGTGATATCAAAATTGTCGATGTTAGCGGCCTTCCAGGATTTAGTGGAACAAGTGTGCCCGGATCTTCAGGTGGTGGTGGAAAAGAAGGTTCTAGCGGCGGCGGAAAGAGCGGAGGAAATTTAGCTGACAATGTTGTTAGTTCGGCTTTAAGATATAGAGCTCACCAACCATTTTTAGATAGCCTTCTTAAAGAAATTGGAATGAATCCTGGCGAAATAAGTAACATCCGAAATATCCTTGGAGATTATGGGAATCCAAAAAAAGATTATCATATGAATTTTGGTGAAGATGTTTCTAAAAATTTAAAAGGAGCCAATAGTCCAAAAAACAAATAATTTAATTAAAATATTATTATGAGCACAGAAGTAGAAAATTGGGCAAAGAAATATGAAGACTTTACTAATGGTGATGAAACCATTAATGCGATGGCAAAATATTATACTTGCTCTTTTATGTTTGACATGGAAAACGCAAAAGTAATAATTGAAATGCATGATGGTAAAGTAAAAAATATAAATACAAATCCATCTCCTTTGGATCCATATGATTTTGCATTGAGAGCTTCAGCAAATACTTGGAGAGAGTTTGGTCAACCTATGCCTAAACCAATGTATCATGGAATATGGTCTGCAAGTTTTTTAAAAGATTTAAAAATAGAAGGTAATCATTTAATTTTAATGAAAAATTTAAGAAATTTTACAGTTCAATTTGAATTGTTAAGAAAAACAGGAGTACCAGTTTAATGAATCTTAACAATATAAAAGGAGCAATCAAATGGTAAAACATCATGATGTTGTAGGACGTTATGTAACTATAGAAGTTGATGATTGTGAGTATAAGGTTTTTTATTTGCAAAATGGAAAAGGAATTCCATTAATCTGCCAACATACAGCGGGATGTCATAATCATCAATGGAGAGGACTACTTGAAGATGAAGAAATTACAAAAAATTATAATGTTATTGCTTATGATCTGCCAAGACATGGAAAATCTGATCCACCACACAATAAAGAATGGTGGAAAGAAGAATATAAGCTAACCGCAGAACATTATTGTAATTTTATCATAAAATTATGTGAAGCTTTGGGATTACAAAATCCAATATTTATGGGATCTTCATTTGGTGGAAATGTGGCTCTACAATTAGCTTTAAGGCATCCTAATAAATTTAGAGCTGTTATACCTGTAGAAGCGGCAGATTATGCTCCAGGATTTTATCTAGACTGGTGGAGGCATCCTCATGCAAATGCAGCTCAAGTTTGTGCTAGTGGAACTTGGGATCTTATGGCACCTCAATCACCAGAAAAAGATAGATGGTTAACTTGGCATTATTACACTCAAGGATCAGAGGCCTTTAAAGGAGATTTATATTTTTACTCAGTAGACCATGATTTGAGAAATGAATTAAAAAATATTGACGGACATAAGTGTCCAGTAATTATGTTAACAGGAACTTATGATTATTTAACTCCACCAGAAGCAACAGAAAATACTGCAAGACAAATTAAAGGTGGAGTTTATATAGAAATGACAGACATAGGGCATTTTCCAATGAGTGAAAATCATGAGGTATTTAGAGTTTATTTAATTGAAGCATTAAAGATAATTCAAGAAAGGACTAATAAGTAATTTATGACAAAAGATAAAACTGGAGTTCAAGTAAATCAAGGTCATACAAGTACTGATGATTTTATAACAAGAAAATATGTATTGCCATTATTAAAAGATGAAAAAATGAGAAATAAATTAATCGAGGAACATAGAGCTTGTCCAGTAGGTAAAGCAGCTCAACCTCACAAAGGTCAGCCAATGGTTGAACATAGCAAGGAACTTCAAACTGTTTTAGACAAACTTAGACGACAACCAATGCATATAAAAAAATATGTAACGGTATGTAAAAAAGATTTTGAAGATTATAGAATAGGAATCGTAACTGGAGTAAGAGGTGAACCGGTTGAAATTTTAGAAGAGTCATTTTCTTCAGAAGAAGCTTGTGAGCATGCTATTTTTTTAAAGAGAATTGTAGAACTTTTAGAAAGATATTCGGAATGATTAATATTTATGAGAGTTTAAAATGTTAAGGATCACAGGATATAGCGACAAATATTCAGCTTTCCCAGGAGAGAAAGTAAAATTTTATGTGAATGCGGAAAAAAATGAAAACTATGACGTTCAAATTGTAAGATTAATTCATGGCGATACAAATCCTGAAGGCCCAGGATATAAAGAAGAAGAAATAGGAGCTCAGTGCAACAAAACGTATCAAGGAAGAAACCAAAAAATTCATGGTGGTTCTTACGTAGTTATTCCTCAAGATGATAGATTAAACACAACAAGCTTTACTTTACAGGCATATATATTTCCAACTACACCAGATAAAGGAAAACAAGGAATTTTAACAAAGTGGAATGAAAAATCTAAAAGTGGCTATGGTCTTTTCGTAGATGAAAATGGATGTCTTTCAGTAATGATAGGAGATGGAGCTGGACAAGTAATGAACTTATCTAGTGAAAAAAAATTAATGAGAAAAGTTTGGTATCTTGTTGCTGCGAGTTATGATTCTGAAACTGGTAAGTTAAAATTATATCAAGAACCATGTGTAACTCCAACTAATGGTGGATTAGGCATGTCATTACTTCATCCTGCTGATGAAACAACATCATTTGTTGAAGCAACAAATAATTTAAAACCAAGAGCAAACGATGCGCCTTTTTTAATGGCAGCATGCACTCTCAATGATCATTCTGGAAGACATATACAGGGAGCTCATTACAAAGAGGCAATAGATCCGGTAGAATTGCCAGAGCAAACTTTAACTTATAATGGTAAGATTGATAGACCTAGATTAAGCAAAAAAGCCTTATCTAAAGCCGAAATAGAGTCTTTGGCAAGAGGATATAGCGGATGCCCATCAGATTTAAGATCCGAAGTAATTGGAGCATGGGATTTTCACGCAAACATAACAACAAACATTGCTTCAACTTATATTATTGATATGACTTCAAATCACCTGAATGGCTTTATAATTAATTTACCTTGCAGAGGTATGACTGGTTATAATTGGACTGCTGATGAAATGGTTTTTCATCACAAACCTGAAGAGTACGGAGCGATACATTTTCATGATGATGATATTGATGATGCAAGATGGGAAGTTGATTTTACTTATGAAATTCCTGACTTAATAAAAAGTGGAGTTTATGCTGCTAGATTAAGAATTAATGGCGAAGACTCTTCCGAGACAGAAGATTTTGTACCATTTGTTATCAAGCCACCAAAAGGAAAAACAACTTCAAAACTTTTATTTGTATTACCTTCAAACAGCTATATGGCTTATTCAAATGACAATTTAGGAACAAATTCAGTAGTTGCTCAATTGTTAGCTGGTAAAGTTCCAGTTATGTCAGCATCAGATTTATATTTAAATGAACATAGAGAATATGGATTATCAACTTATTCTCAACACTCAGACGGTAGCGGAGTAGCTATTTCATCAAGGTTAAGACCAATACTTAACATGAGACCAAAATATAGGCACTGGTTATCACCTTCATTATGGCAATTAAATGCAGACCTTCATTTAACAGATTGGCTTGAAGAAAAAAATTTAGATTTTGATGTTGTGACAGATGAAGATTTACATATCGAAGGTGTCGATATGTTAAATCGTTATAGATGCGTTTTAACTGGATCACACCCAGAATATAGTTCAGAAAAAATGCTAGCAGCATACGAGTCATATCAATTGAATGGTGGAAGATGGATATATTTAGGTTCAGATGGTTTTTATTGGATTAGCGAGTATCATCCGGATAATCCAAATATTATTGAAGTTAGAAAAGGTGAAGCAGGAACAAGAGCTTGGACAGCAAATCCTGGTGAATACAATAATGCTTTTGATGGAAAATATGGTGGAATGTGGAGAGCAAGAGGAAGAATTCCTTCCAAAGTTTGTGGCCTAACTTTTACAGCATATGGATTTGATGTTTCTTCATATTATAAACGAGAACCTGATAGTAAAAGACCTGAATGTTCATGGATCTTTGATGGTGTTGGAGATGATGAAGTAATAGGAGATTTTGGTTTAGTTGGTGGAGGTGCAGCTGGACTTGAGCTTGATAGATATGACTTAGAATTTGGAACACCACATAATGCTTATTTATTAGCAAGATCAGAAAATCATACAAACTTAATGTTACAAGTTAACGAAGAAATTCATTTCTCTGTTAGAGGTTATTATGGTGGAGGAACCGAAAACCCGATGGTTAGAGCTGATATGATTTATTATAAAACACCAAATGACGGTGCTTTGTTCGCACCAGGATCACTTTCATGGTGTGGAAGTTTATCTTACAATAATTATAACAATAATGTCTCTAAGATTTTAGAAAATGCAATTAGAGGATTTTTAAAAGAAGGACCTTTGCCATAATGAATAAACCTGAATTTGGTAGACCAGTTGGAACAGACGGAAAAGGTATTTTAGGTTCTGATGATGCCACACCTTTAAACCAACTTGAAAAAAATGCTTTAGGAAATTTAGACGAAGACAAGTTAAATGAATTGGCCAAAAGTCTTTTTACTCTAAACAATAGAAAATACGGGCCTATTCCAGGAGCTTATATGGTAATGTGTACTAAAACGGGTAAAGAGTGGTGTGTAGCTCAACTTAATGCTGATAGGGCTAAACCATTTATAATTTTTGAAGATAAAGCTTTTTCTTCTATAGCTGAAGCTCAAAAAGAAGCTGAAAGAATGAAAAAAGAGCGAGGTGAATCGGCACCAAGACGTTGCACTTAATAAAATTAAAAGAGGATTAAATGTCCGAAAAATCTCTTTGGTTATTTATTTTTATATTATTATATGCTTCTTACTGTTTTTTTTGGGGAGTAAGGGGGTCAAGATATAATTCTGATAATCCTGAAGAATATTATTTAGCAAATAGAAATATTTCTTCATGGGTATTTTTTTTTGCAGCTACAGCTGCAACATTTGCAGGACTAACAGTAATATCTCAAACAAGTCTTGTTTTTCATGATGGCTTTCAATTTGTTGGTACAGCTTTTATAGCAATAACAGTTCCTCTTGGAAGTATATTTTTTTTTAAGAGACAGTGGATGTTAAGTAGAAAATTTGGATATATTACTCCAGGTGAAATGTATTATGAATATTATAAGAGTGATACAATTCGTGTTATATCAGTATTGGTAACTTTTTTTATAGCAATACCTCTTTTGGCAGTTTTTTTTGGCGCAACAGGTTATTTAATAAATACATTAACCGATGGTTATGTTTCTAGAGAATTGGGAATGTGGGTTATTTCTACAATTGTTCTCTTTTATGTAACAAGAGGAGGTTTTAAATCTATTGTTAGTGTTGGTGTAGTTCAATCTTGGCTTTATTTTTTAACTATAATTATTTTAGGGCTAATTATTTATTCTTTTGTTGGAAATTTTGAGTTATTTGGCAAAGCTTTGTCAAAAATAGCATCTACCAAAATTAGTTCTTGGGGAAATACAAATGGTTATGGTGGAGGAGATTATAATGGTTATTTTGCATTGCCTGGAGTTATTCAATGGGTAGCTGGATTAGGAAAAAATGAATCAATAGGAGGACCATGGACGGCAATGATGATTTTCTCATTTACAATCACGTTTATGGGTATAGTTTTATCTCCTTCTTTTTCTATGTGGAGTTATTCTGCAAAAAACCCAAAAGTTTTTTCTTATTACCAAATTTGGGGATCAGCAGTTGTAGTAGGTTTACTTTTATTTGTTTTTACAACTTACCAAGGAATTGGAGCAAGTTTGTTAGGAGCAAATGCAGATATTAATAATAATGGTCTAGCCATAAATACTTTGTTGCCAGAAGTTTCAAAAAATGAACATTCGTTAATAATTTACCATATTATAAATTTAATGGACAATCATGCTCTTTGGTTAACTGGTTTATTAGCAGTTGGATTAATTGCAGCTCTTCAATCTACAGCAGCAGCCTTATTAATGACTTCAGGAAGTATAGTTACTAGAGACCTGTACAAAGCATATGTTAACAAAAATATAAATTGGCAAAAAGAACTTGCTGCTGCTAGAATTATTATGCTGCTAATTTTTTTAGCATCACTTTATTTGGCTACGTTTGCTAAACCAGCAATGATTATTTTTAGTGGAATTGCAATTTCTATAGCTTTTCAGTTTATTATTGTTTTGTTAGGATTGGTCTGGTTTCCATGGATTACAAGAGGAGCTGCAATTTTTGGCTTAATTATTGGCATTATAATCGTAATTTTAACTGAAACAATTGGACAACAGATTACTGGAAATAGGTTGCCATGGGGAAGATGGCCACTAACAATACACTCTGGTGTATGGGGATTATTATTTAATGTATTTGTTTCCTTTTCCATTTCGGCTTTTTCAAGCCTTACAAAGATAGATGCTTACCGGTCTCACAGAGAAAAGTTTCATAACTTTTTAAATGAGCATATGGGTCTACATCCTAGCAGAACAAAACTAAGATCTTTTGCTTATGTAATAGCTTTGATTTGGCTTTTTTTTGGAGCTGGCCCTGGACAAGTATTAGGAAATAATTTTTTTGGAGATCCGGGAGCAGGTTATGATGCGTGGGTTTTAAAAATACCATCTATTTGGGGTTATCAATTAATATGGTGGTTTTTTGGAATTGGATTAATCTGGTTTTTATCGAGTAAAATGGATTTATCAACTTTACCAAATAAACCTATTCAAGCAAATGATCTTTATAAAAAACCAGACGATGTTCAAGGAGAAGTTAACTACATAGATAAAATTGGTACAGGATATGGATGGATTTTAATTCTTATAGGAATGGCAATATTTTCAATAATATTTTATGTTTACTTCGTATAATAAATTATGACTTTAAATTCTTTTCAATTTAACACCACTCCCGGCCTTCGTTTTGGAAGTGGTCAAGCAAAAAATACATCTAAAGAAATGTCTGAAAAACTTGGAGAAAGGATTCTTTTTATTACTGATAAAGATCTAATATCATTAGGTTTAACAGATCCAACTATAAAAGAATTACAAAAAAATGGATCTGTAGAAGTTTTTGATGATGTTGAAGCTGATCCATCTCAAAAGACTCTTTTGAATGCAATCAAGATTGGAAAAAAAATTAAGGCAACTGGAGTTATTGGATTTGGCGGAGGATCTTCAATGGATGTTGCTAAGTTATCTGCGCTAATACTCGGTTCCAATGAAAATTTAGATGAAGCTTGGGGAGTTGCAAACGCAAAAGGACCTCGTTTACCACTTGTTCTAATACCAACTACAGCCGGAACTGGTTCGGAAGTTACACCAATATCAATTATTACAGTTGGAGAAGAAGAAAAAAAAGGAGTGTCATCATCTTTAATTTTGCCTGATTTAGCAATTTTAGATCCTGAATTAACTCTCGGTCTTCCCGCAAGTACTACGGCGTCAACAGGAATTGACGCAATGGTTCATGCAATTGAAGGATTTGCATCATCAAACAATAATAATAATCCAATTTCAAAAATGTTAGCAATTGAAGCTTTAAAATTACTTGGAGCTTCCATTGAACAAGCTGTTTTAGATGGTTCTAATGTTGAAGCTAGAGGAAATATGTTAATAGGAGCTATGTTGGCAGGTAAAGCTTTTGCTAATTCTCCGGTAGCAGCAGTCCATGCACTTGCATATCCAATTGGAGGAACTTTTCATATTTCTCATGGTCTTTCTAATTCATTAGTTTTGCCTTATGTTCTTAGATTTAATACTGTAGATACCAAAGCCTCAAAAGATTATGCTGAACTTGCTCCATATGTTTTTCCAGAAATTGACACAAATAAAGGAGCCCAAGCAGTTTCTGCTGAATTTATTGACAAATTAGAGGATTTATCCAAGAAACTTGGTTTGCCGCAAAAATTAAGAGAAGTTGATATACCAAAAGAAGCATGTGAAAAAATGGCTCGAGATGCAATGAAACAGACTAGATTGCTTATTAACAATCCAAGAGAGGTAACAGAAAAAGATGCTCTTAACATTTATCAATCTGCTTGGTAGGAAAGTATTATGAAAGAAAAAGAGACAGATATTTTTGAACAAACAAAAAAATTTAATACAGGTATTAGACTGTATATGTTTCAAACAGGTTCAATTAAGACAAAATTAAAGTTTATTAAAATGAACCAAAGTGATGAACCATATGAAATACCAATTCCTTGGTTTTTAATAAAACATCCTGAAGGTGATGTTGTTATAGATGGAGGAATGCCAATAGAAGTTGCACTAGACAAACATAAACATTGGGGCTCTGTAGTGGAAGCATATGACCCTGTGATGAAAGCATCAGAATGGTGCAAAGATGTAGTTAAAACAGTAAACACAAAACCAGAGGATGTTAAGTATGTCATACAAACTCATTTACATTTAGATCACTCAGGAGCTATTGGGCATTTTCCTAATGCAACACATATTACACAAAAATTAGAATATGATTATGCATTCAATCCTGATTGGTTTTCACAACCAGCTTATATAAGGGCTGACTTTGATAAACCAAATATACGTTGGAAATTTCTTCAAGGTAGAAAAACTGATTTTTATGATGTGTACGGTGATGGAGTTATAAAAGTAATATTCACACCAGGACATACACCAGGTCATCAATCTGTATTAGTTAATCTTCCAAAAACTGGCCACATGTTATTCACAGGTGATGCTTGTTATACAGGAGATCACTGGTGTGATAAATGTTTGCCAGGACTTGTCGCATCCTCTTCTGATGCCGCAGAGTCTGTAAAAAAATTAAGAAGAGTAGCAAAAGAATATGATGCAAAAGTTGTATGGGGTCACGATCCAGTTTCTTGGCTGGATTGGAAAAAAGCTCCAATGTTTTATTACGATTAGTCTTCTAGTTTTGTTTAGGAATTGTTGATTTCATAAAATCTTTTTCAACAAATTTACTAAACCATTTATTAAGTTTTTTATTATCTATCTTCCAGTTCTTATTAAATCTAAAGATTGTATAATCTAAAGCGCATGCCACGGCTATTTGATCCATGGTTAAATAATTTTCATTATAATTATTCCAATTATTTCCCAACCAATTAATTGTTCTTTTAATTCTTGTTTCTTGTTTATTAATAAAGTCATTACTTTTTTCATTTTCTGGTCTAATTGTTTCCATTCTTCTTTCTAATACAGATTCCATAAGTCCATTAGCAATAGAAGTAACACTCATTATTTGCCAATAATTTTTTTTTGGAAATAAAGTTTCTTTTTTTGATATTGAATCAAGATAAAAACAAATATTATCACTATCTGTAATTGATAATTGATTAACCGTTAGAGTTGGAATTTTTCTTAGAGGATTGTATTTGTCTAAAAAATCAGCCTTATATACATCAATAATTTTTTCTTCTATTTTAACTTCTTGTACTAAGGCAGTTACTTTGGTTTTTCTTCCAAAAGGTGAGTTTGGACCGTTGTATAAAGTAATTTGGCCTTCCATAATGATTATAATTTACAAATTAAGAAAAAAATATTGATAACTAGAAAGGTTGTTATTTCATCTTTTAATTGTTCATAATTAACATATCTAAGATCACTCGATGATATGGCTATATCAACTAAACTCTTTGATTCTTCTCTTGATAACCCAATATCTTCAGAGAGATCATTAATTATATTTAAATATTTAGTTTTTTTATCTATCATTCAATTATTACAGCTACTGTACCAGGGTCAATTCCTTCTTGATCATTTACAACATTAACTTTAATTACTGTTCCATCAACTGGTGAATCATGATGAACTTCTGTTTTCATAACTTCCATAATAAACAAATTATCTCCTTTTTTTACTGCATCTCCTTCTTTCACTAGGACTTTCCACATGTTACCAGGTACAGTAGTTTTAACTTCAGTTGCCATAAAATTCTTTTAAATATTTTTAATCAAAAAATCTAACTTTTATATTTTTCATTTCTTTTTTTTCCATTAATTTGCTTCTTATTTTTTCATTCATTTTTTCTTTATCAAAATCAATAATTTTGATTTTGCCTATTTTTAT
>CACIZU010000005.1 GCA_902591185.1 uncultured Pelagibacteraceae bacterium
TAATGGTATTTGTTATGGCAGTTGTGATGTCGTTATTTTTTCTTCTTTTAGATCAAGTTTTGAAGTTTTTTCTAGAACTTTTACTTAAAGTGAGCATTTAATGAAAAACTGGTACATAGTTCAATCACACTCTAGTTTTGAAAATAAAGTAGCTAGTTTAATTAAAGAAGAAGCAGATAAAGCTAAAATTAATGAAAAATTTGAAGAAATTATTGTTCCAACTCATGATGTGACTGAGGTTAAAAGAGGCAAAAGAATACAAAGAAAAAAAAAATATTTTCCAGGCTATGTATTAATAAAGAGCGAGATGGATAATCACATATATCATATGATAAAAAACATAAAGAGAGTAAGTGGTTTTTTAGGATCAAAAGGAATACCGGTTCCGGTTTCTGATAAGGAAATAGAAAAGATTTTAGGACAAATAAAAGATGGTGTAGCTCAGCCAAAATCTGGTATAGAATACAACATTGGTGAAAAAGTTCAGGTAGTTGACGGTCCTTTTGCTTCATTCAGTGGAATGGTTGAAGATATAGATGAAGAAAAGTCTAGACTTAAGGTTTCAGTTTCTATATTTGGTCGTCCAACACCAGTAGATTTAGATTATAATCAAGTTGAGAAAGTAAGTTAATGGCAAAAGAAATTAGTGGATTTATAAAGTTACAAATTAAAGGCGGTCAAGCAAATCCAGCACCACCAGTTGGTCCAGCATTAGGACAACGTGGTGTAAACATTATGGAGTTTTGTAAAGCCTTTAATGATAAAACTAAATCAATGGCAGGAAAACCTGTTCCAGTTGAAATCACAGTTTATAAAGATAAAAAATTTGATTTTAAAATTAAATCACCGCCAGCATCTTTTTTTATTAAAGAAGCTGTAAAACTTAAAGGAGGTTCAAATGAACCTGGAAGAAATATTGTTGCATCTATTTCAAAAAAACAATTGGAAGAAATAGCTAAACAAAAAATGAAAGATTTAAATGCTCATGATTTAAATGAAGCAGTTAAGATTATAGGTGGCTCAGCTAGATCAATGGGAATAGAGGTTAAAGAGTAATGAATTCAAAAAGATTTAAAAAACTTAAAGAAAAAATAAAAGACTCAAAAGCTGAGCCAATAGAAAAATTATTACCTGAGCTTAAAAAAAATTGTACAACTAAGTTTAACGAGTCTTTAGATTTAAGCTTTCAAATAAATAACAAACAGAAGAAAAGCGAAATTAACATTAGAACAATAGTTAATTTACCTGGAGGAACAGGAAAAAAAGTTAAAGTTGCTGTTGTTTGTGAAGAGAACAAAGCTCAAGAAGCTAAAGAAGCTGGTGCAGATATTGTTGGTAGCGATGAATTTATAGAGAAAATAAAAGGAGGTGAATTAAATTTTGAAAAATTAATTTGTACTCCAAGTATGATGATTAAGCTTTCAAAATTAGGAAAAGTTTTAGGACCAAAAGGATTAATGCCTAATCCAAAACTTGGTTCTGTTTCAGAAAACATCAAGGAAGCTGTTACAAATGCTAAATCTGGTCAAGTTGAAATTAGAAATGACAAAGATGGAAATATAGGTGTAAGTATTGGAAAAAAATCATTCCATGATGACCAATTATTAAAAAATTATCATGCAATATTAGAAGCTTTAGAAAAAGAAAAATCTAACAACACATTAAAAGGTGATTTAATTAAAAATACATTTGCAACTTCTTCAATGGGTGTCTCTTATAAAGTTAAATTAGGAAAGTCTATCTAGTTATGATGAACAAAGAACAAAAAAAGAATTATATTACAGAAATGTCTACACAGTTTGAAAATAGTAAAGCTGTTATGGTTACTCATTATCAAGGTTTAACAATGGTTCAGTTAGATGAGTTAAGATCTAAAATGAGAGAACATGGAATAGTTTTTAAAATTACCAAAAATAGAATTACAAAATTAGCTTTAGAAAAAACAAAATGTAAAGAATTATCAAATTTATTCACAGGTCCAACAGCAGTTGCATTCGGAGAAGATGCAATTATGTCTGCTAGGATTCTTTCAAAATTTGCAAAAGATAATGAAAATTTAAAATTAATTGGTGGAATTATGGATAACGAGGTCTTAGATCAGGCGGGTGTCCAAAATGTAGCTAGTTTACCTACTTTAGATGAAGCTAGAGCTAATATTGTAGGTATTTTAAATGCTCCAGCATCAAAATTAGTTAGTATTTTTCTTGCATACTCAGAAAAAATGAGTAATTTGACCGCAGAAAATTCTGAAACACAACCCGAAGAGTGATAAATATGCCTGACCTAAACAAAATTATTGAAGATCTATCAAGTTTAACAGTTGCTGAGGCAGCTGAACTATCAAAACAATTAGAAGAAAAATGGGGTGTAACTCCAATGGCAGCAGCAGCCCCAGCAGCAGCAGGTGGTGCGGCTCCAGCAGAAGATAAAGATGATTTTACAATTATGCTTGTATCTGCCGGCGAGAAAAAAATTAATGTTATCAAAGAAGTTAGAGCAGCAACTTCACTAGGTCTAAAAGAAGCTAAGGATCTTGTAGAGGGTGCACCAAAAGAAGTTAAAACTGGTGTTCCAAAGAAAGAAGCTGAAGAGATTAAAGCTAAGTTAGAAGCTGCAGGCGCTAAAGTAGAACTTAAATAAATTAATAAGAAAGAATTCAAATACTGATTATTTATAATCAGTATTACTAAACATAGATGCAATTATCTTTTACTGAAAAGAAAAACATAAGAAAAAGTTTTGGTAAATTAAAAGAAAGTTTATCAATACCAAATTTAATTGAGGTTCAAAAAAATTCATATAATGAATTGACAGATTTTGTTTCAGAAACTGAATTAACAAAAGGTTTTGATAGAGTTTTTAAAAGCATATTTCCAATTGAAGATTTGAATGATAAAGCAACATTAGAATATGTTTCATATCGTTTAGAAAAACCAAAATTTGATGTTGAAGAATGTATTACTAGAGGCTTAACTTATTCTTCAGCTCTTAAATGTACTCTAAGATTAGTCGTTTATGAAATAGACCAAGAGAACAATACTAAAGATATATTATCAGCCAAAGAACAAGAAGTTTACATGGGTGAAGTTCCTATGATGACTAACAGTGGTACATTTATTACTAATGGAGTTCAAAGAGTTGTAGTTAACCAAATGCACAGAAGTCCGGGTGTATTTTTTGATCATGATAAAGGAAAAACTCATGCAAGTGGTAAATTATTATTTAATTGCAGAGTAATACCTAATAGAGGTTCATGGTTAGATTTTGAATATGATGTTAAAGATTTTTTATATTTTAAAATTGATAGAAAAAAGAAAATTTTTGCTTCAACATTATTACTTGCTTTAGGTTATACCAAAGAAGAAATAACAGATGAGTTTTATGCAAATGAGCAATATACTTATGATCCTAAAACCGAAAAATGGAAGACAAAATTTAATCCAGAGAATTACAAAGCAAAAAATTTTTCAGAAGAGGTAATTGATGCTAAAAATGGAGAAGTTGTAATAAAATTAGGTGATAAAATTAATTTTCTAAATGCAAAAAAATTAGCAGACAATGGTCTTAAAGATATTTTAGTTTCGAGAGACTCATTATTTGGAAAATTTTTACATAGAGATATTAAAGTAAATAACGAAGAAAACAAAGTATTTACAATAGGTACTGAATTAAATGATACAATAATTCAACAAATCTTAACAGCTAATATCTTTTCTTTAAAAATTTCAGTAACAAACTCAATTAATAAAGGCCCTTATTTACTAACAACAATTCTAAATGACAAAAACAATACTAAAGATGATGCTATCACTGAAATTTATAAAATGCTTAGACCAGGTGAACCGCCTACAATTGAAATAGCTACTCAGATTTTTAACAACTTATTTTTCAGTTCTGATAGATATGATTTGTCTGATGTTGGAAGAGTTAAAATGAATTCTAGATTAAATCAGAATTGTTCTGACAAAATTACAATTTTAAGAAATGACGATATCATTGCGATTGTTCACAAAATGCTAGATTTGAGAGATGGAAAAGATGATGTTGATGATATAGATCATTTGGGCAATAGAAGAGTTCGTTCTGTTGGAGAGTTAGTTGAAAACCAAGCACGTATTGGTGTTTATAGAATGGAAAGAGCTATTAAAGAAAAAATGACTACGCTTGATGTAGAGTCTGCGATGCCACAGGATTTAATTAATGCTAAACCATTAACTGTTTCTCTTAAAGATTTTTTTGCAAGTTCACAACTTTCTCAATTTATGGATCAAACAAATCCGTTATCTGAAATTACTCACAAAAGAAGAGTTTCAGCTTTAGGACCAGGAGGCCTTACAAGAGAAAGAGCTGGCTTTGAAGTACGAGATGTCCATCCTACTCACTATGGAAGAATTTGCCCAATTGAAACACCAGAAGGACCTAATATTGGTTTAATTAATAGTTTATCTACTTATGCAAAAATAAATAAATATGGTTTTATTGAAAGTCCTTACAAAAAAGTCAAAGACGGTGTTGTACAAGATAACGTTGAATATTTATCAGCTATGGAAGAAACAAAATTTACCATTGCTCAAGCAAATACTAAATTGAATAAAAATGGGAAAATAATTGAACAATTAGTATCTTGTAGACAAAATTTAAACTTCTTGTTAGCAAAACCAGACACAATAGATTATATTGATGTATCTCCTAAACAACTTGTATCAGTTGCAGCTTCATTAATTCCATTCTTAGAAAATGATGATGCTAACCGGGCGCTAATGGGATCTAATATGATGAGACAAGCAGTTCCATTACTAAAACCTGAATCACCTTTAGTCGGCACAGGAATAGAAAGTGACGTAGCTTTAGATTCAGGTGTAACTATTGTTGCTAAGCGAGATGGTATTGTTGATAAAATTGATGGAAAAAGGATTGTAATTAAAGTTACTGAAGAGACAGATTTTTCTAAATCTGGGGTTGATATTTATAATTTACAAAAATTTAAAAGATCAAATCAAAATACATGCATTAATCAAAAACCTTTAGTAAGAGTTGGTGATAAGGTTAAATCTGGCGACATAATTGCAGATGGGCCATCAACAAAATTAGGTGAACTAGCTTTAGGTAAAAATGTTACGGTAGCATTCATGCCATGGCAAGGTTACAATTTCGAGGACTCTATTTTGATTTCTGAAAGATGTGTAACTGATGATGTGTTTACTTCTGTTCATATTGTTGAATATGAAATTATGGCTAGAGATACAAAATTAGGAGAAGAAGATATCACAAGAGATATTCCTAACGTAAATGAAGAAGCTTTAAAAAATTTAGATGAATCTGGAATAGTTTATATTGGTGCAGAAGTTAATGCTGGAGACATCTTAGTGGGAAAAGTAACACCTAAAGGTGACTCAGCATCAGGACCTGAAGAAAAATTATTAAGATCTATTTTTGGAGAAAAAGCAATTGATGTAACAGATACATCTTTGAGAATGTCTAGAGGAAGTAGTGGTACAGTTGTAGATGTAAGAGTATTTAATAGACATGGTATTGAAAAAGATGAGAGATCAATCACTATTGAGAGAGCTGAAATTGAACAAGTTCAACAAGATAAAATTGTTGAGGAAGAGATTTTAGAGAGAAGTATAAAACAAAGAGCTTCTCAATTTCTATCAGGATCTTCATTAACTAAAAAAATAAAAGATTTATCTGAAGGAACTAAATTGGATTTTGAAATTATAAATAATCTGTCCATTAACGAAGTATTTAAAATTACAGTTGAAAATGCAAAAAATGAAGAAACTTTAGCTCAACTAAAGGGTCAGTATAATAATGCAAAACAAGATATTATTGAAAGATTTGAAGATAAGGTTTTGAAAATTAGAAGTGGTGATGATTTGCTTCCAAGTGTAATGAAAATGGTAAAAGTTTTTGTTGCAATCAAAAGAAGATTAAGACCTGGTGACAAAATGTCAGGAAGACATGGCAATAAAGGCGTTGTTAGTAAAATTGTACCAGTAGAAGATATGCCTTACCGCGAAGATGGTAGACCTGTTGATATAGTGTTAAACCCATTAGGTGTCCCCAGTAGAATGAACGTAGGTCAAATATTAGAGACTCATTTAGGTTGGGCTTGTAAAGAATTTGGTGAAGAAGTTAAAAAATTAGTTAATGAAAATAATAAAAAAATTGAAAAGACAGAAAAGATATCAAAATTCCTTAAGTCAGTATATGGGGAAGAAATTTTTAATGAAAAGGTAGAAAAATTAAGCAAACCTGAATTTAAAGATTTATGTGAGAATTTACAAAATGGTATAGCAATTTCTACACCAGTTTTTGATGGTGCTAAAGAAAAAAATGTTACAGAAATGCTTGAACTTGCAAAATTACCTGGATCAGGTCAAACATATTTATGGGATGGACGTACAGGTGAGAAATTTGATAGACCAGTAACAGTTGGAATTATTTATATGCTCAAACTCCATCATTTAGTTGAAGATAAGATTCATGCAAGATCTACCGGACCTTATAGTTTAGTAACACAGCAACCTTTAGGTGGCAAAGCTCAACTTGGTGGCCAAAGATTTGGAGAAATGGAAGTATGGGCACTAGAAGCTTATGGAGCATCATATACTCTTCAAGAAATTTTAACTGTTAAATCAGATGATGTTGCTGGAAGAGTTAAAGTCTACGAAACTATTGTAAAAGGTGAAGAGAACTTTGAATCAGGTATACCAGAGTCATTTAATGTTTTAGTTAAAGAGATTAAATCATTAGCATTAAACGTGGAGCTTAATTAAAATGAAAAAAGAATTAACAGATTTATTTAAAAACACTGAGATCACTGAAGCTCAAAACTTTAATAGTATAAAAATTTCACTTGCTAGCCCAGAAAAAATTAAATCTTGGACTTTTGGAGAAATTAAAAAACCAGAAACAATCAATTATAGAACTTTTAGACCTGAAAAAGATGGTTTATTCTGTGCTAGAATTTTTGGTCCAATTAAAGATTATGAGTGTTTGTGCGGAAAATACAAACGAATGAAATTTAGAGGTATTATCTGTGAAAAATGTGGTGTTGAGGTAACTAAATCAAATGTTCGAAGAGAACGAATGGGCCACATTAATTTAGCAACACCAGTTGCACATATTTGGTTTTTAAAATCTTTACCAAGCAGAATTGCTTTAGCAGTAGACATGAAACTAAAAGAAATAGAAAGAGTTCTTTATTTTGAAAACTTTATTGTGATAGAGCCTGGTTTAACTGGTTTACAAAAAAATCAACTTCTCAATGAAGACGAATTAGCCAAATATCAAGAAGAGTTTGGTGAAGAGTCTTTTACAACTGGAATTGGCGCTGAAGCTGTTCTTGAAATGTTAAAAAATTTAGATTTAGAATTAGAAAAAAATAACCTTGTTAATTTTATAAAAGAAACAAAATCAAAAGTTAATGAAGAGAGAGCAATTAAAAGATTAAAATTAGTTGAGTCATTTATAGAAACTGGTCAAAAACCAGAGTGGATGATTATGACGGTTGTTCCAGTTATACCACCTGAACTAAGACCTTTAGTCCCTCTAGATGGAGGTAGATTTGCTACTTCTGATCTAAATGACCTTTATAGAAGAGTGATAAATAGAAATAACAGATTAAAAAGATTAATGGATCTTAAGGCTCCAGATATTATTGTTAGAAATGAAAAACGTATGCTTCAAGAATCTGTAGATGCATTATTTGACAATGGTAGAAGAGGAAGAGTTATTACTGGTACTGGAAAAAGACCACTCAAGTCTCTTGCTGAAATGCTTAAAGGAAAACAAGGTAGATTTAGACAAAACTTATTAGGTAAAAGAGTTGATTACTCTGGTAGATCTGTAATTGTGGTTGGTCCAGATTTAAAACTTCATGAGTGTGGATTACCTAAGAAAATGGCTTTAGAATTATTTAAACCATTTCTTTATGCAAGATTAAATAAACTTGGTTTAGCATCAACTATTAAGCAAGCTAAAAAATTAGTTGAAAAAGAAACAAATGCTGTATGGGATGCATTAGAGTTAATTGTTAGAGAGCATCCAGTAATTTTAAATAGAGCTCCAACACTTCACAGACTTGGTGTTCAAGCATTTGAACCTAAATTAATTGAAGGTGATGCTATTGAATTACACCCATTAACTTGTGCAGCATTTAATGCAGATTTCGATGGAGATCAAATGGCAGTTCACGTTCCTCTTAGTTTAGAGGCGCAGTTAGAAGCTAGAATTTTAATGTTATCAACAAATAATATTTTATCACCATCAAACGGTAAACCAATTATTGTACCAAGTCAGGATATGATTTTGGGTATTTACTATCTTTCTCAAGAACCAGTAAATGAAGAATCGGCAGGATATTTTGTAAATTCTGATCAAATTGAGTTTGCTTTATCATCTGGACAAATAAAGGTTCATAGTACAATTATATCAAGAATAGAAACAGTTGATGAAAATGGCAGTAAGAAATATGAAAAATATAAATCTACAGCTGGAAGATTTTTATTGGCAAATTTACTTCCTAAGAATCAAAATATTAAATTTTCATTAGTAGATAGATTATTACCAAAAAAAGTTGTTTCTGAAATAATTGATATTGTATTTAGGTTTTGTGGTCAAAAAACTACAGTTATATTTTGTGATAAATTAAAAGATTTAGGTTTTAAACATGCATTTAAAGCAGGAATTTCTTTTGGTAAAGATGATTTAGTGATTCCAGAAAGTAAAACACAATTAATTGACGATACTAAAAAATTAATAGCTAATTATGAAACTCAGTATGCTGAAGGTTTAATTACAAGAGGTGAAAAATATAATAAAGTTGTTGATGCTTGGTCAAAATGTACAGACAAAGTTGCGGGAGAAATGATGAAAGGAATTTCAGCTACAGAAAAAACTTCTGAAGGTTTAAAAATTAATTCAGTATTCATGATGGCTGATAGTGGCGCTAGAGGATCTGCTGCTCAGATGAAACAGCTTGCTGGAATGAGAGGCTTGATCGCAAAACCTTCAGGTGAAATTATAGAAAGTCCAATTATATCAAACTTTAAAGAGGGTTTAACTGCACTAGAATACTTTAATTCTACGCACGGAGCTAGAAAAGGTTTAGCAGATACAGCTCTTAAAACTGCAAGTTCTGGTTATTTGACCAGAAGACTTTGTGATGTTGCCCAAGATTTAACTATTACAAAAGTTCAATGTGATGAACCAGGATTTATTGAACTTTCTGAGATATTAGAGGGAGGTAATGTTGTTGTTAGTTTGTCCGAGAGAGCTTTGGGTAGAGTTACAGCAGCAGATGTGAAAAATCCATTAACAGGTGAAGTGGTAATTAAAAAATCTCAAATGATTGATGAAGCTGGTTGTGATTTAATAGATGCTGCTGGTGTTAAATCAATTAAAGTTTTTTCTGTAATGACATGCAGCTCTAAAGAAGGAGTTTGTTCAACTTGTTATGGAAGAGATCTATCTAGAGGTAAAATGGTTCACGTTGGTGAAGCAATAGGTATGATTTCTGCACAATCTATAGGTGAACCTGGTACCCAGTTAACTATGAGAACTTTCCACGTTGGTGGAACAGCATCAGTAAAACAAGATTCTCAAATTGTAAGTAAAAGCGCGGGAACTCTTAAAATATTAAATTCTAATATTTTAGAAGACTCTAAGAAAAATTTAATAGTTATGGGAAGAAACACCCAATTATCTATTGAAGATGATAATGGAGTACAAATAGCTGTTTATAAAGTAGCTTATGGATCAAAATTATTCTTTAACAGTGGTGATAAGATTAAATCAAATACAAAAATTTGTGAGTGGGATCCATATACAACACCTGTTATTGCTGAAAAAAGTGGTATAGCTAGCTTTGTAGATCTTATTGATGGAGTTTCAATCCAAGAAACAACAGATGACGCAACAGGAATTTCATCTAAATCAGTAATTGATTGGAGAGCTCAATCAAAAAGCACTGATTTAAAACCAAGGATTACTTTAAGAGATGAAAAAGGAAATGTAATCAAAAAAGCAGATGATAATGAAGCAAGATATTACTTGGTTCCTGACTCAATACTTTCTATTAAAGATGGTCAAAAAGTTTTTGCTGGAGACGTAATAGCTAGACTTCCGAAAGAAACCACTAAAACAAAAGATATTACTGGTGGTCTACCAAGAGTTGCTGAATTATTTGAAGCAAGAAAAGCTAAAGACAGTGCGATTATCGCAGAAAATGATGGTCAAGTTATTTTTGGTAAGGAAGTAAGAGGAAAACAAAGAGTATCTATTGTTCCTGAAGATGGAGCAGAACCTTCAAATTATTTAATTCCTAAAGGAAAACATATTAATTTCAACCCAGGCGAAAAAATTCAAAAAGGTGAATATTTATTAGACGGACAGCCTTTACCACACGATATTTTAAGAATACTAGGTATTAAAGAATTAACAGAATACTTTGTAAATCAAGTCCAAGAAGTTTATAGATTACAAGGTGTAATTATTAACGATAAACATATTGAAACAATTTTAAGACAAATGCTTAAAAAAGTTGAAGTTAAAATCTCTGGTGATTCTAGCTATTTACCAGGTGAGATGATTGATAGAATTAAGTTCGATAATAAAAATGAGAAACTTATAGCAGAAGGAAAAAATCCTGCAGTTGGTGAAAGGGTATTGATGGGAATTACAAAAGCTTCATTACAGACTGAGTCGTTTATTTCAGCTGCCTCATTTCAAGAAACAACAAGAGTCTTAACGGATGCCGCTATTAAGGGCAAAGTTGATCCATTAAACGGTTTAAAAGAAAATGTTATTGTTGGTAGATTAGTACCAGCAGGAACTGGAAATATTAAAAATAATTGGAACAAAAAAGCTCTTGAAGATGATAATAATTTTATTGCTGAGCAAGATAAAATTGAAACTTCTGAGTCATCAAAAAATCAAGTAAATCAATAAAAATATCACCTAATACTCGAAGTTTTAGTTTGACAAAGTCTGATTAATTAGTATTTTGGCGATGTTTTTGGTTGGAATGTAGTGTTCACTAATAACACTAAACGCTGCCACAAAATAACCTGTCAGTTATTTTCATCTAAAAATAAATTAATTATTTAAAAAAAATTATGCCGACTATTAATCAGTTGTTAAGAAAAAAAAGAGTTAAACAAGCCTCAAGGAACAAGGTTCCAGCTTTACAAAAACAACCTTTAAAGAGAGGTGTTTGCGTAAAAGTTTACACAACGACTCCAAAAAAACCTAACTCAGCATTAAGAAAAGTTGCAAGAGTTAGATTGTCTAATGGATTTGAAGTAACAGCTTATATTCCTGGTGAAGGTCATAATCTTCAAGAACACTCAGTAGTTTTAATTAGAGGTGGTAGAGTTAAAGATTTACCTGGTGTTCGCTATCATATTTTAAGAGGCAATCTAGATACACAAGGTGTAGCGAATAGAAAAAAAAGAAGATCTTTATACGGAACTAAAAAAGGTAAATAATGTCTAGAAAAAAAACTCAACCAAAAAAAAAAGTAGTTCCTGATCCAAAATTTAACTCAACAATAATTCCTAAATTAATTAATAACATTATGTATGACGGTAAAAGAGGCGTTGCTGCAAAAATAGTTTATGATGCAATTGATAAAATTAAAACCAAGTCAAAAGATGAGCCAATAAATATTTTTAATGAAGCTATCAATAATATCAAACCTACAGTTGAAGTTAGATCAAGAAGAGTAGGTGGTGCAACTTATCAAGTTCCCGTTGAGGTTAAAAGTAAAAGAGCTCAAGCTCTCGCAATTAGATGGTTAGTAGATTCTGCAAGAAAAAGAAAAGATAAACATATGTCTGACAAAATTTTTAACGAACTTTTTGATGCATATGAAAATAAAGGTGCAGCTGTTAAAAAAAGAGAAGATGTGCACAAAATGGCTGAATCAAATAAAGCTTTTGCACATTTTAGGTGGTAATAAAAAAATGGCTAGAACTCATACATTAGATAAATATAGGAATATTGGTATCATGGCTCATATTGATGCTGGTAAAACTACCACTACAGAAAGAATTTTATATTACACTGGTAAAAGCCATAAAATTGGTGAAGTACACGATGGTGCAGCAACAATGGATTGGATGGAGCAAGAACAAGAAAGAGGAATTACAATTACTTCTGCCGCTACTACTTGTTTTTGGAATGATCATAGAATTAATATTATTGATACACCTGGACACGTAGATTTTACAATAGAAGTTGAGAGATCACTTAAAGTTTTAGATGGAGCCGTATGTGTTTTCGATGGTGTAGCTGGTGTTGAACCTCAATCAGAAACTGTTTGGAGGCAAGCAGATAAATATAAAGTTCCTAGAATATGTTTTGTTAATAAATTAGATCGAACTGGCGCAGATTTTTTTAGATGTGTTGACATGATTAGAGATAGACTAGGCTGCAAACCATTACCTATACAAATACCTATTGGAATTGAGACTTCACTTTCAGGCGTTGTTGATCTTGTTAAAATGAAAGCTCAGATCTGGAAAGATGAGGCTTTAGGAGCTGAATGGGAATACAAGGATATTCCAGATGATCTAAAAGAAATATCTCAAAAGTATAGAACAGAATTAATTGAGACTGCTGTTGAACAAGATGAAAAATTAATGGAAGCTTATTTGAACGGTGATGAAATTAAAGAAGAAGATCTTGTGAGATGTATAAGAAAAGGAACTTTAAATTTTAGTTTTGTGCCAATTACTACTGGATCAGCCTTTAAAAACAAAGGTGTTCAACCATTACTTGATGCAACAATCAACTATTTACCAAGTCCAATTGATATTGGATCAATTAAAGGAGCTAAACCTGGTTCAGAAGATGAGATGGAAATGAAATTTGAAGATAATCAACCTTTTTCAGCCTTAGCATTTAAAGTAGCTAATGATCCTTTTGTAGGCTCTTTAACATTTATAAGAATTTATTCTGGTACTATTAAAACTGGAACAGGAATTTATAATTCATCTAAAGAAAAAGAAGAAAGAGTTGGAAGAATGCTGTTAATGCACGCTAACTCTAGAGAAGATATTAAAGAAGCAAACGCTGGTGATATCGTAGCTTTAGCTGGTTTAAAATATACTATAACTGGTCACACACTATGTGATGAAGACAAACCTGTTTTATTAGAGCCAATGGAGTTTCCTGATCCAGTTATTGAAATAGCTGTAGAACCAAAAACAAAAGCAGACCAAGAAAAAATGGGTGAAGCTTTAGGTAGATTAGCAAAAGAAGATCCTTCCTTCAGAGTAACTTCTGATGAAGAATCTGGTCAAACAATTATTAAAGGCATGGGTGAATTACACTTAGATATTATTGTTGATAGAATGAAAAGAGAATTTAAAGTTGAAGCTAATGTTGGAGCTCCTCAAGTAGCTTATAGAGAAACTATTGAGACAGCTTCTGAAGTTGAATATACTCACAAAAAACAAAGTGGTGGCGCTGGTCAATTTGCTAAAGTTAAACTATTAGTTGAACCACAAGAACCTGGCAAAGGTAGAGAAGTTGAAAGTAAAATTAAAGGTGGAGCAATTCCAAAAGAATTTATTCCTGGTGTTGAAAAAGGTATCGAAACTGTATCAGATGGTGGAATTTTAGCAGGATTCCCTATGATAGATTACAAAGTAACTATTTTAGATGGATTACATCATGATGTTGACTCTAGTGTATTAGCTTTTGAATTAGCTAGTCGAGCTTGCTTTAAAGAAGCATGTACAAAAGGAGGCTTAAAATTATTAGAACCTGTAATGCGCGTTGAAGTAGTTACGCCTGAAGATTATATGGGAGATGTTATTGGAGATCTAAATAGTAGAAGAGGTCAAATAAGTACTCAAGAACAAAGAGGTAATGCAACTGTAATTACAGCAATGGTTCCTTTAGCCAATATGTTTGGATACATTAATAATTTAAGATCCATGTCACAAGGTAGAGCACAATATTCAATGTTTTTTGATCATTATTCGAAAGTACCTCAAAATGTTCAAGACGAAGTAACTAAAAAGATTGCAGGGTAATTATTATGGATAAACAGAATATTAGAATTAAACTTAGAGCTTACGATAACAAGATTTTAGATGCTTCTACAGAAGAGATTGTAAGTACTGTTAAAAGAACTGGAGCGACAATAAAAGGACCCATTCCATTACCAACAAGAATAGAAAAATATACAGTTTTAAGATCACCTCATATTGATAAGAAAAGCAGAGAACAATTTGAGTCAAGAACACATAAAAGATTAATTGATATTATAGAGCCAACACCACAGACAGTAGAGGCATTAATGAAACTTGATTTAGCTTCAGGTGTAGATGTGGAGATTAAGATATAATCATGAGCGAGATTGCTTTATTTGGAAAAAAAATAGGAATGACTAGAGAGTTTTATAAAACTGGTCAATTAGTTCCCGTAACAGTTCTAAAAGTAGAAAAAGCAAGAGTAATCCAAGTAATAGATGAGGAGAAAAGAGGGTACAAAGCTGTTCAACTTGGTTATGGAAAAATTAAAAATTCGAAACTAACAAAAGCTATGAAAGGCTTTTTTGCTAAAAAAAATACAGAAGCAAAGAAAAAACTAAAAGAGTTTAGAGTTAAGGACACAGAAGTTTTCAAAGAAGGTAATGAATTTGGTCTAGAAATATTTAAAGATATAAAATTTGTAGATACTAAATCAAAAACTATAGGTAAAGGTTTTGCAGGTGCAATGAAAAGACATAATTTTAGTGGACTAAGAGCCAGTCACGGAGTATCGGTTTCTCACAGAGCTCATGGTTCAACTGGACATAGTCAAGATCCAGGAAAAGTTTTTAAAGGAAAAAAAATGGCTGGACACATGGGTGATAAACTTAGAACTATGCAAAATATTGAAATTATAAAAACAGATTTAGAAAATGAACTTTTGTATTTAAAAGGATCAATACCAGGGGCAAAAAATTCAGAAATAATGGTTAAAAAATCAGTAAAAAATATTAATAAAATGACGGTTTTGGAAAAAATTACTGCAGCTGAGAAAGCAAAAAAAACACCTGATAAAAAGAAAAAACAATGAAATTAGATAAATTGAGCATTGATGGGAAAAAAGACACTATAGAAGTGTTAGATAAAATTTTTTCTGCAAAAATTAACAACAGATTAGTTAGCAGTGTACTCTATAAAACTAATGCTAATTACAAAGGAAGACACGCAAAAACAAAACAACAAAATGAAGTTGCTGGTCCAACATCTAAAATTTATGCACAAAAAGGAACTGGTGGCGCTAGACATGCAAGTAGAAAAGCGCCTATATTTGTGGGTGGTGGTATAGCTCATGGTCCTAAAGGTGAACTTGCTTATAAAAAAAGAAAATTAAATAAAAGTGAAAAAAAATTAAGTGTAGCATCTTTAATTACAGAAAAAAACATAAATAAAAATTTATTAATTTTAAATGATTTCAATTTAGAAATTAAAAAAACAAAAGAAATGAACTCTATTATTCAAAAATTAGAAATGACTAATTCATTGATCGTACTAGATAAAATTTCAAAAGATAAAATTGAAAAATCTATAAAAAATATACCAAATATTAAAGTGACTGATGTTAATCATTTTAGCGCTTATGACATTATAAAATTTAAAAAAGTTGTATTTACTGAAAGCTCAGTAAAAGAACTGGAAAAGAAATATTTGTAATGAATAAGATACACTTATACGACAAAATACTTTCACCAATGGTTACGGAAAAATCAACAAATTTATCTGAGTTAAATAAAATTGTTTTTAAAGTTCCAAATAGAGCTAATAAAAAAAATCTTAAAAAAAATATTGAAAAAATATTTAAAGTTAATGTAACTAAAATAAATATTATCAATAAACAAAATAGAACTAAAATTACTAGAGGAAAAAAAGTTAAAGTTTCTGGATTTAAAAAAGCAATTATAACTCTCAAAAAAGGCCAAAGTATTGATCTAACAACAGGTATTTAATAAATGACACTTAAAACTTTTAAACCATACACGAAATCTACTAGAGGAACTATTTTAGTTGATAGAACTGGACTTTGGAAAGGTAAGCCTTTTAAATCTCTAGTATCAGCGAAAAATTCCATGAAAGGTAGAAATAATAATGGACATATTACTTCAATAAATAGAGCAGGTGGTCATAAAAAAATGTATAGACAAGTTGATTTTTATCGAAAAAAATTCGACATGGAGGCAACAGTAGAAAGAATTGAATACGATCCAAATAGATCATGTTATATTATGTTAGTAAAATTTGAAGACGGAACACACTCTTACTATTTAGCACCTCAAAAAATTATCGCCGGTGATAAAGTTGAAAACGGATCTAAGAAAGAAATTAAAGTTGGTAATTGTATGCCATTACAAGATATTCCAGTTGGAATAAATATTCACAATGTTGAAATTCAGCCTGGCGGTGGTGGCAAAATAGCAAGATCAGCAGGTTCATCTGTTACAATTAGTGGTTTGGATGGAAATTATAGTTTAATTAAATTATCTTCTGGTGAAGTAAGAAAGATAGACTCAAGATCTTTAGCTACTATTGGAATTTTAAGTAATCCTGATCAAAAAAATATTAAAATTGGTAAAGCAGGAAGATCAAGATGGTTAGGCAGAAAACCTCACACTAGAGGTGTTGTAAAAAACCCTGTTGATCACCCTCACGGTGGTGGTGAAGGTAAGTCAGCTGGTGGAAGACATCCAGTATCACCTACAGGACAATCTGCTAAAGGACTAAAAACTAGAGATAATAAGAGAACAGATAAATTTATAGTTAAGAGAAGAAATAAGAGGAAGGATACTAAGTAATGGCTAGAGCAGTATGGAAAGGACCTTTTGTTGAAGAAAGCTTAATGAAAAAAGTTGATAAATATAAAGATGACCCAAAGAAAATTCCAATTAGAACCTGGTCAAGAAAGTCTACAATTTTACCTGATTTTGTTGGTGTTAGTTTTCAGATATATAATGGTAAAAAATTTATACCTATTACAGTCTCTGAAGACATGGTTGGTCATAAAATGGGTGAATTTGCACCAACAAGAACATTTTTTGGTCACACACCTGCAGATAAAAAAGCTAAACCCGCAACAGTAGATAAAAAATAATTATGGGAAAGAAAAAGAAAATTAAAGATAGCAAAGACAAGACGGTTAAGTCTATAAACAATGGTATAAGATCTAGTGTTAGAAAGCTTAACCCTATATTAAGAAGCATAGTAGGTAAAAAAGTAGATGTTGCTATTAGAGATTTACAATTTTCTGAAAAAAGAATTACCAGAGATATAAGAAAAACTTTAAATTCAGCAGTTGCAAATGCAGAAAATAACTTTCAATATGATATTGATAACTTAGTTGTTAAAGAAGCATATTGTGGAAAAAAAATAGTTATGAAAAGATTTAGACCAAGAGCAAAAGGACGAGCGGCTCCTATATTAAAACCTTGGTCAACAGTAACTATAATTTTATCAGAAACTAAACAAATGGAAGGTCATGGGTCAAAAAGTTAATCCTGTAGGTTTTAGATTGGGAGTCAATAGAGGCTGGGAATCCGTATGGTATGCTAAGAAAAAAGATTTTGGAAATTATTTAATTGAAGATTTTAAAATCAGGGAATATATAAAAAAAAATGTTATTAATTCAGGTGTATCTAAGGTTATGATCGAAAGAACTTCAAATAAAAGCTATGTAACAATTTACACTTCAAGACCTGGTTTTGTTATTGGTAAGAAGGGTAGTGACATTGATAAAATTAAAAATAATCTATCTAAATTCACAACAAATGAAGTTACACTAAACATTAAAGAAGTTAAAAAACCTGAAACTAATGCTTATTTAGTAGCAGAAAATATAGCTCAACAACTAGTAAAAAGAATTTCATATAGAAGAGCCATGAAAAGATCTATGCAATCTTGTATAAGATTAGGATCAAAAGGAATTAAAGTTTCGATAAGCGGAAGACTAGGTGGTAATGAGATAGCCAGAACAGAGTGGCTTAGAGAAGGAAGTATTCCATCTCATACATTAAGAGCAGATATAGACTATGCTGAAGCTGAGGCATTAACTACATATGGAATTATTGGAATTAAAGTATGGATCTATAAAGGTGAAGTTTTTGCGAAAGAATTTAGCCAAGAAACAAATAAAGCTACACCAAAAGAGAGTAAAGAATAATGCTTCAACCAGTTAGAACTAAATGGAGAAAAGCACATAAGGGTAGAATTCATGGAACTGCTACACGAGCAAGCTCTATTAACTATGGGGCATATGCATTAAAAGCGTTACAGCCAGAAAGAATTACTGGAAAACAAATAGAGGCAGCTAGAGTTGCTTTAACTAGACATATGAAGAGACAAGGAAGAGTTTGGACTAGAATATTTCCAAATATTCCAGTATCAAAGAAACCAATTGAAGTTAGAATGGGTAAAGGCAAAGGGTCTCCTGAATTTTTTGCTTGCAGAGTAAAACCAGGTAGAATTTTATTTGAAGTAGACGGCGTTTCTGAACAAATAGCAAAAGAAGCTTTGTACAAGGCTTCTGCAAAACTTCCAATTAAAACAAAAACTATAAAGAGATTTGCGTAACATGAAAAAACAAGAAATTAAAAAATTATCAAAGGACGAAATTTTAAAAAATATCGATAAATTTAAAAAAGATCTTTTTAATTTTAGATTTCAAAAGATGAATTCGCAAGTGACAAATCCAGCTCAAATTAGCGAAACAAGAAAAAAAATAGCAAGATTAAAAACAATATTAAAAGGAAAAATTAATGCCTAAGAAAATTTTAACGGGTGTGGTGATAAGCGATAAACCAAATAAAACAATAACTGTTATGGTTGAAAGAAAATACTCTCATCCTGTTCTAAAAAAAGTAATTAAAGTTAGAAAAAATTATAACGCACATGATGAAAATAATAAATTTAAAACTGGTGACGAAGTTTCAATAATTGAAAGTAAACCATTTTCAAAAAACAAAAAATTTCAAGTTATGGAGAATTCAAAATAATGATTGGCGTACAAACAGAATTACAAGTTGCTGATAACACAGGTGCTAAAAGAATAGAGTGTATTAAAGTTCTTGGTGGTTCAAAAAGAAGATACGCTAGTATTGGAGATACAATAGTTATAGCAGTAAAAGAAGCCATACCCAAAGGTAAAGTTAAAAAAGGGACTGTCCATAAAGCGGTTGTGGTTAGAGTAAAAAAAGGAATACATAGAAATGATGGATCTAAAGTAAAATTTGATAATAATGCAGCTGTACTTGTTGATGATAAAGGTGAACCTGTAGGTACAAGAATTTTTGGACCAGTAACAAGAGAATTAAGAAGCAGAGGACAAATGAAAATTATTTCATTAGCTCCGGAGGTTTTATAAATGATTAAAAAAGGATTAAAAGTTAGAGTTTTGACAGGAAAAGATAAAAAAAAAGAAGGTGAAGTTATAGAAATTGATAGATCTAACAATAGAGCAAAAGTTAAAGAAATAAATATGGTTAAAAAACACGTTAAAACCACTAAAGAAAAAAAAGGAGGAATTTTAACGAAAGAAAGCTTTATTCATTTATCTAACTTAAAATTAATTGATGAAAAAATAAAAAAAAAAGTAGAAGCTAAAAAATAATGACACCAAGATTAAAAGAAATTTATAATAAAGAAATTCAACCAACATTAAAAGATACTCTTGGTCTTAAGAATATTTATATGACACCAAGAATTGAAAAAGTAGTTTTGAATATGGGTCTAGGATTAGATGGAAATGACTCAAAAATATTAAAATCTTGTCAAGAAGATATGTCTAAAATTACTGGCCAACATCCAGTTACAACAAAATTTAAGAAATCTGTTGCAAATTTTAAAACTAGAAAAGGTTCTATCGCAGGTCTAAAAGTTACATTGAGGAAAAATAAAATGCACGAATTTATTGATAGACTGGTTAATATAGCTTTACCAAGAATTAAAGATTTTAGAGGCTTGTCGTCAAAAGGATTTGATAAATTTGGAAATTACACTTTTGGTATTAAAGAACATATTATTTTTCCTGAAGTTAGTTTTGAGAGAGCTGATAAGGTTAGAGGTTTAGATATAATAATTGTAATTAAAGCATTAAACAAAGATCATAGTTTTGCTTTATTAGAAAAAATGAATTTTCCATTTATAAAAAAAGGAGATAATTAAAAATGGCAAAATTAAGCGCTATTAATAAAAATAAAAATAGAATTAAACTTTCTGACAAACTGTACAAAAAAAGAAAAGCTTTAAAAAAAATAGTTATGAATAAAAAATTACCATTAGAAGAAAGATTTAAGGCTCAACAAAAACTTTCAAAATTACCAAGAAATTCAGCTAAAATTAGAGTAATGAATAGATGTGAAATTACAGGTAGACCACATGGAGTTTACAGAAAATTAAAGATTTCAAGAATTGCACTAAGACAATTAGGATTACAAGGAAAGATACCTGGTTTAGTAAAATCTAGCTGGTAGAAAGGAAAATTATGAGTTTAAGTGACCCAATTGGAGATATGATAGCAAGAGTTAAAAATGCTCAAGCTAGAAATCACAAAAAGGTTGAATTACCATCTTCAAAATTTAAAACAAAGATTGCTGATATTCTTAAAAATGAGGGATTTATTAAAGATTTTAAGATTAATGAAGAAGATAAAAAACCTACTTTATTATTAGAGTTAAAATATCATTCAGGAAGTCCAGTTATTAGTGCATTTGAACGTGTTTCTAAACCTGGAAGAAGAATTTTTTCAAGTGCCGATAGTTTACCAAAGATTAATAATGGCTTAGGTATTGCTATAGTCTCAACTCCCAAAGGTGTTATGACAGATATAGATGCAAGAAAACAACGAGTTGGTGGTGAAATAATTTGTAAGGTATTTTAATGTCTAAAATTGGTAAAATAAATATTGCAATTCCTGAAAAAGTTAAAGTTGTGCTAGCAGGAAATATAATAAATATTGAAGGACCATTAGGAAAAAAATCAATAAATATAGATTTAGAAATGTTTAATCTTGATATTAGAGAGGGCAAAGAAATTTCAATTAAACCAAAAGAAATTAATAAGAATTCTAAAAGATTATGGGGCATGAATAGAAGTTTAATCAATAATGCAGTAATAGGTTCTAGCGCAGGTTATGAAAAAACTTTAGAGCTTGTAGGAGTAGGATACAGAGCTGCGCTTAAAGGAAATCAGTTAAATTTACAGTTAGGATACAGCCATGATATCAATTTTGATATCCCTGAAGGAATTAAAATTTTAGTAGAAAAACAAACTACTTTAAAAATAACTGGCTCAGATAAAGAATTAGTAGGTTCTGTTGTTTCAAAAATAAAAACATTCAGAAAAATAGAACCTTACAAAGGAAAAGGTATTAGAGAAAAAGGACAATATGTTTTGAAAAAAGAAGGAAAGAAAAAATAATGAAACTTAATACTAGTATTAGAAAAAGATTTAGAGTGAGTAATAAAGTTAAGAAATTTGCATCTAAAGATAGATATAGATTAAGTATATTTAGATCTTCTAAGAATATTTCAGCACAAATAATAGATGATATTAAAAAAGTAACATTGCTATCAGCATCTTCTATTGAAAAAGATGTGCGTGTTAGAGATAAAGTCAATAAGACCGAATTATCAAAAATAGTTGCCATGAAACTTGCAAAAAAAGCTCAAGAAAAAAAAATAACGAAAATATACTTTGATAGAGGCACTTATAGATACCACGGTAGAGTAAAAGTATTTGCTGAAACTTTACGTGAAAATGGAATGGAATTTTAATTATGGAAAATTTTAAAGATAAAAAAACAGACGATATTTTAGAAAAATTAGTTCACATAAACCGTATTACAAAAGTAGTTAAGGGTGGTCGAAGATTTGGTTTTTCAGCACTAGTTGTTGTTGGTAATCAAGCAGGCAAAATTGGTATTGCTCATGCAAAAGCAAAACAAGTTCCAGATGCAATTAAAAAAGCTAATGAGATGGCAAGAAGAAAACTTACTCATATTCCTTTAAGAGAAGGAAGAACAATCCACCACGATGTTAAAGCTAAAGATGGTTCAGGCAGAATTGTTCTTAGAGCTGCCTCGAAAGGAACTGGAATTATAGCTGGTGGACCTGTACGTGCTGTTTGTGAAGTGCTAGGAGTTAAAGATATTGTTGCAAAATCAATGGGAACTTCAAATGCTCATAATGTTATAAGAGCTACAATGAAAGCTTTATTAAAACAAAATTCACCAAAACAAATTTCAGTAATTAGAAATAAAAAAATTTCTGAAATAGTAGAAAAAAGAGGATAATGATTACTTTAAACACTAAAGAAAAGATTAATAAAACTAAAATGAGAGTTGGTAGAGGTATTGGTTCTGGTAAGGGAAAAACATCTGGTAGAGGCGTTAAAGGTCAAAAATCTAGATCAGGTGTTGCTATAAAAAGTTTTGAGGGCGGTCAAATGCCTTTATACAGAAGACTTCCAAAAAGAGGTTTTAATTCAATTTCAAAAGAAAATATTGCTATTTTAAATCTAGAAAAAATCCAATTTTATATTGATAAAAAAAATATTAATCCAAGTAAAGTTTTAAATTCAGATTTATTAAAGAAATTAAAATTGATTAATAAAAATTCTGTTAAACTTAAAATTTTAGGAACAGGTGAAGTAAAAGATAAAATCAATATAGAAGCAGATTTAGCTTCTAAATCTGCAATAGAAAAGCTAGAAAAAATTGGTGGATCTATTCAATTAAAAAAATAGCAAACTTTAATGAGTGCTTCATCTTCAACAAATGATCTAAGAAATAGAATAATTTTTACTATTTTTATTCTTGCTGTTTATAGATTTGGTACTTTTGTTCCTTTACCAGGAATAGATCCTGAACAACTTAAAATAATGATGGAAGGTAATCAAAAAGGATTACTTGGAATGTTTAATGTATTTGCTGGTGGAGCAGTGAGCAGAATGGCTATATTTGCATTAGGTATAATGCCATACATATCTTCATCAATTATAGTTCAACTTTTAACAGGCGTTTCTGATTATTTTAAAAATTTAAAAGCTCAAGGAGAAATTGGAAGAGCCAAGATTACACAAATTACAAGATATGGAACAGTCTTTTTAGCTACTGTGCAAGGATATGGCCTTTCTGTTGGTTTAGAATCGTCTGCAGATTTAGTTATAAATCCAGGTGCATTTTTTAAAATAACAACGGTCACAACAATCGTAGCTGGAACTATGTTTTTAATGTGGTTAGGTGAACAAATAACTCAAAGAGGAATTGGTAATGGGATATCTTTAATAATTTTTGCAGGTATTGTTGCTGAAATTCCTAGAGCATTAGTAACTACATTTGAACTTGGTAGAACGGGAGCCGTATCTACTTTTATGATTTTGGCAATATTTATTTTATTAATTCTTACAATTTTATTTATAGTATTTATGGAAAGAGCATTAAGAAAAATATTAATCAATTACCCTAAAAGACAAATGGGAAATAAAATGTATGGTGGAGAGTCTTCGCACTTACCATTAAAAATAAACCAAGCAGGTGTTATACCAGCAATTTTTGCTTCTGCTCTTTTATTATTACCTGTAACATTTTCAAATTTTTCTTTTTCAAATAATGAAACCTTTTTAAATATTAGTTCATATTTTACTCAAGGACAGCCTCTGTACATGCTACTGTATGCATCGGGAATAATATTTTTTACATTTTTTTATACATCTATAACTTTTAACCCCAAAGAAACTGCTGATAACTTAAGAAAGTATGGCGGATTTGTTCCAGGAATTAGGCCAGGCGAAAGTACCGCATTATATATAGAAAATATTTTAACTAAACTAACAACTATTGGCGCCTTATACTTAACATTAGTTTGTTTAATGCCAGAATTTTTAATTGCAAATTATCCAATTCCTTTTTATTTAGGTGGAACTTCAATTTTAATCGTTGTGGTTGTTGCTATTGATACTGTTACTCAAATTCAGACACGATTAATGAGTTCACAATATGAGCAACTAATCAAAAAAACAAAATTTGGTAAATAAGTGAATATTATTTTATTTGGGCCACCTGGCGCAGGTAAAGGCACCCAAGCACAACTAATAGTCAAAAAACATAATTATTTTCAATTATCAACAGGTGATCTGTTAAGAAATGAGGTTAAAAAAAATACTAATCTTGGTAAAGAAATAGAAAAAATTATTTCTAAAGGTAATTTTGTTTCAGATGAGATTATAAATAATCTTTTAAAACAAACAATTAAAAACCTAAAATTCAGAGACAGAATTATTTTTGATGGATATCCAAGAAGTATTGATCAAGCTAATAATTTAGATTCAATCTTAAAAGAATATAATCAAAAAATTGATTTGATAATTTCTCTCGTGGTTTCTCGTGAAATTATTGAGAAAAGAATTATAGGCAGGGTTACGTGTGATAAGTGCAATTTAACATTGAATGAATTTTTTAATAAAAATGAAATTGAACTTCATCCTTGTGGAAAAGAGTTTTTTATTAAAAGAAAAGACGATAATCTTGAAACAATTATGTCTAGATTTGATATTTACACAAAAACAACTCAGCCAGTTCTACATTTTTTATCAAAGAATCCAAATTTTCAGAAGATAGATGGAAAACTTGAAATTGACGAAATAACAAGAAAAATAGACACTTTTATCAATTTTTAAGAGATTGACTTTAGATATTCTTATTATATAAAAGGCACAAATTTATCACAAAAACTATGGCTCGTATCGCAGGTATCAATATTCCACAAAATAAACTTGTTCATATAGGTTTGACTTATATTTATGGAATTGGTGATAAGTTTTCAAATCAAATTTGTTCTTCTCTAGAAATTCCTAGAGCAAAAAGAATAAATGAACTTTCAGATGATGAAATTTTAAAGATTAGAGAATATATTGATCAAAATTTCAAAGTTGAGGGAGATTTAAGAAGAGATTACTCGTTAAGCATTAAAAGATTAATTGACCTTGCTTGTTATAGAGGAACAAGACATAGAAAAAAATTACCTGTTAGAGGTCAAAGAACCAGATGTAATGCAAGAACAAGAAAAGGTAAAGCAATTGCTATTGCTGGTAAAAAGTTAACACCAACTAAAAAATAATTATGGTTAAAACTGATAAAGTTGAAAATAAAGATCAGAAGTTAGAAAAATCATCTAAAAAAAGTAATAAAAGCTCTTATTCTAAAAAAAAAAAAATTAAGAAAAATATTTTAAATGGTGTAGCTTACGTCCAATCTACATTTAATAATACAATCATTTCAATCGCTGATACTAATGGAAACATAATTTCTTGGGCTTCCGCTGGTCAAAAAGGATTTAAGGGTTCAAGAAAATCTACTCCATATGCAGCACAAATTGCTGCAGATGCTGCTGCTTCAAAAGCTTTAGAATATGGAATGAAAACTTTATCAGTAGAAGTAAAAGGCCCAGGTTCTGGACGTGAAACAGCTTTAAGAGCTTTACAAGCTAGAGGTTTCAAAATTTTATCAATTAAGGATACAACACCAATGCCTCATAATGGAACTAGACCACCAAAAAAAAGGAGAGTTTAATGGAAGTCGAAAATGTTAATGTAAAAAATTGGAAGTCATTAATTAAACCGTCTAAATTAGAAGTTCAAATTAGTGATGATTTAACTCATGCTAAAATAATTGCAGAACCTCTTGAAAAAGGTTATGGATTGACATTAGGAAATTCTTTAAGAAGAATTTTACTATCATCTATAAGAGGCGCAGCTGTTACTTCTATTCAGATTGATGGAGTATTACATGAATTTACTTCAATAAAAGGTGTAAGAGAAGATGTTACTGATATAGTTTTAAACGTTAAATCTTTAGCTTTAAAAAGCAATTCAGAAGGTACAAAAAAACTTATTTTAGATGCTAAAGGACCAGGTGAAATCAAAGCTTCTGATATCACACCCGTTGCAGATGTTGAAATTTTGAATCCTGATTTAGTTATTTGTAACCTTGACGAAAATACAAATTTTCATATGGAAATGAATGTAAATACTGGAAAAGGCTATGTACCTGCTGATTTAAACAAACCAGAAGAACCACCATTGGGCCTTATTGCTATTGACTCACTTTATAGCCCAGTTAAAAAAGTTTCTTATTCAATAAGTACTGCTAGAGAAGGTAAAGCTTTGGATTATGATAAATTAACTATGGAAGTAGAAACTAATGGATCAATTTCAGCAGAAGACGCTGTGGCTTACTCTGCAAGAATTTTCCAAGATCAATTAAAAATGTTTGTTAATTTTGATGAACCAGTAGAAGCTCCTATAAAAGAAGTTTCTAAAGAGCCTGAATTTAATAAAAATTTATTAAGAAAAGTTGATGAGCTAGAGCTTTCAGTACGATCTATGAATTGCCTTAAAAATGATAATATAGTTTATATTGGCGATTTAGTTCAAAAATCTGAAGGAGAAATGCTTAGAACACCAAACTTTGGAAGAAAATCATTAAATGAAATTAAAGAAGTTCTAACTGGTATGTCTTTATATTTAGGTATGGAAATACCTAACTGGCCACCAGATAATATTGCTGAAATGTCTAAAAAATTAGAGGAAGCTATCTAATGAGACATGGAATGGCAAATAAGAAGTTAAACAGAACTTCTGAACATAGAAAAGCTCTTTTGAAGAATATGTTAAATTCTTTAATTAAGTATGAGCAGATCAAAACTACTTTGCCAAAAGCTAAATTCTTAAAACCTCAAGCTGACAAAATTATTACACTAGGTAAAAAAGAAACTTTACAAACTACAAAAATGTTAGTTTCTCAATTACAAGATATTAAGTCAGCAAATAAAGTAAAAAAAACTCTTTCTAAAAGATATGAAAAAAGAAATGGTGGATATACGCGAATTATTAAAGCAGGTTTTAGATACGGAGATAATGCTCCAATGGCCATAATTGAGTTTGTAGACAGAGATGTAGAAGCTAGAAGAGTTGATAAAAAGAAAAAAAACATAACTAAAGAAACACCTAAAGCTGAAGAAAAGAAACAAGCAACAGCCTAAACTTTTAAATAATGAAAAAGTCATACATCGTTGATCCAACGTGTAATGAAATGCGTATTGATCGATGGATCAGACTGGAATTTGGTAAAATTCCACAAAGTTTAATTGAAAAATATTTAAGATTAGGCAAGATCAAATTAAATAAAAAAAAAATTAAAAGCTCAAATAAAGTTCAAACTAATGATGTGGTTGATATATTTAGTGCAAACTTTAAAGAAACAATAGTTCAAAAAAAGATTAAATTTGAACCATCTAAAGAAGTTATTAAATCAAATGAAGATCAAATAATTGATAATAATGAAAATTTTATAGTTATAAACAAGACTTCAGGAATTTCAGTACAAGGAGGAACGAAGTCAAAAAAAAATCTTGTTGATATTTTTGCAAAAAGTGAAATTTTTCAAGGTATTAAACCATATTCAGTTCATAGACTGGACAAAGATACATCAGGTGTATTTATAATAGCAAAAACAAGAGAAAGCGCTCAATTATTGACATCATTATTTAGATTACGAAAAGTTTACAAAACTTATTTAGCTATTTGTCATGGAGAACTTAGTAAAAACTCGGGAGAATGGATCAATGATTTAATAAGATATGATGGAGAGAAAAAAATAATTGAAAAAGCAAAAACTATTTACAAAGTTCTTGATAAAAATTCTGAAGCTAGTTTAGTTGAGTTAAAACCTATAACTGGTCGTAAACATCAACTTAGAAAACAGTTGTATGCACTAGGCCAACCAATATTTGGAGATATTAAATATAAATTATCTAACTCTGATAAAGGACTTAACAAAAATTTAATGCTTCATTCTTATCAAATAAAATTTATTTTTAATAATATTAAACACACCTATACAGCACTATTACCGGATTATTTTAGAAAATTATTAAAAACAAAAAGACTTAGATTTTTAGATTTGAAATAAATTTTTCAATTAATTTAATTTCTAATTTTGAATAATCTTGATCTTTAATTGTCATTAAATTAGTTACACTTTTATCCATTATACCACAGGGAATTATTTTTTTATATTGATCTAAATTATTATCTATATTTATTGCAAACCCATGATAGGCAATCCATTTACGTACTCTAACACCAATTGCTGCAACTTTACTTATCTTATTTTTTTTTTTGTGCCAAATACCAATATTTTTTTTGTCAGAAAATGTTTCTATATTAAAATAACTTAAAGTTTGAATAATTGTTTTTTCTATAGAAGTTATAAATTTTCTTACATCTTTTTTATCTCTTAAATCTATAACAAAATAACAAATTAACTGACCTGGTCCATGATAAGTTATTTTTCCTCCACGATTAGTTTTTATGACATCTATTGATTTATCTATTATTTCATTTTTTTTATAACTAGTTCCTGCTGTAAAAATTTCATTATGTTTTAAAATCCAAATAAGTTCTTTTTCTTTTTTTTCATATAATTGTTGTAATCTTGCCTCTAAAAGGTTTATAGCCTTAAAATAATTTACTGGTTTTACTGACTTTTTGATCTCAATATTCATTTATAAATTGTATTATCTTAATTATCTATTAATAGTGCAAATCTAAATTATAGGTAGATTTATGTCTTTAGTTAAAAAAATAAAAGATAAAAAAGTAAATTTTGAGTTTAATAAAGAATATATAAAAGTTGTAACTTCAAAAATTGCCAACAATGATGCTCAATTTATTACAAATTCTTTTAAAGAAATGCACCCAGCTGATGCAGCTGATATTATTGAACATTTAAATCAAAATGATAGAGAAAGTTTAATAAAGCTTAATAATTTTAATATTGATCCTGAGGTATTTGTTGAACTTAACGAGTCAATTCAAACTGAAATTATCACTTATCTCTCTTCAGACTCAATAGTTGCAATTTTATCAAATTTAGAATCTGATGATGCTATTTCAATTTTAGAAAATGTACCTGAGGAAGATAAAAACAGTATTTTAAGTTCTTTACCACCCAAAGATCGTTTTGCCTTACTAGAAAGCTTAAGTTATCCTGAGGATTCAGCTGCCAGACTTATGCAGCGTGAATTTACAGCTATACCTAGCAATTGGTCTGTTGGACAAACAATTGATTATTTAAGAGAAAACAAAGAACTTCCAGAAGAGTTTTTGGAAATATTTATTATAAATGAAGAATTTAAACCTATTGGAACAGTTCCTTCTTCCAAAGTGTTAACTACATCAAGAGAGACAAAGATGCTTTCAATTATGTCTGAGTCTCAATTGTTAATTCCAGTTGATATGGATAAAGAAGAAGTAGGAAATCTATTTGAAAATTATAATTTAAATTCAGCTGCTGTAATTGACAAAAATAATAAATTGGTTGGAATGATAATGAGTGATGATGTCTTGACTGTTCTTAAAGAAGAAGCTGAAGAAGATGCATTAAGACTAGCAGGTGTAGGTGATGAGGAAATTACTGACGGTGTAATTACAAAAACTAAAAGAAGATTCAATTGGCTTTTATTAAATTTATTTACAGCTTTTTTAGCAACATGGTGCATTAGTTTATTTGGTGCAACTATCGAACAGATGGTAGTATTAGCATTCTTAATGCCAATAGTTGCATCAATGGGAGGAAATGCAGGTATGCAAACTTTAGCTGTTACTGTTAGAACTATTGCAACAAATGACCTTACTGAAAATAACTTTTTATCTAATGTTGTTAAAGAATTTACAATTGGAATTTTAAATGGAATTATATTTGCAGCTATTAGCGCTTTTATAGTTCAGATTTGGTTTGAAGATAATATTTTATCAATAATAATTTCTATATCAATGATTCTAACAATGATTATTGCAGGACTTTTTGGCATTTTGGTTCCAGTTACCTTAAAGAAAATGAATATTGATCCAGCAATTGCTTCAAGTGTATTTGTGACAACGATTACAGATGTAATTGGATTTGTTTCCTTTTTAGGTGTTGGAGCTTATTTTTTATAAGTTTAAAAATTATCAATTAATCTTATATTATTTAGATAATAAGATATAAAAATCTTTGATCCAATAGAATTATTAGAAATTTTAAGGTTTTTTGTATTTCTAAGTTCCATGTAGTCAATTTTGATATTAAAAGTTTTTTGTAATCTTTTTTTTTCCTCAAGTAAAAATTGACTTATTTTTTTTTTATTTCTTATTTTTATTTTGAGCTGAAATAAATTTTTTGATATTTTTCCAGCAATATTTAAATTATCTTTATTTAGCAAATAGTTTCTAGACGATAAGGCTATTTTGTTTTTATCTCTAATAGTTTTACATCCAATAACTTTTGTTTTATATTTTTTCTCAATAAAACCTTTGACCAAAAATAGCTGTTGAAAATCTTTTTTACCCATAAAAATTTTTTTTGGTTTAATTAAATTTGTTAATCTATCCATAACATCCAGAACACCTTCAAAATGACCTTTTCTAGATTTTGCACACAAGATTTTGTCTTTTTTAGAAATTCTTATTTTTGATTTTTTTTTTGAACTATATATATGTTTAAATTTAGGAATATAAATACAGTCAATTTTTTTAATTTTATTTAATATAGACAAATCTTTTTTAATATTAGATGGGTAAGTTTTAAAATCTTTTTTATTATTGAATTGTTTGGGATTAACAAAAATACTGACTATTGTTTTTTTACAAATTTTATTGGATCTTTTAATAAGCGAAATATGACCTTCATGAATTCCACCCATAGTAGGCACAAAGCCAATATCATCAAAGTGCCTTAATTTTCTATTTAATGTCTGATTGTTTAATAAAATTTTCATTTGTATTAAAATATTTAATAAGTAAAACATTTAAATGATTAAACAAGCAATTATTCCTTTAGCTGGACTTGGCACTAGATTACTACCTTTATCAAGCGTATTTGCCAAAGAGCTTTTACCAATTAATGGTAAACCAGGTCTTGAATACATAATTCAAGAATGTATTGATGCAGGCATAAAAGAAATAATCCTCATAATTTCAAAAAAAAAAATAATGATTAAAAATTATTTTTATAACGATAAATTTTACAAAGATTTGATAAAAAAGAAAAAAGATCCAAGAATTATTAAAGAATACAAAAAAATTTTAAGATTTAGAAAAATGATAAAATTTGTCTATCAGGACAAGCCAAAAGGAACTGGTGATGCAGTTTTGAAAACAAAAAAATTTATAAAAGATAAATATTTTTTAATGTTGTTACCAGATGATCTAATTATAAAAAAAAATTGTTCTAAATCTATGATTAATACTCATAAAAAATATAAAGTGTCAGTTATGGCTAGCATGACTGTCAATAAAAAAACTGTATCGAGATGGGGTATTTTTGAACTCAGTAAAAAACTAAACAAAACAGATTATTTAATAAAAGATGTTATTGAAAAACCTACGACAAAAAAAGCACCATCAAATAAAGCTGTTATAGGAAGATATATTTTACCAAAATCTATTTTTGAAAATCTTAAAAAAACTAAACCAAGTAAAGGTGGAGAAATACATATAACAGATGCTATTCAGTCTTTAATATTGAATAATGAAAAATTTATAGCTCATAATTTTTTAGGTAAGTATTTGGATTGTGGAACAATAAATGGATATATCAACTCATCTAAGGAGATTGGAAAATTATGAGACTATGCATGATTGGAACTGGTTATGTGGGTTTAGTTAGTGGTGTATGTTTTTCAGATTTAGGCAATATTGTTTATTGTGTTGATAAAGACAAAGACAAAATTAACTCTCTTAACAGTGGCAACGTCCCAATCTACGAACCAGGATTAGAGGAAATTTTAAAAAGAAATCATAAACAAAAAAGATTAATTTTTACTTCTGAATTAAATGAAGCTGTTACTAATTCAGATGTTATTTTTATTTGTGTTGGCACACCAACTAAAAAAAATAGTAATTCTGCAGATTTAAAATATGTTTTTAAAGTAGTAAATGAATTAAAAAATATTATATCAAAATACAAAATAATTATTACAAAATCTACTGTACCTGTAACTACAGGTGATAAAATTGAAAAAATTTTAATTAAATTAAAAAAAAAGAAAATAGTTGATGTGGTATCAAATCCTGAGTTTTTGAGAGAAGGTGAGGCTATTAGAGACTTTTCTAATCCTGATAGGGTTATAATTGGTACTGATAGTAAAAAAGCTAATAAAATATTAAAGGCTCTATATATGCCGATAATAAAAAAAAATAATAGATATTTTAATACTTCTAGAAGAGGTGCTGAATTAATTAAATACGCTTCCAACGCATTTTTAGCTACAAAAATAACTTACATCAACGAATTAGCTAATTTATGTGAAAAAGCTGGAGTTGATATAAAAGATATTTCAATGGGTATGGGCTCAGATCAGCGGATTGGTGAAAGATTTTTAAGGGCAGGACCAGCTTATGGAGGGTCATGTTTTCCAAAAGACACAAAAGCTTTAATTAATACTGCTAAACAATTTAAAACTGATTTATCAATAGTTAAAAGCGTCGTTAGTTCAAATGATAAAAGAAAATTATTATTAACAAAAAAAATAGAAAAGATTCTTGAAGGAAAATTAAAAAATAAAATTATAACTTTTTTAGGAGTTACATTTAAGCCTAATACTGATGATATGCGTGAAGCCTCAAGCATACCAATGATAAAATATCTTAATATGAAAAATTCTAATATTAGATATTACGATCCATCTGGTGAAAAAAAAGAATTTAAAAATTTAAAAAATGTTAAATATTGCAAAAGTATTTCAGCCGCATGTTTGAAAAGTGATCTTATTATCTTACATACAGAATGGAATGATTTTAAATTATTAAATTTTAAAAAACTTATAAAAAAGACTAAGTTTAAGATATTTGATATGAGAAATATTTATTCACCATCAAAAATGAAGAATTTGAAAATAAATTATTTTGGTGTTGGAAGATAATTTAATTTAACTCAAAAATTGCATCAACTTCAACAGATACGCCTAAAGGCAGACTATTTGTACTAACTGCAGCCCTTGTATGCATTCCAGCATCTCCAAAAATAGATGTAATTAAATCAGAAGCCCCATTGATAACCTTTGGCTGGTCTATAAAATCTTCAGTCGAGTTAACAAATCCAGTTAATTTTACGCATGATTTTATCTTTGAAAGATCTTCGTTACATGCTTTTTTAGCTTGAGCTACAATGCTCAAACCACATCTTTCAGCAGCTTTGTAAGCATCTTCTGTTGTTAAATCTTTACCAACTTTTCCTTTTATTAATTCTCCATTTTCATTTATTGAAATTTGTCCCGAGATAAAAAGTAGATTACCAGATATTTTAGTTGCAACATAAGAACCAACAGGAGCATTAGCATCAGGTAGATTTATATTTAATTGTTTAATCCTATCTTCAATTTTCATTTTTCATTTTGTCCATAAATTCTTTATGAGATTTGCTATTTTTAAATAATGATAATTTCTTTTTAAGATTAAACTTTTTAATTTTTTTTATTGTTTTATCTTTAATCTCATTTGATTTTTTCACAGTTTTATTTTTAAATTCATTTGATTTTTTTTTGATTAATTTAGAATTGCATGTCGCATATTCTTTAGATAATTTTTCATATTGTTCACAATTATTAGATTCTGCTTGGACAGATTTAAATGATATTATAAAAAATATTAAAATAGATGTGATTATTTTCATTTTTTTTTATTTTTTTTTATTTTTATCGTATTCTTTTCTTTTCTCAATCAATATTAAGGCCTCTTCTATTGATAATTCCGTTGGGTCTTTTTCTTCAGGAATAGTTGCATTTAAAGATTTGTATTTGATATATGGTCCATATTGTCCTTTCATAACTCTTATTGGTTTTTTATCATCAGGGTGTTCACCTAAATCTTTTATGATTGATGAAGAGATTCTTCCAGGTTTTGCTTCAGCAATTAAAGTTATTGCTCTATTTAAACCTATCGAAAAAATTTCTTCAATATTTTCTATTCTTGCTGATTTATTTTCACATTTTAGGTAAGGCCCAAATCTTCCTGTATTTAAGGAAATTTCTTTTTGGTTTTCAGGATTTATACCTAAGGATTTAGGTAACGAACATAAAAATTGAGCTTTTTCCAAATCAATACTATCTAATTCTAAACCTTTAGGTATGGATACATTTTTTAAAAGTTCATTAACATTTAGTTTAAGTTTTTTAGATTTCTTTTTTTTAGTGGTAACTTTTTTATCCGGAACATCTTCTAATATTTTTTCATATTGGATGTAGGGGCCAAATCTTCCATTTTTTAAAAAAATATCATTTCCATTTTCATGTTTACCTATAAATTTGGGTTCAGCTAATTTAGCTTGTGCAGCAGCTTTTTCTTTAGATAGCGGTCTTGTAAATTTACATTCTGGATAATTAGAACATCCTATAAATGCACCACCTCTAAAACTGTTTTTCAAGCTTAAAGAACCAGTTTCACATAATTGACATTTTCTTATAACTTTTCCATTTAAGTCTTTATCAAAAATTAGTGTTCCAAGACTATCATTTAATATATCTAAAACTTCTCTAGTTCTCTTTTTCCTTACTTCAGAAACATTGTTATTAAAATCTTTCCAAAACATTTCTAAAACTTTTATCCAACTTTCTTTCCCTGTGGTAATTTCATCTAACTGATTTTCTAAACTAGCTGTAAAGTTATAATCAACATATTTTGAGAACAATTCTTCTAGAAATGCAGAAATTAATTTTCCACGATCTGTTGGAAAAAATCTTTTATTTAATATTTCAGCATATCCTCTATTAGCTATAGTGGAAATTATACTTGCGTATGTTGAAGGACGTCCTATTCCAAGTTCTTCTAATTTTTTTACAAGACTGGCTTCAGAATATCTCGCCGGAGGTTGTGTAAAATGTTGTTCATCCATAAGTGATTCAATATTAATTGGTCCTTTAGCCATTTCAGGTAAGACAGTTTCATCTTCGTCTTTACTTGAGCTTGGAAAAATTTTTAAAAATCCATCAAATTTTAATATTGAACCACTAGACTTACATATCGTCTCGTTATCATTAGTTGTTATTGTTATAGTATTTCGGTCAAATTTAGCTGGTTCCATTTGTGATGAGAGAGCTCTACACCAAATTAAATTATAGAGTTTTTGTTGATCTGTACTTAAATATTTTTTAACAGAATCGGGAGATCTACTTATATCAGTTGGTCTTATAGCCTCATGAGCCTCTTGAGCATTTTTAGCTTTTTTACCAGAATAATTTTGAGGATTTTCAGGAAGATATTCTTTACCATATTCTTTTTTTATAAAATCTCTAAAATCTGAAATTGCATCTGCAGAGAGATTTGTACCATCTGTTCTCATGTAAGTTATTAAACCTATTGTTTCTCCATCAATATCAATACCTTGATACAATCTTTGTGCAATTTGCATTGTTCTAGAAGCACCAAACCCCAATCTACCTGATGCTACTTGTTGTAGTGTAGAAGTTGTAAATGGACCAGATGGATATCGACTTACAATCTTTGAAGAAATATCACTTATATTAAATATTTTATCTTTTATATTTGAAATAGCTTTATTTATTTCACTTTTATTTTTAAAAGAAAATCTTTCTATCTTTTTTCCATTTAGCTGTGAAATACTTGCTGTAATTAAATTTTCTTTATCATCTTTAAAATTAATACTTAAGGTCCAAAATTCTTCTGGATTAAAAGATTCTATTTCATGTTCTCGTTCAGTAATAAGTTTTAAAGCTACAGACTGAACTCTTCCAGCTGATTTTGATCCAGGTAATTTTGTCCATAGAATAGGAGAGATGTTAAATCCAACTAAATAATCAAGAGCTCTTCTCGCCATATAAGCATCAACTAATAGAGGTTCAATTTGTCTTGGGTTATCAATTCCATATTTTACTGCTTTTTTCGTTATTTCATTAAAAACAACTCTTTCAACTTCTTTATCTTTTAAAAGTTTTTTTTCATTTAAATATTCTTTTACATGCCAAGCTATAGCTTCACCTTCTCGATCTGGGTCAGTTGCTAGAATAATTTTAGAAGAATTCTTAGCCGCATCAGTAATTTCTTTTAAATATTTTTTTGAAAAACTATCAACCTCCCATTCCATTTTAAAATTATGTTCTGGATCTACAGAGCCATTTTTTGATGGTAAGTCTCTAATATGGCCATAACTTGCTAAAACAGTGTAATTATCACCTAAATATTTATTTATTGTTTTGGCTTTTGCCGGGCTTTCAACTATGACCAGATTCATAGTTTAACAAACTACTAAAAAGAATCTGATAGTCAAATTAATAAATTTTTGTCTTACTTTCCTCTTTATTTTTCAGTCGTTTAATATTTTCTCTGTGTGTGAAGAAAATTAAAATAAACATTATTCCAAAAAAAATAACACTATTTGTTTGACCTATAATGATAAGGTAAAATGGAATTGATAGGGATCCAATTATTGATGACAGTGATGAGTATCTGAATATTAAAAATACTATTCCCCAACTAGTCACAAAAACAATTCCTAGTAAAATATTTATGGAAAATAAAATTCCAACATAAGTAGCAACTCCTTTACCTCCTTTGAATTTAAGCCAAACAGGAAAAACATGTCCCAAAAAAGCACATAATGAAGCTATATATATAAGTTCAGGAAAATTAATTTTAACGTAGATCACTGGAATTATGGCTTTGACTATATCCAATGTTAATGTTGTATAACCAATTAATTTATTCCCTGTTCTTAAAGCATTTGTGGCACCTATATTTCCAGAACCTATTTCTCTAATATCTTTTTTTAAAAAAAGTTTTATTAAAATGAAACCAAATGGGATTGAACCCATAAGATATGAGGCAATACCTACTATCAAATATTCCATTATTATATTTTAAATAATTCTTTACCTTTTACAAAGGTATTAGTAACTTTACCTTGAAGTTTTTTATCCTCAATTGAAGTGTTTTTTGATTTTGAAATTAGATTTTCTTTTTTTACAATCCAAGGTTTATTTAAATCTACTATACAAAAATCAGCATCATTACCTATTGAAAGGTTTCCTTTATTAATACGTAGAATTTTTGAAGGATTAGATGTTAAAGCTTGAATTATTGTTTCAAGTTTAATTGAACCATTATGATATAATTCTAGACTTAGTGATAATAAAGTTTCTATACCAGAAGCTCCTGTTGCTGCTTGAGAAAAAGTTAATCTTTTAGATTCTTCATCTTCAGGTTTATGATCAGAAACGATCACATCAATAGTTTTATCTTTTAATCCTTGAACTAATGCTTGTCTATCTTCTTCCTTTCTTAGAGGAGGAGATAATTTCAAGAATGTTTTGAAATCTCCTATATCATTTTCATTTAAGGAAAGATTATTTATTGATACACCACTTGTAAATTTAACATCATTCTTTCTTTCTTTTATCACATCAACAGATTTAGCTGAAGAGAGTTGGGATATGTGGTATCTGCATTTATTTTTTTCAAGTAGAGCTAAATCTCTTTCAATTATGATTCTTTCTGCTATGTCTGGTATCCCTGATAATCCAAGTTTAGTAGCTATTATCCCAGAATTTATCATTCCATTTTTAGAAAGATGATAATCTTCAGCATGTTGCATTATTAAGCACTCTAAATCTTTAGCTGAATTCATTATTTTAGACATTAAACTTGTGTTTTGTATAGTTTTAACACCGTCTGTAAAACCAATTATCCCTTTTTTAGCTAATAAACCAAATTCTGTCATATTAGTTCCTTCAATATTTTGTGTTAGTGAAGCACAAGGAAATATGTTTATTTTAGATTTGTCTCTACCTCTTCTTTTCAAGAAATCTACTATAGATACATTATCTATTACAGGATCTGTATTTGGCATTGTAACTACTGAAGTTACACCTCCAGATAATGCAGCATTACTTAAAGTTCTAAAATTTTCTTTATATTCATAACCAGGCTCACCAACAAAGACCCTCATATCGACTAGTCCTGGAAATATATATTTATCTTTTAAATCAATTGGTTTTTCTCTAGTAGGTAAGTTATTAATATTTACTTTTTTGCCTATTGCTTCAATTTTTCCATATTCATCTACGATCAAACCTCCATTTTCATTTATTGAGTTGTGCGGATCTATGATGTTTGCGTTTATAAAATATTGTTTTTTCATCTATTCACAAAATATTTTTAAACAAGCCATTCTAACAGCTACTCCTAATTCGACTTGTTCTTTAATTACACTCTTATTAATATCGTCAGCTAATCTAGTATCAATTTCAATACCTCTGTTCATAGGTCCCGGATGCATTATAATTGCGTCTGGTTTTGCATGATCAAGTTTGTCAGGTGTTAATCCATAATATTCATAATACTCTCTATTTGATGAAAGAAATGAGCTTGTCATTCTTTCATTTTGAAGTCTTAACATCATAACTATATCACAATCTTTAAGTGCTTTTTTCATATCGGTAAAAGTATTTACTCCAAATTTTTCAATTTCTTTAGGCATTAAATTTGTTGGAGCAACAATATTTACATCAGCACCTAGCATAGTTAATAAGTAAATATTTGATCTAGCTACTCTTGAATGAAGAATGTCACCGCAAATTGCAATTTTTAAACCTTCAATTTTTTTTTTTCTATTTATAATTGTTAAGGCATCTAATAGTGCTTGAGTAGGATGTTCTCTTCTTCCATCACCAGCATTTAATACAGCACAATTAACTTTTTGAGATAATAGATTACAAGCACCAGAGTCTTGATGTCTTATAACAATTATATCTGGGTGCATTGCGTTTAAAGTCATAGCAGTATCTATTAATGTTTCGCCTTTTTTAATTGCAGAGTTGCTCATATTTATAGACATTACATCAGCACCTAATCTTTTTCCTGCAAGCTCAAATGAGCTTTGAGTTCTAGTAGATGGTTCAAAAAAGAGATTAATTTGTGTTTTTCCAGTTAGAACATTTAGTCTTTTGTTCTTACTTTGATTAAGTTTTATAAATTTTTGGGACTCATTTAAAATGTAATTAACATCGTTAATTGATAAATCTTGGATACCTAACAAATGTTTTTGAGAAATTTTAATAGCTTTATCTGATTTAATTGCCATTAAAATTAACTCTATAGCTATAAAGTGCCGATAAGGCAAGTATTAATTGTTCAAATAATCTATAGCACCTTGAAGTATGAAGGCAGCAGCATTTTGATCTATATTTTTTTCTCTTTTGCTCACATTCACATCTAGTTGACTTGATAAATTAAAAGCACCAACTGTTGAAAGTCTCTCATCCCAAAGACAAACATCCACATCAATAGCCTTATCTATATTATTAGATACATCATTTACCGATTGAGCTGAACTACCTAAAGAACCATCCATATTAATAGGATTTCCTATTATAATTCCTTTAATATCATATTCACCAATAAGTTCTTTTAATTTAACAATTAATTCTTTTGTATTGGTCTTATTTATTGTTTTAAAGGGTGTAGCTATAGATTGTTTCTCATCGCAAATTGACACTCCAATTCTTTTTGAACCAAGATCTAAACCAATTAATCTACATGTTTTCGACTGCTTTTTTTTTAAATTCTCAATAGTGATCATATTGTATATTTTTAACTTAAGTGATAGTTTGCGATGTATTTAAATACCATATGAGCATTGATCTTAAAACCATAAAGCATATCTCTAAATTATCAAGAATTTCTGTAGATGAACAAAAAGCTGAAAAACTTGCAGAAGATTTGAGCTCAATATTTGAATTTATTGAAAAATTAAATCAATTAAATACTGACAAAGTTGAACCATTAACTTCAGTTGCCGAAACTAGTTTAAAATTTAGATCAGATGAAGTCAAAAGTAAAAATATAAGAGAACAAATTATAAAAAATTCACCCGAAGATAACAAAGATTTTTTTGTAGTACCTAAAGTTGTTGAATAATGTCAGAAATAACCAATCAATCATTAACTTCATTAGCTCAAAATATTAAAGATAAAAAATTATCTTCCGAGGAAATAACTAAAGCATTTATTGAACGTTCAGAAAAATCAAAAGAATTAAACACTTATATTTCAGAAGATTTTTCTAATGCAATTGATAAAGCTAAAAAATTTGATCAAAATCCTAATTTAAATTTAAAATTGCCAGGAATACCTATAGCAGTCAAAGATCTTTTTTGTACTCAAAATGTTAGAACTACTGCAGGAAGTAAAATTTTAGAAAACTTTATTCCAACATACGAATCTACTGTTACACAAAATATTTGGGATGAAGGAGCAATATTACTTGGTAAATTAAACTGCGATGAATTTGCTATGGGATCATCTAACGAAACAAGTTTTTACGGAAATGTTCAAAATCCAATTGATAAAGGATTGGTTCCAGGAGGATCATCTGGAGGCTCAGCTGCTGCATTATCAGGCAAACTTACTCCAATTACAATTGGTACTGATACAGGAGGGTCTATTAGACAACCGGCTTCATTTACAGGTACAGTAGGTTTAAAACCTACTTATGGTAGTTGTTCTAGATATGGAATTGTTGCTTTTGCATCTTCATTAGATCAAGCAGGACCTATGGCTCAAAATGTAAAAGATTGTGCTTTACTTCAAGAAGTTATCAGCACTTATGATAAAAAAGATTCAACATCCATTGATTTTAAAAGAAACGAATTTAGCAAAGAATTAACTAAAGACATTAAAGGAAAAAAAATAGGTATACCTAAAGAGTATAGAGTAGATGGAATGCCTAAAGAAATTGAAGAATTATGGCAAAAAGGAATTCAATATGTAAAAGACTGTGGTGCTGAAATAATTGATATCTCCTTGCCTAATACTAGTTACGCTTTGCCTACATACTACATAGTAGCTCCAGCGGAAGCATCATCAAATTTAGCAAGATATGATGGTGTAAAGTATGGCTTTAGAGCCAAGGGTGAAAATTTAATTGATATGTATGAAAAAACAAGATCTGAAGGTTTTGGAGCTGAAGTTCAAAGAAGAATAATGATTGGTACATATGTTTTGTCTTCAGGATATTATGATGCTTATTATTTAAAGGCTCAAAAAGTTAGAAAATTAATTAAAAATGACTTTGATGAGGCCTATAAAAAAGTAGATGCTATTCTTACACCGTCTACACCAAGCTCAGCTTTTAAAATAGGAGAGAAAAAAGATGATCCAGTTTCCATGTATTTAAATGACATATTTACAGTTCCTGTAAACTTAGCTGGATTACCAGCTATATCAATACCGGCCGGTCATGATGCTTCAGGTTATCCTCTTGGACTACAGATCATTGGAAAAGCTTTTAAAGAACAGGAAATATTAAATATAGCTTATGCTATGGAAGATAAAATAAATTTTAAAAATAATATTACAGATTGGTGGATTAAATAATGTCCAAAAATAAATCTGAATATTTAATTGAAAGAACTAATAATATTTATGAAGTTGTTATTGGATTAGAAGTTCACGCTCAAGTTACTTCAAATTCAAAATTATTTTCATCTTCTTCAACGAAATTTGGAGCAGAACCTAATACACAAGTAAGTTTAGTAGACGCAGCTTTTCCAGGTATGTTGCCTGTAATCAATGAGTTTTGTGTAAAACAAGCAATAAAAACTGGGATAGGTTTAAGGGCAAAAATAAATAAGAGATCAGTATTTGACAGAAAAAACTACTTTTATGCAGATTTGCCACAAGGCTATCAAATTTCACAATTTAAATATCCTATTGTAGGTGAAGGTACTGTTATTCTTGATATGCCTGATGGTCAAAAAGAAATTGGTATTGAAAGACTTCATTTAGAACAAGATGCTGGAAAAAGTATTCATGATATGGATCCTCAAAATACCCTTGTTGACTTAAATAGATCAGGAGTAGCTCTAATGGAAATTGTTAGCAAACCAGATTTAAGAACTCTTGAAGAAGTAAGTACTTATATTAAAAAATTAAGATCAATTATGAGATACCTAGGTACTTGTGATGGTAATATGCAAGAAGGTTCTTTAAGAGCAGATGTAAATGTTTCAGTAAGATTAAAAGACTCAAAAGAACTTGGAACGCGTTGTGAGATTAAAAATGTAAATTCTATTAAATTTATGCAGATGGCTATTGATTATGAAGCTAATAGACAAGTTGATTTAATTGAAGATGGTAAAATAATTGATCAAGAAACAAGATTATTTGATATCAGAAAAAATGAAACAAGATCCATGAGATCAAAGGAAGATGCTCACGATTATAGATATTTTCCTGATCCTGATTTATTACCATTAGAAGTTAGTGATGAATTTATTAATGAATTGAAATCAACTATTCCTGAATTGCCTGACGATAAGAAAAAAAGATTTATTGAAGAATTTAAATTATCTGCTTATGAGGCAACTATATTAGTATCAGATATTGAAATATCAAAATATTTTGAAGAAGTAATTTCAAAGATGGGTAAAAATCAAGACATCAAGTTAGCCGTTAATTGGATAACAGGTGAATTATTTGCTGTTTTAAATAATAAAAACTTAGAAATAGCTGAAAGTCCAATAAGCGCTGAAAATTTAGCTAAATTAGTAAATTTAATTAAGAACGGAACAATTTCAGGAAAAATTGCTAAAACAATATTTGAATTAATGATAGATGGAGATCGAGATCCTCAAAAAATAGTTGAAGAAAAAGGTTTAAAACAAGAGAGTGACCCTAAAGCATTAGAAGCTTTAATTGATAAAATTATCAACGATAATAGAGAAAAAGCTATTGAATATAAACAAGGGAAAGAAAAGTTATTCGGTTTTTTTGTTGGTCAAGCAATGAAAGCATCAGGCGGTAAAGCAAATCCTCAATTAATAAATGAGATATTAAAGAAGAAGCTCTAATTTAATGGGTAAAAGTTTAGAAATTACTGAAAAACTTCAAAAATATATAGATAATTTTAGCTTAAAGTTAAATCCAATTCAGCAAGAGATAATCGAATATAACAATACATTGGGTGAAATTAAGAGAATGCAATTATCTATCTCTCAGTGTCATTTTTTACATTTAATTATTAAGACTTCTAATATTAAAAATGTTCTTGAGATTGGAACTTTTACTGGATTAAGTGCTCTTTCAATTGCACTAGCATTACCGAAAGATGGAAAATTAATAGCATTAGATAAAGATGAAGATACTAATAAAGTGGCCTTAAATTTTTTTAAAAAAGCTAATCAAGATCATAAAATTAAAACATTAATAAAACCCGCACTTCAAAGTTTAGAAGAAATACAAAACAATAAATTTGATATGGTTTTTATTGATGCAGATAAAATGAATTATAAAGAATATTACGAAAAATCAATAAAGCTTATGAATAAAGGTGGGTTAATTATTGTTGACAATGTTTTGTGGCATGGAGAAGTTGCTGACGAGTTAAATGTAGATAAATATACTATTAATATTAGAGAATTTAATACTCATGTTGCTAATGATAGCAGAGTAGAGCAAATTATTGTTCCTTTAGGTGATGGAATGACCGTTTGTAGAATTTTATAATGTTCGAAGTTTTAGGGTTTTATAAATTTATCAAAATTAAATCTTTAAAGAAAAATAAAGATTTTATGCAAAATTTTCTAATAAAAAACAATATAAGAGGAACTATCATTCTAGCAAAAGAAGGAATGAATGGAACTATTTCTGGTCAACTTAAAGATATTAGAAAAACAATAAATAAGATGAAATTTCTATTTTCATTTAAGAATTTTGATAATAGCAATAATTCCAAGTCTAAATTTCAACCATTTCATAGAGCTAAAGTAAAAATTAAAAAGGAAGTAGTTCCAATGAATTTAACTTTAAATATTAAAGATAGAGAAATGAAAACTCATTTAGATCCTAAAGAGTGGAATGAGTTAATAAAAAAAAAAGATACATATATAATAGATACTCGAAAACCATTTGAGTATGACGTTGGTACTTTTAAAAAATCAGTTAACCCAGATGTTAATAATTTTAGAGATTTTCCAAAATATTTAAATAAATTAAAAAAAAATAAGCCAGTAGCCATGTTTTGTACTGGTGGCATTAGATGTGAAAAGACTTCGGTTTATTTAAAAAAAAAAGGATTTAAAAATATCTATCAACTAAATGGAGGTATTTTAAATTATTTAAAAAAAACAAAAGAGAAAGATAGCTTGTGGAAAGGGGAATGCTTTGTTTTTGATAACAGAATCAGTCTTAAACACGGCTTAAAAGTTGGAAGTTTCTTTATGTGTAGTGGGTGTAGAAAGCCAATTTCTATAAAAGATAAAAAGTCTAAAAAATATGAGGAGGGTGTTTCTTGTCCAAATTGTCACGATAAATTAACTGATGCACAAAAGACTAGATTTAGAATGAGACAGAAACAAATAAATCTTGCTAAAAAGAGTGGATCAAAGCATATATTCCAAAAAGAATTTAAATAGAAAATATATTGTCTAAACAAATAAATTTAACAAAAGATCCTATTTGGGATCTATTAAGAAAAGTAACAATTCCTGCAAGTGTAGGCTCGTTATTTCAAACTTTTTATAATTTAGTTGATACTTGGTTTGCAGGTAGAATTTCAGCTGAAGCTATAGGAGCATTAGCCAAATCATTTCCGATATATTTTGTAATCATAGCTGTTGGTGTCGGTATTGGTGCCGCAACAAACGCATGTATTGGTAATTTATTAGGTGAGAAAAAAATTAATAAGGCCTCACTATTTATTGCACAGTCAGTAGTTTTTGCAATTTTAACATCAATCATAGTCACACTATTTGGTTTAAATGTTTCTAATTTTCTTTTAGGAGTAATGGGATCTGATGCTACTAGTATAGTTTTAACAAGAGAATATTTGGATATCATTTTTTACGGTACTTTTATCGTAATGATACAAATTTCTTTAAACGGCGCCTTAAACGCACAAGGTGATACAAAAAGTTATAGAAACGTATTAATTTTTAGCTTTTTCTTAAATATATTTTTAAATCCATTATTTATTTGGGGCTATGGATTTGTCCCAGCTTTCGGTATTGGTGGCTTAGCTATTGCAACTGTAATTTCTCAATCTATAGGTACATTTTATTTAGCTTATAAAATTAACTCATGTAAATTACGAAAATACTTATACATACAGTGTTTTATTCCTAAATTAGATATGTTGAGAGAATTATTTTCTCAAGCACTTCCAATAATGTTTAGCATGCTGTTCATAGGAGTTGGTATATTTAATATTTTATATTTTATTGGACAATTTGGAGATTTAGCAACAGCAGGTTATGGAGCTGCTTTAAGAGTTGAGCAAGTTTTCTTATTACCAGTAATTGGTTTAAATACCGCCGTACTTTCAATAGGTGGTCAGAATTTTGGTGCTAAGAAATTTAATCGTATAAGAGAATTGTATACGAAGGCTCTTTTATTTGGTTCTTCTTTTATGATTGGAGCAGGAATAATATTATTTTTTGGTGCAGAGTTTTTTGTATCTCAATTTACAGATAATACAGAAGCAATAGTTCATGGAGCTATCTATTTGAAGGTTGCCGCTATGATTGGTCCTATTTATCCAGTATTCTTTATTACAACAGCAGTATTTCAAGCTCTTAAAAAACCAATTTATAGTCTATATTTAAGCATTCTCCGTTTAACAGCATTTCCATTTTTGTCTCTATGGTACGTGATTAATATTAGAGATGGAGATTATACTGATATTTTTTATACTATAATGGCAACTAATTGGGTTATGGGTATTGCTCTAATTGTCTTCATTGGATATTTTTTAAACAATGTATTTAAACAAAAAAAAAGCCATTTTAGTTATTAGTATTTCTGTACTAGTTTTTTTTTTCACTTACACCGATATTAAGTCTCAAGAAATTAAGGTAACAGATGGTGATACTATAAAAATAAATGGTGAGAAAATTAGATTTAGTGGAATTGATACTCCTGAATTAAAACAAACTTGTATAAAAAATGGAATTGAAAACTCATGTGGTATTAAAGCAAAAAAAATACTTACTGAAAAAATAGGTAACAACAAGGTAAATTGTATAAGTGAAGGTAAGGACCAATACAAAAGAACCCTGGCAGAATGTTTTGTTAATAATGAGAGTCTATCTAGGTACCTAGTTCAAAGTGGCTATGCTTTTGCTTATAGAAAATATTCTAAAAAATTTATTAAAGATGAAGATCAGGCAAGAATGAAAAAAATTGGTATGTGGTCAATGAAATTTGAATATCCATGGGATTATAGAAGAAAGAATTAGAGTTTGATTGAATTTTCTATATGAATTATACATTTTAGAACATTATGCAAAAATACAACTGGAACTATCCAACAACTATGTGGGTTGGAGAAAATAGAATTAATGATATCTCTGAAGCTTGTAAAAATTTAGGTATTACAAAACCATTATTAGTAACTGATAAAGGTTTGGCTGAAACCGATATAGTAAAAAATACTCTAAAAATATTAGATAAAAATAATATATCAGTTCAATTATATTCAAACGTCATTGGAAATCCAACAGGAACAAATGTTAATGAAGGAGTTGAATGCTTTAAACAATATAATTGTAACGGTGTAATAGCTTTTGGTGGTGGAAGTGGATTAGATGTTGGTAAAGCAATTGCTTTTATGTCAGCTCAAACATTGCCACTCTGGGATTTTGAAGATGTTGGTGATAATTGGACTAAAGCTAATTCTGAAAAAATTGCTCCAATAGTAGCTGTACCAACAACAGCTGGAACAGGTTCTGAGACTGGTCGAGCATCTGTAATTTTAAATGAAGAAACAGGTGTAAAAAATATAATTTTTCATCCTAAATTTTTACCTTCAATAGTTATATTAGATCCAGTATTAACACTTAGTCTGCCCTCTAAAATCACAGCTGCAACAGGTATGGATGCTTTAGCACATAATTTAGAAGCATATTGTGCACCAGGATATCATCCAATGGCTGACGGAATCGCGTTAGAGGGTATGAGATTGATTAGTATATGGTTATTGGAAGCTGTTAACAATGGATCTAATATTGAAGCACGACAAAATATGTTAACGGCGGCTAGTATGGGATCAACGGCTTTTCAAAAAGGATTAGGTGCAATTCATTCGTTAAGCCATCCTGTTAATGCTCTAAATAATATTCATCATGGTTTATCTAATGCCATATTCATGCCTTATGTATTAACTTTTAACAAAGATGTAATTGAGGATAAAATAATTAAAATTTGTGACTATTTAAAACTTAAAGATCGATCTTTTGATGGTTTTGTTAACTGGATTTTAGATTTAAGAAAAAAATTAAATATGCCACATAAGTTGTCAGAAGTGATTGATGAAAAAGATTTTGATCTTGATAGATTGTCAAAAATGGCTTTAGCCGATCCTTCAACTGGCGGCAACCCAAAAAAACTAACAGAAACTGATATGAAAACAATGTATCAACATAGTATGTCTGGTAAATTGTTTAAATGAGTACCTTAAATATTTTAATTGTTGAAGGAAATATTAGAAAAGATTCAGAGTTTTTTATTAAAGCAGCTGGAGCTTCTGCTTCAGATAACTTAAAAAATTTAATTTTAAAAATACAGCCATCATCAAATATTGAAATAGTAAATCCAGGTCATGAAGATGAGACCACTCATGCTTTAAAAAATATAAACAACTATAATGGTATTGTTTTCACGGGAGGAGCAATGAGAATAAATGATATGACTGATGAAATTAAGAAGCATATTACTTTTGCTTCAAATTGTTTTTCACAAAATAAAAAGATTTTAGCAATTTGTTGGGGATTACAAGTTTGTTCCACAGCAGCTGGAGGAAAAGTTAACCCTGGAAAAAATGGTGCTAATATTGGTATTGCTTCAAATATTACAATTAATACTGATGGTGTAGATCATTTTATATATAAAGATAAAAAAAATAATTTTACCACACCTGCTTTTAATTTTGACGAAGTAAGTGATTTACCAAAAAATTCTATTCTTTTATCAAGTAGTAAAATTAACAAAGTTATGGGTGTTAGCTTTAGGGCAAATAATTCTGAAATCATTGGTCTTCAATATCATCCAGACTATGAATATTGGCAAATGATAAACCTTATTGCTGGTCGAAAAGAAAGATTATTTAAAAATAAAAATTTTATTAATGAAGAAGATTATGAAAATCATATTTCTTACATAGAATCTAAAAGTGAATTGTTAAATTTTAACGATCGTACTTGTGAAGTTAGAAATTGGCTCAATTATATAAAGTAAAAATTTATTTTTCTTTTAATCTTTTTTCTAGTTTTCTTACAAAATAAGAAACAATTAAAATTAAAACTAGATATTCTAAAATTAAAAATGTATAAATTTCTAAAGGTCTATAGGTTGTAACAACCAATTCATTTGCTTTTCTTGTTAGATCACCAATTCCAATTATTGATACTAATGAAGACATTTTTAAAACATATACAAATTGATTCCCTAATGCTGGAAGAATATTTTTTATTGCTTGAGGCATAATTACCAATCTTAATCTTTTAAAAAAATTTAAACCTAGCGAACTACCCGCCTCCCATTGTGCTTTTTTAATAGAATTTATACCTGCTCTGAAAATTTCTGCCTGAAAAGCACTTTCACTTATTGATAAAGCTATTATTCCTGAGGTAAAAGCACTAAAGCTTAATCCAGTCATAATAGGTAAACCATAATAAACCCAAAGAATTAATACTAATAAAGGTATAGCTCTAACAATTTCAACATAACCAATATTAAAATAAGTTAAAAATTTATTATTTGATAGAGATGGTACAGCTACAATCACTCCAATAATCATTGAAATAAATATTGATATAACTGATATATAAATTGTTGTTGTTAAACCACTTAATAAAAATTTTACATTAGTTAATCCATTAACATTATTTGGCGAGAGGATATACCATCCTAATTCTTGACCTGAACAAGCAGTCAAGAATAGAAACAGAAGTAAAAGAAATAAATTTCTCACTTCTAAATATATAAAGATTTAATATTAAATATCTAATTTATTATAAGCTTTTTAGATTATATTTATTCAATAGATCATCAAAGAATCCTGAAGCTTTTTTTATTTCTATCCATTGATTTACATAATTTAGCCAAACCTGATCACTTTGATCAACCATCATAGCAAGTACTGCTGGGTTTTTTCCTCCATCAGGAACTATAGCTAATTGAGGATATTTTATAACTAGCTTGTTAGCTTCAGTTGAACTAGTAATATGTCCATCTGCACGACCTGCTAATACTTCTTGAAAATCTCTAGCAGGAGCTTCAACTGATTGTAATTTTGATTTAGGGAAAAATTCTTTAGCTTTTGCTTCTTGTGAAGTTCCAAGAGTTGTTGCTATTGTAACATTGTTATCGTTTAAAGATTCCCATGTGGAAAATTTATTTAAATTTTTTTTTAAAACCAATGGAACAGTTCCATACTTATAGTATGAATTTGTAAATCCAGCTACTAGTGCTCTTTTCGCAGTTTTAGTAACACTAGTTGATAGATGATATCTATTTGAAGTAATACCTGAAACAATTGTTTTCCATTCAGTTGGGACAAAAGTAATTTTAACGCCCATATCTTTTGCAAGTTCATTCATTACATCAATATCAAAACCTTTATATTTATTAGTAGCAGGATCTTTCATTGTCATTGGATCCCAATCACCAGTAGTTCCAACTTTTAGTTCTCCGCTTGATAAAATTTTGTTTAATTGTGAATCAGCATAAACTGAAAAAGGTAGCAGCAAAATTAGTATAAAATATATTAATTTTTTCATGACTTAATATAACTCATTTTTTTTATAAGAGAATCTTATATATAATTTATATTTAAAATAACTTTATAACCTTGACGCACTATCATTTATCCAAGACCATAAATGTTCAGAAAAAGACCTTCTAACAAATAAATTTACCAAATCCTGATCTTTATGATAAATTATAACATCTATGTGATTTAACAGTGTTTGTGTTGTTGTACCTTTTTTTTCTTTAAATTCATTAAAATTAAAAGGACTTCCAGAAGCAAATAACTCAAATATATTTTTTCCCTCTAATTCTAACTGCACAAATTGATCACTTATATCAGTAACAGCTCCTAGATTAGTTTTAGAAATATTATTATATAATAATTCTTGTAATTCATATTTATTGGTATCTTTTTGAACTTTTTCATTTGAAATAATCATCCATTCATCTGGACTTAGCCAAATAGAAATAAGTTTATCGTTTGCAGCAGATGTATTGGCTTTTGTTGGAAGTATCATGTTTAAATCTTTACCTACTGTCGTAAAAAATTCTCTTTTCTTTCCTCTTAAGTTCAGTTTCATAATTGGTGAAATTTCTCTAATAGATAGTCCGTTATGATTAATTTCTTCATTAATTATACTGTTATAATTAAGCATTTAACCTCGCATTATCTTCATCAAAAAAAACTGGATTAGCAACAGTTACGTTAATTGTTTTATTTTCCATTGGAATAAATAATTTTTTACCCATCATATTTTTTCCACCTCTAACAACAGCCAAAGCAATAGATTTGTTTAAGTTTGGACTAAAGTAACTTGAAGTTACATGACCAAGCATTTGAACAGGATTTTGATTTAATTCAGATACAATTTGTGCTCCTTCGTCTAAAACTATATTTGGATCATCAGTCAATAAACCAACTAATTGTTTACGATCCTCTCTAATTGTATCTGATCTATATAGAGATCTCTTTCCAATGAAATCATATTTTTTTTTGCTAACTATCCAATCCATTTGAAGATCAATAGGTGTCATTGTTCCATCAGTATCTTGACCAACAATAATAAAACCTTTTTCTGCCCTTAATAAGTGCATAGTCTCTGTTCCATAAGGAGTAATGTTAAATTCTTTACCAGCTTCCATACATTTATCCCAAAGTGACTTACCGTAACTTGCTTGAACATTAATTTCATAACTATGTTCTCCAGTAAAACTAATTCTCATAACTCTACATTTGATTTTATCTATCTGAGCTTCTTTAAAAGACATGTGTGGAAAATTTTCATCTGAAAGATTTAGATTTGGAATTATTTTGTTTAATATTTTTTTACTATTTGGGCCACAAATACTAGCTGTAGCATAATGGTCAGTAACTGAAGTTAGGTATACATCAAGTTCTGGCCATTCTGTTTGCAAATAATCTTCAAGTTTACCTAGAACATTAGCAGCACCACCAGTGGTAGTTGTCATAATATAATGATTTTCTCCTAATCTTGTAGTGACTCCATCATCATAAACCATTCCATCTTCATTAAGCATTAAACCATATCTACATTTTCCTATAGCAAGTTTTGACCAAGCATTTGTGTAAACTCTATTTAAAAATTCTGATGCATCACTACCTTGAATATCTATTTTACCAAGTGTAGAAGCATCTAATATTCCAGCGCTTTCTCTTGCAGCTTTACTTTCTCTTTGGACTGCTTGATGCATTGTTTCACCATTAGCAGGGTAGTACCAACCTCTCTTCCATTGACCAACATTTTCAAATTCCGCTTTACTTTGAATGTGCCAATCATTCATTGGTGTTCTTCTAAATATATCAAAAAATTCTCCAACATTTCGTCCAACTATTGTTCCAAAAGTTAAGGGAGTATAGGGAGGCCTAAAAGTTGTAGTACCAAGTTCTCCCATTTTAACACCAGTTGTATCTGCAATAATCCCAAGTGCATGCATGTTACCAAGTTTACCTTGGTCAGTGCCCATTCCTGTAGTTGTATATCTTTTTACATGTTCAATAGATTTAAATCCTTCTCTTAAAGCTAATTTTATATCTTTTGCAGTAGCATCATTTTGATAATCGACAAATGGTTTTGTTTTCCCAATAGCTTTATCAGATGGAAGTAACCATATATTTATTTTTGAATTTTCCTTCTCACTTTCAACATTTATTTTATCAAAATCAACTTGTTCAATTTTTAAGAATTCTTTTAAATTTATTGAAAGATTATTAATTATTTCTTTAAGCTTAAAGTCACCTCTACAAGAACCAACGCTTATTTGATCTGAAGGATATTTATTTGGTAAAAATACTTTGTTTTCTTCATCAAATTTTAATTTACCACCTGATTGAGTAAATAAATGAACAGCAGGAGTCCATCCTCCAGCTATACCCAAGCAATCACATGATATATTAATTTTATTACCAGTTACTATCATACCATCATTTGATAGTTTCATTATCGATACACTATTAAGTCTTTTATAGCCCCTGGTATCTACAACTGTATGAGACCAGTGAATTTTGATACCAGCTTTTTCGACAGCTTTAACTATTTTTGAATTTGAATTATCTCTAATATCTATGATAGCATTAACTTTAATACCTTTATTATATAAACATAATGCACTTTCGTAGGCACTATCATTGTTTGTAAAGAAAACATTTTGTTTTCCACATTTTACTCCAAAAAAATCAGCATATTTTTTTACTGCTGATGAAAGCATGATTCCTGGTCTATCATTGTTATTAAAAACAAGTGGTCTTTCTAATGCACCAGTTGCCAGAATTACTTTTTTGGCTCTAATTTTTAAAAGTCTTTGTCTAATTTGATTATGTTTTTCTTTTTTTTCTAAGTGATCTGTTAAATTTTCTCTTCCTAATAAATAGTTGTATCCATGAAAAGCTGCAATACTTGTTCTTGTTTTTATTTCTAAGTTCTTAATATTTTTAAGTTCATTTATTTCTTTTTTTAACCAATCAGATGAACTTTCGTTATCAATTTTATTAAACTCTCTATTTTGATAAATAGTAGCTCCACCTAGCTCATTTTTTTCATCAACTAATAAAGTTTTAAAATTATTTTTTGCAGCGTTTTTTGCAGCTAAGATTCCAGATATACCTGCACCAACAACCAATACATCACAATGAATGTTTTTATGATCATAAATGTCAGGATCTTTTTTTGTTGGAGATTTTCCTAAACCTGCTGTGTGTCTTATAAAGTATTCATACTTTTCCCAGAAGTTGCTAGGCCACATAAAAGTTTTGTAATAAAAACCTGCTGGAATAAATGTAGAGATTAAATTATTTATTCCACCAATATCGAAATTAACACTTGGCCAGCAGTTTTGACTAGATGCTTCTAAACCTTCATAAATTTCAACTTCTGTAGCTCTTACGTTGGGTTCGGTTCTGTTTGTATTATCGTTAACCTGAACTATTGCATTTGGCTCTTCAGAGCCAGCTGTCATAATTCCTCTTGGTCTATGATATTTAAAGCTTCTTCCAACTAAATGAACATTGTTAGCTAGTAGAGCTGAAGCTAAGGTATCTCCTTTAAATCCATGATAAGTTTTACCATTGAACTTAAATGAAACTCTAATTGTTTCATCTATATATTCACTAAATTTAACTCTTAAATTTTCTGACATATTAATCTGAAGGTGGTTTTTCACCCATTTTATAAATTAATTTAATTTCATCATTTGAAGTATCTCTAACCATATTAAACCATTTTCTACATCCATGAGCATGATTCCATCTTTCAAACTGAATACCTTTAATATTTTTTCTCATGAAGAGATATTCTGCCCATTCATCATCACTTAATTCTGTAGGTTGTTTTGGTCTTTCTATGTGAGCTTCTCCACCAGCTTTAAATTCTTGCTGATCTCTTTCACCACAGTATGGACAATTGATTAAAAACATTAGTGAGCAACCGCAGCTGCACCATGTTCGTCAACAAGGTCACCACTTATAAATCTATTTAAATTAAAAGCAGCATTAAGTTTATGAGGTTCATCATTTGCAATTGTATGAGCAAATAAATCTCCAGAACCTGGTGTAGCTTTAAATCCACCTGTACCCCAACCACAATTAAAATACAATCCTTTAACTGAAGTTTTACTTAAAATAGGACTTGCGTCAGGGCAAATATCTACAATTCCTCCCCATTGTCTTAACATTCTCATTCGACTAAAAATTGGATAAAGTTCCAATATTGCATTAAGTGTTCCTTCTATAATTTGGTGACTTCCTTTTTGTGAATAAGAAACATAATCATCTGTTCCTGCACCTATAACAAGTTCACCTTTGTCAGATTGGCTTATATACGCATGAACTGCATTAGACATAACAACAGTATCAATTATTGGTTTTACAGGTTCCGAAACTAAAGCTTGTAAGGGTTTGCTTTCTAAAGGTAATTTTAACCCTGCCATATTAGCGATCACAGTAGAATGTCCAGCTGCTACAACTCCAATTTTTTTAGTTTTTATAAATCCTTTTGTAGTTTCAATACCTTCAACACTGTCAATATTTCTTTTTATACCTTTTACTTCACAGTTTTGAATAATATCAACACCCATCTCATCTGCACCTCTTGCATAACCCCAAGCAACAGCATCATGTCTTGCTGTACCTGCTCTTTTTTGTAGGGTTCCACCAAGGACAGGATATCTAATGTTCGGCGAAGTATTTATAATTGGACAAAATTTTTTAACTTCTTCAGTGCTAAGATAAACCGCATCAATACCATTTAATCTATTTGCGTGAGTTCTTCTTTTTAAATCTCGAACATCTTGTAAATTATGAGCAAGATTCATAACACCTCTTTGACTAAACATAATATTGTAGTTTAATTCCTGTGATAAACCCTCCCAAATTTTCAATGCATGATCATAAAGACCTGCGCTTGCATCCCATAAATAATTTGATCTAATTATAGTAGTATTTCTTCCAGTGTTTCCTCCACCAATCCAACCTTTTTCGACAACAGCAATATTTTTTATATTGTGTTTTTTTGCTAAATAGTAAGCAGTAGCTAAGCCATGACCACCACCGCCAACAATTACTACATCATATTCTTTTTTAGGTTGAGGATCTTTCCATGCTTTATGCCAATTTTCATGATAGCTAAAAGCATTTTTAATTAGAGAAAATATTGAGTATTTGTTTTTCATTAATACGCAATAATTACTTTATAAATATTGAATATTCAATACAATCGGATATATCAATGTCGCAGTGGAAGAGTGGGTGAGAGGCTGAAACCAGTCGTTTGCTAAATGACCGTGCGAGGAAACTTGTACCGAGGGTTCGAATCCCTCCTCTTCCGCCATTAATATAAAGGTCGATCTTTGAAAAAGTCTTTCATAAGGATCGGTTTTTTTTCCAAGATGTATCTGTAGACGTTGTAATTTTCTAAAACTCTCTGGACATAGTTTCTTGTTTCTCTAAATTTTATTAGTTCAATCCAATCAATATAGTCTATTTGTTTTTTTTGAGGGTTCTTATTTATTTTTTTCCAATACTTAACTCTATTTGGGCCCGCATTATATGCAGCAATAGCAAAAGGGTAGGCCCCATCATATTGTAAAATTAATCCAGCTATATAGTGTGATCCTAAATTAATATTATATTCAGGATCTTTAGTAAGTCTTGATTTTGAATATGGAAGTTTAGCTTGTTTTGAAACAAGCTTTGCTGTGTAAGGCATTAGTTGCATTAATCCTTTAGCACCAGCATGACTATTAGCACTTAAATCAAATTCACTTTCTTGTCTTATTATTGATAGTATAAAAGCACTATCAGGAATTTTTCGTCCATTTATAAATTTAGGCGTACTTATAATTGGATAATTAAATTTATTATGAAATCTTTTTTTATAAGAGGCTAATTTTGAAATTTGAATTGCAAAATCATATCTTTCAATATTAGTTGCTAATTCAGCAGCAAGTATTTCACTACCTCTTTGAATATTATCATTAGCAAGATGTCTTAAAATAAATTTAGTATATTTATCTTTTTTAAGTTCATCCAAAAGATAAGTTATTTTAACTAACTCTTTGTTAGAAAAAATGTATCTATATTTTTTATCAACCTTCATATCTTTATTAAGTTCAAATTTACTATTAGGATTTAATTTTAAAAAAGCTAATTGACCGTAGTAAGTTGTAAGATACTTTGATGCTTCTTGATACCATTTACGAGATTGTTCTTTATCATCTAATTTTTCATAAGTTTTACCAAGCCAAAACGCTCCTCTAGAAGTACTTATTGGATAACCGACGTTATTATAAAAATTGTGGAAATGATTCTTTGCAATTAAAGGGTCATTTAAAAAACTTAAAGCAATCCATCCACTCATCCATTCTGCTTCTGCAAAATCAGATCCTTTTGTCATACCGTGGTTGCTTGAAATTTTGTAAGCTATTTCATATTTTTTTTTATAAATTAATGCTCTAGATATTATCTCACGTTCTTTCCACCATTTTTCAGGCATAACTAAATATTCTTTATCGTTTTTTATTTTAAGTAAAATTTCAACAGAAGAGTCAACACGACCTTTTTTTCTTCTCCATTTTAAACGATCATAATTTAATCCCGCATCATTTTTAAATTTTTTTGGAACGTTTTTGATTGCTTGGTCAACTCCGTAACCTTTACTCATTAATATATGTCTTGCTGTGTACAAAAGTTCATAATCTTTAGGTAAATATCTAGTCAATCTTCTAAGATCCCAGTATTTGTTATTCCATGCTAGATAATCAGCTCTCTTAATGTAATCTTTTGCATTAAGATATTTCTTAAATTTTTTTCTAAAAAATTTTAATTCATTTTTTGATAAATCTGCTGTTATCCAACCTTCTTTTATAAGTTTTGTTCCTTTTGATATTTCACCTTTTAAAACAAAACTTTCTCCCAGTATCATTTGTCCATAACCACTTAGTGGGTCATTTCCATCAAACCAATTAATTATTTTGTTAGGAGATATTTTTGCAGTAGATAACTTGTGTTCAGCAAGATATCTTAACCTACTTATTCGTGGATATTTTGAATTTTGATCGATAAAAATTTTATAATCATAGAAAGAAGCTTGATTTCCTGAAGTTAATA
>CACIZU010000006.1 GCA_902591185.1 uncultured Pelagibacteraceae bacterium
GAAGGAACGCCCTCAAAAAAATTATCTTTCCAAGATGGCTCTTGGTTAGAATTAATATTAAATCTAGCTAATCTCAAAGCTACACATATCACATAAATTAAACATAATAGCCAACCAAACCTCCCTAATGTATTTAACTTCCAAAAAAACATAATAAATGCTGGAGCAACACCAAAGCTAATCAAGTCAGTTAATGAATCTAGCTCTTTACCAACTTTTGAGGTTCCTTTGATTAATCTTGCAATTCTTCCATCCAAACCATCAATTATTGCTGCTATAATTATTGCTATAATTGCAAATTCAAATTTTTCATCTAAAGCAAATCTAATAGAAGTTAATCCAATACAAACTCCTATTAAGGTAAGCATGTTTGGTAAAATTACTCTAGCATTTTTTTTATTTGCTACGATTTTAAGATTATTCTTAGGTTGTTCCATTTTTATTTTTTAGCTAACAAAGTTTCACCTGAAATAGTTCTTTGTCCAATTTTAACCAATGGGTCATAATTTTCATAATAAATATCAACGCGACTTCCAAATCTAATCATACCAATTCTATCTCCTTGGTTAAGTTCTTGACCTTTGTTTGTTTCACATACAATTCTTCTTGCGATCAAGCCTGCAATTTGAACTACAATAATTTCATTTCCATTTTTATCTTTTAATTTATAATAATTTCTTTCATTATCTTCACTGGCTTTGTCTAAAGAAGCATTTAAAAATTTTCCAGGTTTATACAGAATCTCCTCTACTGTTCCAGAGCATGGTGTTCTATTAACATGGCAGTCAAAAGCATTCATAAATATACTAATCTTTTTAAATTTTTTATTTTCTAAACCAACTTCTTTTGGTCCATCTGCTTCTTCAACTTTAATCACTTCCCCATCTGCTGGACTTATTAAATAGTTATCATCTCCTATTATAATTCGCTCAGGATCTCTAAAAAAATAATAAACCCATATAGTTAATAACAAACCTATCGTTCCTAAAAAACCGCTAAGGGCTAATAGAACAATTGTAACAAACGCTGAGATAACTAAAAATTTATAACCTTCAGTATGTATCTTTGGAAATATCTTGCTAAACATATTCTTCTATTTGCTAATTTTTGATTAATATGTATATAAACCAATCAAATTCAATTAATAAGATAAATTTATTTAAATGAGTAAAATCAAGGTAAAAAACCCTATTGTAGAGCTGGATGGTGATGAAATGACTCGAATAATATGGAAGTTTATAAAGAATAAATTAATTCTTCCATATATCGATCTTGGTATTGAATATTATGATTTAGGCATGAAAAGCCGTGATAATACTGAAGATCAAATCACTATAGACTCTGCAAATGCAATAAAAAAAATTGGTGTTGGCATTAAATGCGCAACAATTACTCCTGATGAAGCTCGTGTTGAAGAATTTGATCTAAAAAAAATGTGGAGATCTCCAAATGGAACCATAAGAAATATCATTGGAGGAACTGTATTTAGAGAGCCTATAATTTGTAAAAATATTCCAAAACTAGTTCCTTCTTGGACAGATCCAGTAGTTATTGGAAGACATGCTTTTGGTGATCAATATAGAGCAACAGATTTTAAAGTACCTGGTAAAGGTAAAATGGAAGTTAAATGGACATCTGAAGATGGAAAAGATGAAATAAAATACGAAGTTTTTAATTTTACTGGTCCTGGAGTAGCTCTTTCAATGTATAATTTAGATAAATCAATTGAAGACTTTGCAAGATCTTGCTTTAGTTATGGATTAATCAAAAAATGGCCTGTTTATATGTCTACTAAAAATACAATTCTAAAACAATATGATGGTAGATTTAAAGATATATTCCAAGAAATTTTTGAGAAAGAATATAAAGAAGAATTTGCTAAAAATAATTTAACTTATGAGCATAGATTGATTGATGACATGGTTGCCTGTGCAATGAAATGGAATGGTAAATATATTTGGGCTTGTAAAAATTATGATGGAGATGTCCAATCCGATACAATGGCTCAAGGTTATGGTTCTTTAGGTTTAATGACTAGTACATTATTAACACCTGATGGAAAAGTAATGGAAGCAGAAGCTGCTCACGGAACAGTTACTAGACATTATAGAATGCACCAACAAGGTAAAGAAACTTCTACAAACCCAATTGCTTCTATATTTGCTTGGACTAGAGGACTGGCTCACAGAGGAAAATTAGACGGAAATGATCAACTCATAAAATTTTCTCAAACAATTGAAAAAGTATGTATTGAATGTGTTGAAAATAATTTAATGACAAAAGATTTAGCAATTCTAATTGGTCCATCTAGTAAATATTTAACTACTAATCAATTTTTAGATGAAATTGATAGTAATCTTAAAAAGAAATTAAATTAAATTTTTCAACTTTTCAAAAGCATCTTCGATTTTAGATTGATCTTGTCCACCGGCTTGAGCAAAGTCTTTTCTACCTCCACCACCTTGACCTCCAATAATCTCTGATCCAACTTTTACAAATTGAACTGCATCAAATTTACTGGTTAGCTTTTCAGTTACACCGACAGCAATTCCAACTTTATCATCCTTACTTGCAAACACTATAACAATACCTTCGCTTAATTCTTTTTTTCCTTTATCGACAAGTTTTCTTAATTCTTTTGGTGGCAACCCTTTAACTTTTTGAAGTCTTAATTTAACTCCATTAATTTCTTCATCTATAATTATGTTTTTAGATTTATCCTCTAAAATTGAATTAACTGAAATTGTCTCTAATTGTTTTGTTAAATTCTTAATTAAAGTTTTTTGATCTGCCTGATCTGTATTAGGTTTTCCACCTAAATCCATTATTTGCTGAGTTAAATTTTTAATGTCTTCATCATTTTTTTCAGATGAAATGTTGGATAATTTTTCTTTATTCTTTAAATAATCCTCTAATTGTTTGTCTCTTAAAGCTTCTATTCTTCTTACGCCAGCCGCAATAGAAGACTGACTGATAATTTTAAATTTTCCTATATCTGAAGTATTTTTAACATGAGTTCCGCCACATAATTCAGTTGAAAAATATTTTTTATCATCGTCTCCCATTGAAAGCACTCTTACTTCCTCTCCATATTTTTCTCCAAATAATGCTAAAGCGCCATTTTTAACTGCTTCATCAGGTGTCATTAATCTTGTTTTTACGTCAGATTTTTTAGAAACCATTGAGTTAACAAAATTTTCAATCTCTTCAATTTCTTCATTCAAAATAGGTTTCATGTGGCTGAAATCAAATCTTAATCGATTAGGCTCAACTAACGAACCCTTTTGGGTTACATGAGCACCTAACACTCTTCTTAAGGACTCATGTAATAAATGAGTTGCAGAATGATAAGCTCGAGTATTTTTCCTTCTTTCAACATTTATCTTTAATTCAACACTATCTTGTAATTTAATTGATCCACTAATAACCTTCCCATAATGAACAAATAAATCTCCAAGTTTCTTTTGAACATCTGTTACTTCAAATTTAAAATCATTTGTTGTGATTATGCCGGTATCACCTACTTGGCCACCAGACTCTCCGTAGAATGGGGTTTGGTTTACAACTATCATTCCCTCATCATCCTCTACTAAAATAGAAACTTCTTTATGGCCTTTTAGCAAACATTTAATAACACCTTGCGATTGGTCATTTTCATAACCAAGAAACTCAGTAGCTCCATTTTTTTCTTTAATACCATACCAAACTTTTTCAATCGCACTGTCTCCTGAACCTTTCCAATTTTTTCTAGCTAGTTCAACGCTCTCTCTCATTAGAACTCCAAATCTCTCTTTATCAAATTCTAATGATTTAGATTTTAAAATATCTTCTGTTAAGTCAATTGGAAAACCATAGGTTTCATAAAGTTTGAATGCTATATCGCCAGGTAGTGTTTTGTCAATTTTAGAAATTTCTTCATTTAAAATTTTAATACCTCGGTCTAAAAGTACTAGAAATTTTTCTTCTTCCATTTTTAAAGTTTCTTTAATTAAAGATTCTGCTCTTAATAACTCAGGATAATTACCTGACATTTCATTTCTAAGTGTTTCAAACAAATTATAAAAAACTGGCTCTTTAGATCCAAGTAAATGAGAATGTCTCATTCCTCGTCTCATAATTCTTCTAAGAACGTAACCTCTACCCTCATTAGAAGGTAATACTCCTTCTGCTATTAAAAAAGAACTAGCTCTTAAATGATCTGCAATTACTCTAAAACTAGATTGATTAGATTGATCTGGTTTTATTTTAATAATTTCAGAAGCAGAACTTATTATTTTCTTAAAATGATCTGTATCATAATTGTCATGTGTGCCTTGTAGTAAAGCTGCAATTCTTTCTAATCCCATACCAGTATCAACAGATGGTTTTGGTAGATCTATTCTTTTATCTTTTGAAATTTGCTCAAATTGCATAAATACTAAATTCCATATTTCTATAAAACGATCCCCATCTCCGTCTTTAGTTCCAGGCAAACCTCCAACTAAGTGATCACCATGATCGTAAAAAATCTCTGAACATGGGCCACAAGGACCTGTTTCTCCCATAGACCAAAAGTTATCAGACGTAGCAATTCTAATTATCTTATCATCACTAAAACCTGCTATTTTCTTCCAAAAATTAAAGGCTTCGTCATCTTCGTGAAATACAGTTACGTAAAGTCTGTTTTTATCTATACCAAAATCTTTAGTTATTAGATTCCATGCATAATAAATTGCCTGTTCTTTAAAATAATCTCCAAAGGAAAAGTTTCCTAACATTTCAAAGAAAGTGTGGTGCCTTGGCGTATAGCCTACATTTTCTAAATCATTGTGTTTTCCGCCAGCCCTTACACACTTTTGTGAAGTCGTTGCCCTTTGGTAATCTCTTTTTTCTAAACCTGTAAATACATTTTTAAATTGAACCATTCCAGAATTAGCAAACATCAAAGTAGGGTCGTTATTTGGCACTAGATTACTAGACTCTATAATTTTATGATCATTCTTTTCAAAATATTTTAAGAATGTGTTTCTTATTTCATTTAAAGATTTGTCTGCCATATTTTTAAAATACAGCTTTTTTATTCTATGTCTAGATAACAGTAAGGGAAAAAAGGCGCTTAATATAAGCGCCTTTTAATAATTAAAGATGACCTGTTAATTAATTCTTTTTTGTAGGAACTGCTTCCTCTTTGACTTCTGCTTTTGGATCTTCAATTTGATCTTTTGCAGCTTTTTCTGGATCTAGAGGATTTCCTTCAATCTTTTTTTGAATTACACCTGCTTTTTCTCTAATAGCTAATTCAATTTCGGCAGCAACTTTAGGATTTTGAGCAAGATAAGTTTTAGCATTTTCTCTACCTTGACCTATTTTTTCACCCTTATAAGCATACCATGCTCCGGATTTTTCAATAATATCTGCTTTAGAACCTAGATCAACTAATTCACCCATTTTGCTGATCCCTTTTCCATACATTAGGTCAAATTCAACAACTTTAAATGGTGGAGCTACTTTGTTTTTAACTACCTTCACTCTTGTTGAGTTTCCAATAATTTCATCTTTGTCCTTAATAGCACCAATTCTTCTAATATCCATTCTAACAGATGAATAAAATTTTAATGCATTTCCACCTGATGTAGTTTCTGGACTTCCAAACATAACTCCAATTTTCATTCTAATCTGGTTAATGAAAATCATCATTGTATTGGTATTTGAAATTGAACTTGTTAGTTTTCTTAATGCTTGACTCATTAATCTTGACTGTAGACCTACATGATGGTCTCCCATTTCGCCTTCAATTTCAGCTCTTGGAGTTAATGCTGCAACTGAGTCAATTACAATAACTGATATCGATCCTGACTTAACAAGAGTATCTGCTATTTCTAAAGCTTGTTCACCAGCATCTGGTTGCGAAATCAAAAGTTCTTCCGTGTTTACTCCTAATTTTTTTGCATAAACTGGATCTAATGCATGTTCTGCATCAACAAATGCACAAATTCCACCAACTTTTTGTGCTTCAGCCACAACTTGTAGTGCTAATGTTGTTTTTCCAGAAGATTCCGGTCCATAAACTTCAACAATTCTTCCTTTTGGCAATCCACCTATTCCTAATGCTAAATCAAGGCTTAAAGATCCGGTAGATACAGACTCAATATCCATTGCTCGTCTTTGGCCAAGCTTCATTACTGAACCTTTTCCAAAATTATCAGTAATTTGCGCTATTGCCGCATCTAATGCTTTGTTTTTTTCTTTAATATCCATTTCTTGATCTTTAGTAGATTTAACTACTTTTAGGTTACTTTTAGTCATTTTTAGCCTCATTTTTTAATTTTTTTAACACTCGAATCATATCTTAAATGTACACATTTTGTTCTCATTAGCAATATATTTATTATTTTGGCTAAAAATACAAATAATTACTTAAGTTTTAGATATTGACTGTTCAAAAGTCCAACTGCTTTTAACAAGTTATATTGGGCCATTAGATAATTTTTTTCAGAACTTGCTAAAGAAATTTGAGCTGAAAGCAATAAAGCATTTGATTGAATAACATCAAGAGTTGTTCTTGAGCCTCTTTCATACTCAGCAGCGATTCCCTCATTTGCTATTTGAGCTGCTCTAACTTGAACTTTTACAGAATTTAAAAAGCCTTTAGAAGACTCTAAGCTTGACCATGCGCTTGCTACATTAGTTTCATTAGTTCTAACTGCATCATCTAACAATAATCTTTTTCTAGTAGTTAAATTAGAGTTTTTATTAATAGTTGATCTTTTTTTACCACCTGAATAAAAGGGCCAGCTAACTGTTGCTTTTAATATATCTTTTTCTTTTTTATCAATTGTTGAACTTAAATCATCAGAATAAGATCTTTCCAAAGATAAAGATGCTGTTGGTTTTAAATCTGACTCAGAAATTGCTAAATCTTTTTCAGATTGAGTTAAATCAAATTTTGCAATTTTAATATCAGGATTATTTTGTTTAGAGAGATTAATTGCTTCATTTAAAGATTTTGGAATATTTACAATTGCATTTGAATTTTTTTTAAGTGAATTTGAGTCTACTGCTTTTCCAACAATATTTTCATAAGTCAGTTTGCTAATTAATAGGTCGCTTTTAGCCTGAGTAAATTGAGCTTGTGCTCCTGCAAGAGAAGACTCGGATTGTGCTAAATCAGTAATTGTAATTTGTCCACGATTTAATCTAATCTTATCATTTTCAACTTGTCTATTTAAAAGGTTTAAGTTTTTTCTATTAATATTTAATTTTTCTCTTGCTAAAATTAAACTTGAATAAGCATCGATTGCACTGTGAATAATGTCTTGTTCTTTTTTTATTAGTTTTGCTTTTGCTAGATCCAATCCCGTAATATTTTTCTCAAGAGTTAAATCTCTTCCATAATCTAAGATTGTTTGTTCTAATTTTATTGTAGTTGTAAATGGATCTACATCATTTATGGTTGCATCCCCACCAGTTTGATTGGTGAGTTTACCTGTATCTTCAATACTTTTAGATCCGCTTAATGTTAGTGAGGGTTTATAATCAGCTTTAGAAATATTAATATCTTCTTCTGAAGCTTTAATGTTTTCTCTTTCGGCATTTAATTGAATATTATTTTGATAAGTCTGGTTTAAAGCTTCATACAAGGTAACAGCTAGAGCGTTACTAATATTAAGCAATATTAAACTAATCAATATTAATATTTTTTTCATTTTGTCTTATATATCGCAGATTTAATTTGATGGTTACTATTTAAATTTAATATAATTGATGCATATTTTGGCATTTTTTTAAACATGTTTTCTGTAATTCTTTGATAAGTCTGCATAAAATTAATTACTTCCCCTTTGCCCATTATCTTAAGACTAGATGATTTTTTTGTCTTTAACCTAAGCTTATGTTCTTGTTTTAATCTCCATTTTTGAAGCATACTAAAGTTTTTTGCCTTTAAATAAACCATACAATTTAGTTGAGAATACAAGTCATTATACTTAGTTCTTAATTGCTGATTAACATATTTTCTCCAAATAAGTTTTTTATCATTAACTTTTTCTAAAGAATTAATAGATTTCTTCAGATTTTTATTTATTTCTGCCTTAGCTCCCACACACCAGCCCTCAAATATTATCACATCAGGCTGTTCTTTTATTTTATACCAATTCTTTTTAGGAAATCTGTCATCAATTGCTTTATTGAAATTTGGTAAATCAATTTTTTTAAAATTATTACTTTTTACTTTTTTAAAAAAATTTAACATCATTTGTGCGTCATGAGTACCTGGAACACCTCTTATCATAAGCATTGGATGAATTCTTTTTGATAAGTTTAATCTTTCTTTTCTAGTTTTATAAAAATCATCAATAGAGATTTTAAATACTTTAAGTTTAAAATACTTTTCTAATATTATTTTTATAATTGAAGCAATAGTTGTTTTGCCTGTTCCCTGTCCACCTGCTAAACCAACTATATAAGGTTTTTTATTATTAGCTTTTTTTGCAATCCAAAAACACGTAGGAATTAAAAAAGACTTAAGCATCTTTTCTTTACCTTTAAATTTCTCAGTTGCTGTTTCTTGAGATTTGATAAATCTTAAATAATCCTTCTTTATCTTATTAAAACATATACTTGTTTGTTGCATGAAAATTATTTTTTTTGATCTAACGGATGATTTTCTCCATCGTTAACTGGAACATTTTCTATCTCAAATGGTTTAACTCCTTCAACACAAGCAATATTTACACCATATATTTTTGGATTACTTCTTGGTCTGTTGTGAGTATGAATACCACAAACTTTACAAAAATAATGTTTGGCCGTGTTAGTGTAAAATTGATAAAGTGTTAAAAGCTCCTCACCTTTAGTAAGTTTAAAATCATCTGGTCCAACTACTCCTATAATGTATCCTTTTTTTTTGCATATAGAACAGTTACAACGCATAACCTTTTCAAATCCATTTTCAGGAACATTAACTTCAGCTTCTATTCCTCCACAATGACATGTTAATTTTTTCATTTTGTTCCTTTCGGATAACGTTTAAATTTTGGTATATGATTTTCAAGTTTATAGTAGTCTAGCTTCCCTTTTACAAATATATTCATTATCGTTTTAAGCTTAACAGGTCTATTAAACATTCCTGCTGCAATTGAAATATTTTTTGCTCCCATTATTTTAAAAAATATACTTGCTCCACATTTATTGCAAAAGCCTCTTTTCGCCCTCTTTGATGATCTAAACCATTTTAATGTTCTTTTTTTAATAAATTTAACATCTTGCTCTTCAACATTTGTATACGCTGCATAATGGCCGTGGGTTTTCATGCATTGAACGCAATGACAGTTTTGAACATTTCTATGGTAACCGCAGGTCTTTAATTGTACACCTCCACACAAACAACTTGCTTTAAGAGATAGTTTTTTCATTTTTAATGTTAGAGTTTAAACTATTTCTGGTTAAAGTTATCCACAATAGCACAAAATGTAGTTTCGATGTTCACGTTTTGATTCACTTTTGATTCAGTTACAGACTCAAAATACAACCTCTTGCGTGTATTGTATAACTAGTCTATAAATAAGAACAAAACAAGAACATGAAACTAACAATCCCTTATTATCTACAAAAAGCTGGCGCTGGCTTTCCGTCTCCTGCAACTGATTACATCGAAGAAGACATCGATCTTAATATGCATTTGATAAGAAATGTTCCAGCTACTTTTATTATCAGAGTACAAGGTAAGTCAATGGTGGATGTAGGAATTAATGATGGAGATTTATTGGTTGTTGATAAAAGTTTAAAGCCAAAAAACTTTTCAACAGTAATTGCAAATGTTCATGATGAACTTGTGGTTAAAACTTTAGTTCAAGAAAGAGATAAAAAATTTTTAACTTCTGGATCTAAAGAATTTGCTGACAGAATTTTAATTAATGAAGAACAAGATATTTTTATTTGGGGAGTTGTAACTTATGTCATCCATTCTACGTACTAAAAAAATAGCACTAGTTGATTGTAATTCTTTTTACGTTTCTTGTGAAAGATTATTTAATCCTAAGATAAGAAGAAAACCTGTTGTTGTTTTATCTAACAACGATGGTTGTATTATTTCAAGATCAAATGAAGCAAAAGCTTTAGGAATTAAAATGGGTGAACCTTATTTTAAAGCAAAAGATATTATTGTTAAAAATAAAGTTGAAGTTTTTTCATCAAATTATTCTTTATATGGAGATCTATCTAGAAGAGTAATGAGAACACTCAAAAGATTTAATGCAGAAATAGAAGTTTATTCTATTGATGAAGCTTTTTTAGATTTATCAAATTTTCCAGACCAAGAGGTTGAAAAGGTTGGAAAAGAAATTAGAGAAACAGTTTTACAATGGACTGGCATTCCAACAAGTATTGGAATTGCTAAAACAAAAACTCTAAGTAAAATTGCAAATCACATAGCAAAGAAAAAACAATCAGGTGTTACTAGTTTAATTGGAATAGAAAATTTAGATCCTGTACTTGAAAAAGTTGAAATCAGTGATGTCTGGGGCGTTGGTAGACAATTAACAAAATTTTATAATAAAAATGGAATTTATAACGCAAAACAACTTAAAAATAAATCTAATAGCTGGATTAAAAAATCTTCTAATGTCTTAAGTTCAAGAACCGCAATGGAACTTAAAGGAATTTCTTGTATCAATTTAGAAACAACTACCACAAAGAGAAAGAGTTGTGTTGTCTCAAGATCATTTGGAAAAAGAGTTGAAAAATTTCAAGAATTAAAAGAAGCAGTTGCAAATTATTGTTTGAATGCGTCTGAAAAAATTAGATCAGAGTCTTTGGTTGCAAAAGCAATTACGGTGTTTGTTAGAACTAGTCCCTTTCAAAGAAACTTTGGATATTATTCAAACACTAAGACTGTTGATCTCCCCATTGCAACAAACAATAGTATTGAAGTAGTCAAAACTGCAGTCACTATTTTAGAAAATATTTTCAAAAATGGTTATCAATATCAAAAAGCAGGTGTCATGCTCACAGGACTTTCTAATGCTAATAATAAAATAAACCTATTTTCATCTGAAAAAGATGAGAAAATAAGCAGTTTAATGAGGTCTATTGATACTACTAATCATAGATACGGAAGATCTGTATTAAGTCTTGCAAGTGCAGGTGTTCAAAAGAGATGGAATATGAAAAAAGAACATTCTTCTAAGATAGATACTGCTGATTTTTATTCTCTACCAACGATTAGAGTTAATTAAATAAATTTTTTTACAATAGAATTACAATAAACTAATATAATGAAATGAGTTTTTACCAACCAGCAAAATTACCTAAATTAATGGTTGCTCCAAATGGAGCTAGAAAAGTAAAAAAAGATCACCCCGCAGTGCCTTTAACAATTAGTGAAATAGTTGCAACAGCAAAATCTTGCAACGAAGCTGGGGCAGGTGCAATACATTTACATGTAAGAGATAAAGAGGGTCAACATGTATTAGATGCTGGACTTTATAAAGAAGCATTAAATGAATTAGAGCACAAAGTTCCAAATATGCATATACAAGTTACAACGGAAGCAGTTGGAAAATACTCACCGGCCGATATGCGAAAACTTGCATATGATGTAACTCCACCTGGAGCATCGATCGGAACTTCAGAATTAATTTCATCTAGAATACCAGAAGAAGAAGATATCAAGCTTTATAAATATTTGACTGAAGCTGGTACAAAAATTCAACACATACTTTATAAGCCTGAGGATATAGATTTATTAATTGAATTGCTTAATAAGGCAGAAATTCCAATCAATGATGCTTGGTGTTTATTTGTTATTGGTCATTACAGTGGTAGAATAAGTTATCCTGAAAATATTTCATTATTTATAAAAAAAATGGAAGAACAAAATATAAAACTTGATTGGGCAATATGTGCTTTTGGAAAAGAAGAAATGAGTTGCTTAGAAAAAGCTATAAGTCTTGGAGGGAAAATAAGAGTAGGATTTGAAAATTCTTTATTTATGCCTAACGGAGAAATAGCTCCAGACAATCATATAAAAGTTGATGCTGTAAATAAATTATTTCAATTAAACTAAAATAGATAAATTCTTAGTTAAATAGGATTTAAAATCTTTCATTGATTTACATGAAGAAAGAATAAATCTATCTGGTCTTACTATAACAGCTATAGAATTAGAATTTTCAAAAAATTTTTCTAAGTTTTTATTCTTTTTTGAATGTATAAAATTTAATTTACTAGAAATATTTTTTTTGATTTCTTTCGATAATATTAAAATTGGTTTTAAAGAAAATTTATCATCTAATGATTTCCCATTTTTTATTTTAAATTGTGGAAATATTTTTCCTCGATTTTTATCCTGAACTTTACCTAAGCCCTTACCTAATTTAGGTTTAATTGATTTCATACTTTTTTGTCCATCAGATGTTGATGAAACCTCCCCTGTAATGTTAGATGTACCAATAGCATTAACAAATTCCCCCATTTTTGCTGTGGTTTTGATGTATTCTTTAACATTTGAATATCTCTCTGATTGATAAGTATTAAGTAGTTTTTCACTATGATTATTTTTTAAACAATAAGCAATTTTCCAAGCTAAATTTGAGGCATCTCTAATGCCAGCACACATTCCTTGACCCATAAAAGGTGGCATTAAATGTGCGGCATCACCAGCAAGAAAAACCCTACCTTTTTTCCATTTTTTTGAAATTGCCGACTGGAATGTGTAAATGGTTTTTCTTTCCATAAAAGCATCTCTTGGATTTAACCATGGTTTTAAAAAATTCCAAATATATGTATTAGATAAAACTTTTTTTTCACTCATATTATTGTGTATCGCAAATTCCCAACGTCTTCTTTTACCAACATTTCTGCAATATGTGGCTGGTTGTTTTGGATTGGAGTACTGAATTGTTCTGTCCGGTAATTCTTTTTTATCTTTTTTTAAAATTAGATCTACAACAGCCCACTTTTGTGTGAAACCAAGATTTTGAAATTTTGATTTTATTAGTTCTCTTACCGTCGAATTAGCACCATCACAACCCACAATATATTTTGAACTGACTTCTTTAATTTTTCTATTATTAACATTTTCTAAAACTACTTTTAATGAGTCGTTATTTTCTTTTAGACTAACAACTTTTGTATTTTGCATTATTGATACTTTTTTAAAATCTTTAAGTCGTCCTCTAAGTTTTCTTTCTAAATCTGGTTGGTGAAATCTATAACTTGGGTACCAACCATTCTCCGTTATTGATCTTGGTCTTGGCCAATCTAATACTACTTTATTTTTAGAATTAACAAATTTTGTTCCTTTATTAATAATTGTATGTTTTAAAAACTTATTTGTAATTCCAATTGTCTGAAAAACTCTCATTATCTCATCATCAAAATGAACAGCTCTTGGTAGAGGATAAAAACTTTTTTCTTTTTCAATTATCAAGATTGAAAAACCATGTAGAGCCAGAAGATTAGCTAAAGTGCCTCCTGTTGGACCAAGACCTATAATTATTATGTCGTACTTATTCATTTAAAAAATAATAATATTTATTTTTTATTAATAGTATTTGAATATAGCCAAGGACAATCAATAAAAAGTGGCGCCTGTTTTCCTTCAGAAGCTGTTTCTAATCTTTTATTTCTAAACTTCATTCTCTCCTCATCAGACAAGTAAAGTCTTTCATGTCCCCAAAAACTTGGGCCCTCAAATGTCTCGATTGGTTCCCACGTTTTAGGATCAATAATTCTTCCACCCCAACCATTTTCAATAAAAAAACCAGAAGGAGTTATAGAATAAAATGAAGTCATGTAATCATTGGTATGTCTTCCAAGCGTATATGCTATTTTATTATCTTGGTATTGAAGTAGATCATATCCTTGACCAACATCATCAAGACTATTGTATTCAACCATAAAATGGTGAAAGCCAGTTCTGCCAGATCCAAATAATGCTAAACTGTGATGTCTTCCATTTACATGAAAAAAACATAAAGAAATTGGAGTATGACTGTAATCACTAATTTTAAAACCAAGTACTTCTGTATAAAATGGTATTAAATCATCAATTTTTTTAACATGAATTACTGCATGTCCCATTCCCAATGCACCTGTTTTAAAACCTGAAATTGGACGACTAGGTTTAAATGGGTCGGTATCATTCATTGGATTATAAACAAGTTCAATTCTATTTCCTTGCGGATCATTAAAATAAATTAAATCTTCAACAAATCTTTTATCAGCAAATGAAGTTTTGCCTTGATGAACTTTAATTTTATTTTTTTCTAATTTTGATGCGAAAAAAAGTAAGTCTTTTTTTTCATCTACTTCCCAACCCATAAATCCAAGCCCATCACCTTTATCACCTGTGATTGTTAAGCGTTGCTTTTGATCATCCATTCTAAAAGATAAAATATTTTTACCTCTATCGACTTGCTGCATGCCCAGACTTTTTTGACTATAGTCTGACCAGTCTTCAAATTTATCTGAATTTACTCCAATGTAACTAAGAGCTTTTATAGCCATTTAAAATTTTCCTAAAATTTAAATGAGCCCACAAAAATGTGGGCTCAAAAATAAGTATTGTTTTTTAACCTTCTACTGCAGTAATGATTTGTCTAGCTCTGTTTAGAACCGCATCACCATCAAGGCCTTTACCACTCATTTCTTTTAACCAATTAGATTCGATAGGTGCTAATATTTTTTTATATTCAGCAATAACGTCATCTGATGCAATTATGATTTCATGACCTTCTCTTTTTGAGATTTCATTTTTCATTACTGCATTTTGATTATCAATTAAACTGGATGCCCAATCACCAAAAGCATGACCACTAAATTTATTAATACAAATTTTTGCAGTTCCTGGTAAACCATTAAACTTGTCCTCATTCATGATTAAACCAAATGTTGCGTTAGTGATATTAACCTCAGTATGATATTTAGTTACATCAAATAATCTAAAAGAACCAACAGCTGTATAAGGAAAAGGAGTTCCATCAATTACACCTTTGCTTAAAGCTTCAGATGTTCCTGGTGCAGGCACTTTTACTCCTGTTGCTCCTAAAGTTTTAAGAATTGTACCAGCAATTTTACTTGGTACTCTCATTTTCTTACCTTTAAAATCTGCAGGGTTTACAACTTTAGTATCTTTCATATGAATTTGATATCCAGGATTAGAGTGAAGACCTATCACTTTAATTCCAGCCATTTCCTTATCTAAATATCCTTCATTAAACAAAGTATTTAAAGCTGTTGTTCCAGCTTTAGATGTTTTTGTAAGAAAAGGTAATTCAATTACTGAACTTAAAGGGAACTGACCTCCAATATATCCTAAAACAGTCCATGAAATATCTGCAACTCCCGATGTTACAATATCATATTGTTTAGGAGGACTTCCTAATACTCCACCAGCATACATTTTTACATTCACTGACCCAGCTGCACACTGATTAACTTTTGTTGCCCAAGCTGCAAGAATTTTACTTGCAATAAATGCTTTAGGTGGTTCAAAAGTTGCCAATTTAAGTTCTGTGGCTGAAGATGCACCAACTATACTGAAAGAAAAAATTCCAATAATTAACCCAATTAATTTTTTTTTCATAAAATTATCCCCTTGTTGTTTATAATTATCTTAAAAGTGTAGCTTGAAATTTAAACTATTTCATCTTTAATTGTGTTAGATAAAACGCCAATATCAGTCACTTCTACCTCAACTTTATCCCCTGGTTTCATGAAAACTGGAGGATTTCTCTTAAATCCAACACCTCCAGGAGTGCCCGTTACCAATACATCTCCCGCTCTCCAAGCCATTGCCTTAGAAACATAGGAAATTAATACCGGGATATCAAAAATTAATTGGCTCAATTTCGCATTTTGCATCACATCTCCATTTAATCTTGTTTCAAGGGTAAGTTCTTTATAGTCTTTAATGTCTTCAGCAAGAACCATGTGTGGACCAAAGCTACCTGTTTTTTCAAAATTTTTTCCCATTCCAAATTGTCTAGTATGTCTTTGCCAATCTCTAATTGTACTTTCGTTATAACAAGAATAACCAACTATATGATTTAAAGCATCTTCTGGTTTTATATGTTTACCAGCTTCTCCCATAATTACAGCCATCTCTCCTTCAAAATCTAAATTATCTGAAGCAATCGGTCTTTGTATTGCTTGCTTATGAGCAGTTTGACTTTCGGGAAAACGGTGAAAGATAACTGGATTTTCTTCAACAGTTCTATTTGTTTCTTTTACATGCTCACTATAATTTAAACCCACACAAATAATTTTTCCAGGATTTGGAATTACAGGTAAATACTCAACATCATCAACGTTTAAGTTACCAGGATTTGAGTTAACATATTCTTTGGCCTCAGAAATACCATTTTTGGAAATAAGATCCTTTAAAGTATCTGCTCCTGATATTTTCCCTGTAAGATCTGTAATTAAATTGTTATCCAAAATACCAAATTTAGCTTTTGACTCATGTAAATAGGAAATAAATTTCATAATTAATACTTTCTGTTTAAAACAAACCTTATATGCTAATGTTTAATAAAATTGAAGAGACATTTTTATAAAATATAAAAAATGAATAAAATATTTGATTATTCAGCGATAGCTTCTGGGTTATTACTTTTGTCTCTATCTGTATTAACTTTTTGTGATGTTTTTGGAAGAAGATTTTTAAATTCTCCAGTTACAGGTACCATCGAATTGGTTGAAATTGGAATGGCTTTAGTTGCCTTTCTAGCAATGCCAAGAGCATTTTTTTTAAACGCAAATGTTTCAGCAGATTTTATTAATAATTTAAATTTAGGAAGATTTAAAACCTATCTAATAATTCTTAAATTCATTCTAATGATAATAATAATGTCATTAATGGCTTACGCTACCACTAAGACTTCATTAAAATTTATGGGCAATGAAAGAGTTACACTTGATTTAGAACTATACTTTTATCCATTTTATTTTATTTCAGCATTAGGAATGTGGTTAAGTGTACTTGCAATTATTTTTTGGTTTATAAAAGCTTTATCTGAAACCAGCTCTAATTTGAAAGATATATAATGGAAATGGATCCAATTATTAATGGTGGTATAGCTTTTGCAGCAGTCTTAATATTAATGGTATTAAATATTCCAATTGGTATTGCGATGTTGCTTGTTGGTTTTACAGGTTTTGCTTTAATTTCTGGGTTTGATCCCGCAATTTTTGTATTAGGTACCGCTCCTTTTGATGCTGTATCAAAATACACCTTATCGGTACTTCCTCTTTTTGTTTTAATGGGAAATCTTGCTAACAGCGCAAATTTATCAAGAAACTTATATGATGCAGCTTACGCAGTAGTTGGACATTATAAAGGTGGCTTAGCGATGTCGACTGTTGGTGCTTGTGCTGGATTTGGAATGATATGTGGCTCATCAATTGCAACCGCTGCTACTATGTCTCAAATGGCTGGACCAGAAATGAAAAGACATGGTTACAGTGATGCTTTGATAAGTGGTTCAATAGCATCTGGCGGAACTCTTGGGATTATTATTCCTCCTAGCGTAATTCTTGTTATTTATGCATATTTAACAGAGCAATCTGTTCAAGAGCTTTTCTTTGCTGCATTAATACCAGGACTGATAGCGGTAATTTTATACATGATTGCCATAAGAGTTTATCTCATAATCTATCCATCACATGGTGGACATGGAAATAAAATGCCACTTAAAGAGAGAATTTCTGCAATTACAAAAGTATTTCCAATTTTTTTAATCTTTGCAATAATTATGGGTGGTCTTTACCTTGGTTTCTTTACAGCAACAGAAAGTGCTGCTGTTGGTGTTGTCTTAGTATTATTATTTATTCTAATCAGAGGTCAACTGACAATAAGTTTATTAAAAGAAGCTTTATGGACAACAATTAAAACTGTTGGTTCTTTATATTTAATTGTAATCGGGGCTAGCATTTTTAATTATTTAATTACAGTTACCCAATTACCTTTTGCAGTTGTTGATTTTATAAATCACTTAGAACTTACACCTTTAGGAATTATTTTAGTTATTTGTGTTATTTATCTAGTACTTGGAACTGTAATGGACTCTTTAGCAATGCTGTTCTTAACTATTCCAGTTTTTTATCCAGTGATAGTTGATGCAGGAATAGATCCGGTATGGTTTGGTATCTTTGCAGTAATAGTTGTTGAGTTTGGTTTAATTTCACCTCCGGTTGGAATGAATTTATTTGTCATTAAAGGAGTTATGCAAAACACGCCTCTTCAAACAATATGGTTTGGAACTGTTCCTTTTTTAATTACAGATGTAATTAGACTTGCTTTAATTATAGCTTTCCCAGCTATATGTTTATATTTACCAAGTCTTATGTCTCCTTAATCTTTAAGGGCATCATATTATTTTTCAAAGAAATATCTTTACCTCTAGCTTGATATATTTTTGTTATTGAAAAATCTCTAGTATTAAAAACAAACCTATGATCAAAAACACTTGTAGTTGGCATAAATCGCATTGTCATTGCTCTTCTAGAATTTGAAGATTTATTTTCATCGGACCCGTGAACCATATAAACATCATGTAAAGATATTTGTCCTCTCTTAAGAATTAAATTTACAGATTTTTCTTCAATATACTCTGATTTTAATAGTTCTTGATTTAATGTTAGTTTTTCACTTTTATTTATTTTATGTTTTTTAATTTTTTTATTCTTATGTGAGCCTTTTATAAATTTTAAACAGCCATTTTCTGAAGTTGCGTCATCTATTGCTAACCAAACCGAACATGTAGCTAATGGTCTTATTGGCCAATATTGTCCATCTTGATGCCAAGGAGTTGCGTGTCCGTTAAAGGCTGGTTTTGCAAAAAAACTAGAGTTCCATAGTGCAAAATTTTTACCTATTAATTGTTCAATAATATTTAATATTTCATTATTAAAACAATATTTTAAAAAACTTTCATCGTGCAATAATACAGCTGGACAATAATTTCTAAATTTTGGAAATTTTTTTATTAATGAAATATGTAACTCTTCTATTTCTAAAAGATCTTTTTCTGGCATAGTAAAGTTTGGGATTAAATATCCATCTTCATGATATTTTTTAACTTCACTTTCGCTTAACATTATAATTTACCATACCCCTATCATGATACCATCATCCTTAGTATAATCTCTTTCCTTAGTTACAAACTCATCAGTTGCTGCAACTCTATTTTTTCTATCTATTATTCTTTTAAGAAGTAATTCTTTCATTTCTTCTCTGATCTTTGAATGTTCTTTTGACCTACCTAAATCATTAAACTCATCAGGGTCATTTTTTAAATCAAATAATTGAGGTTCAAATCCTTTATAATAAATATATTTCCACTCATTATTTCTAATCATAAAAGCTCTTGCATCAGATGCTCCTAAATTAAGTATTTTACGAGCTTCATTAAATGAATAATCAATTTCACTAAAAACAAAATCTTTCCAATCTGAAGGATTTTCTCCTTTTATTACAGGCATTAAAGAATTTCCTTCTAATCTGTGTTTACTTACTGGACTTTCTACTGCATCTAAAAAAGTTGGTAGCAAATCTATAGCTTCTATAAACTTTTTTTCTTTAGTCCCTCTAGTTTTATTTGCATGTTCGCTTGGATCATAAATTATCATTGGAACTCTAACTGATTGTTCGTGGAATAATTCTTTTTCTCCTAACCAATGATCTCCATGATAATCTCCATGATCTGAAGTGAATACAATCATAGTATCTTCCATATGGCCTGCATCTTTTAAAAACTTAAATAATCTTCCTAAATTATCATCAATTTGTTTAATTAAACCCATGTATCCAGATAGAACTGTATTTCTAACCTCATCTTTTGAAAAAGTTTTTGAAATACTGTTTTCCATAAAAGCTTTATAGACTGGATGCTCATTACTTCTTTCTGCTTCATTTCTGTGAACTGGGTAAAATTGATTTGGAGAATACATATTATGATAAGGGGCTGGCGCCATATAGGGCCAATGTGGTTTAATATAAGACAAATGTAAAAACCAAGGTTTATCTTTACTTTCTTCTATAAATTCCATAGCACGATTAGTCATGAATGCTGTTTCAGAATGCTTTTCAGGAATTCTTGCTGCTTTATTAGAATTTCTTAGCCTCCAACCACTTAATATTTCTCCATTTTCTCCTTCTGCTGAATTTGCCCAATCATTCCATGGATTTTCTCCATCGTATCCAAGTTTATTTAACCATTCATTATAAGATAAAGTTTTTTTAGAGTTTTTAATTTGATTGTTTGGATGAAGACCATCATCTCTTTCATAAGGTTCAAAACCTGGTTCACTAACTATCATTCCAATCTCAGTATCTTTAGTTATACCAAGTCTGCTCATACCTTCTAAATCAGGTCTCATATGTGTTTTGCCGACAACTCCTGTTCTAATTCCTGATTGACGCAAGTAATCTCCAATAGTTAATTCACCAATAGGAAGTGGGACCTGATTCCATGTTGAACCATGACTAAAAACCGTTCTTCCTGTGTAATAAGATGCTCTTGAAGGACCACATACAGGTGATTGTACAAAAGCAGATTCAAATTGAACTCCTTTTTTTGCCAAATTATCTATATTAGGAGTTTTTAAATGAGGATGACCATAACAAGATAAATAATCCCATCTTAATTGATCGGCCATTATAAAAAGAATATTACGAATTTTATTCATTAAAATAAGGATAACTTAAGCATGAAAAAGTTTACACTAAAAAAATAACTTAAATAGCTATTCCAACTCAACTTTATTCTGCATTTAAATCTTAAAATCTTTAATATTAGTAGTCTCGTATTTTTCAAAAGGCATGTGAATCCAAGGAGAACCCTTTAAAGACTCAACAAAATAATCTGGCTTGAATTTTGACTGTTCTTTATGCCAAAGAACAGCTGTTTTAATTTTTTCGTCTAAATAAAAACCATAAAATAACTCTAACCACTTTATACTCTTAATTAATGTTTTGCCTGAATCTGCAAGATCATCTACGAGCAAAACATGGGATCCTAGATTTGGAGTTGTTTTGGCTAAATCACGTGAAAAAGTAAATTGTCCTTGTTGATCTAAAATATTCCCAGTGCCTTTTTTATACGATTCAACAGACATTATTGCTAAAGGTACATCAAATAAACGACTAAAAATATCTCCTACTCGAAGTCCTCCTTTTGCAATACATATAACTTGATTAAACTTACAACCATCCTCGTAAACTTTGATGGCTAGTTCTTCAATCTTTTTATTATATTCTTCCCAAGTGATATAAATATCTGACATAATAAAATATTTCTTACTTTATTTTATAAACAAAATCTACCAACCTGAGGTTGGATTTTAATAAAAGAAACTTTAAAGTTTTTCATTTAATTAATTATACCAACTTTTTTCTTTTTTTTACTTTTTCTAACTTCATCAAAATACATGATTGTAGTCGGTACTTTTGTGGGTTGGTAAAAATCTTTACACTTATTATATATTTGTATTGAGATTTCATGTTTTACCTTTTTTTGCTTTAAATTATAAAAAGCAGCTAATTCATTATTTGTTCCATCTTTTTCTTCTAAGCATTTTTCTATAAATTTAAGATTTTTATAATTTAAATACCTAGTTATACCAGTTCTATAAATTCCAAATTTTTCATAAACATATTTTTTTGTTTTTGTTGGGCCTTCATAATCATATTTTAATTCTTCATTAACCCAAACTTTAAAAAAGCCATCTTCTTTTTTTGACCATTTAGCATTAATTAAAATATCGTTCCATTTACCTCGCATGTTTTTTTTGTGAATAAGTCTTTTTTCATCATAATCTTTATCTCCTATAGTTCTGACAACTGAATAACCATTTATTAATTCTTTAAACATAAAAACAGGTGGGCCCTCTTTTTGATGAAATTGTCCATAATTATTGCTTAGTGGCCAAAGGTTCTGATGATCTTCTGGAAAATACAAAGACCATGAAAACCAATATTCTCCTTTGGACATGGTGTCTCCTTTTTGATTTGCTGATAGTTCATGGCGTTCCCTATCACCTTTACAATCACTCCAACCACCATAATCATCTTTTCCACAATCACCATCTCTAACTTCAAATCTTATAGATTTTTTTCCTGATCTAACGGGATGTCCATCTTTCTCATCAACAACTTGCATTCCATAATCTTTATAGTATTTGCCAGTTAAGCTTTTAGTTAATATTTTAAATCCTGAGGCAGTATCTTTAGGTAATTTAACTATTGTTTCAGCAAAAATATTACTGGACCAAAACAAAGATAAAATAATAATTGTTAAAAGTTTTTTCACTTACCTTTTTTAATTACTGAATGAGCTATTTTCTTCCAATTAAAATCTCTATGAATAGCTAGTGTTGCAACAATTCTTCCTCTATCAAAATCAATTGTAAATGTTTGTCCTCCATAACCATCCATAATAAAAATATGTCTTTTCTTCATGCCAGATGGTTCTAAATGAAAAAAACCACCATAGGATTTAGCATTTGTAAAAGCTTCTGCAGTACTACCATAATCATAATTTTTTTTAATTTTTCTCTCATACAAGGACTTCAAATATTTTCCTTCACATGTATCATTTTGCCAATCATCTAACATTGCTTTAGCAATTCTTAAATAATCATATCTTGTAACTAGCAATGTACTTGTTATAGCCTTATCTTTTGAAGTTGAAGTTTGGGGCTCAGCAAAAAAAGTATAGTATTCAATTTTGGCTTTATTTGTAAAAACATCCTCCAGTAATTTAAGAAATTCGTCCTCGCCCGCTTTAAAAATTATATAATTCATGATTAAGTGTGGCAATAAATTATTATAAGCCCATTTATTTTTAGATTTTTTTGAATTTTTTAATTCACTTTCCATAACACTTTTAATTGTTCTATTAGTAACAGAATATTTAGAATTTGAATTTGCAAATTTATTACTTGTATCCTTTGGAGAAAAGTATTTCTCATCGCCTGCATTCATATTTATTAAATCAATAATCTTTTGATTGTGATAAAGACTGTTTTTTATTAAAGGCCAATCATTTAATTTTGCATCGATACTTTCAATATGTCTTTTGCATATCGCGTGTCCTAATATATATGAAGCGATGCTTTTTCCAACTGATTGAGAATGATACCTTGTTTCGTTTGTAAAAACTTTTCCAAATTTATCTTTAGGACTTAACTCATCTACAACTATTTTTCCATCTTCAAATAAAAGATAGCTTAGCAATGCGGTCTTTTGCATTTGTTTTTTAACATTTTTATCTTCTCTTAAATCAAATTGAAATTGATATGGGCTTTCTGAAGCCTTTATGACGCTATATTTTTCCTTATTAAACCAGTTACCATTCGTATAATTCCAATAATAATAAAGTAAAGTTTCATAATTAGGTTTTGCACCTCTCTCTGGAATTTCTGAGCGACCATTATAAGTATTAACATTATAATTACCTATAATTTTTTTATCTTTATCACAATTATTGTAATACCAATGCTGACTAAATTTTTCTAACTCTTTACATTTTCCGGTTGGTTCGGCAAATCCAACTTTATAATATTCAGTAAACCCATTTTTTGCTAACCATATATTAAATTCTTCGAAAAGCTCTTCTTGTTCATTTGCATAAACAGTGGTTGAAAATATTAAAAAAAAAATAACAATTACAATTCTCTTCACGATTTATCCTTAAAAGGTTCAATTAAAAGTTTTTTAACATTATATTTATACTTTTTATTACTCCAATGAATTGAATTAAGAACAACTATTCGTGAATTTTCCATGTCTATAATAACTGTGTTTCCACCATAACCACTCATTCCAAATATTACTTTGTCTTTTAAGCCAGCATAATCCATATGAAACAAACCACCATAAGACGTTCCTGGACTAAACGGAGGATCTTCGTGCTTTTTACCTTTATTCTTCTTTTCAATTCTTCGTTTATAAATTTCTTTATAATATTTACCTACACAAGTGTCGTTTTTATAATCATCCATTATTGATTTTGCTATTCTAAGATAATCATATCTAGATGCAAAAAACATGTTGTGAGCGTTTCCATGTTCTGCTGGATCTTTTAGCTTATTAAAATAAACACTATTTTTAATTCCTGCTTTTTGAAAAGATTTATCTAATAATTTTTGAAAATCATCTCCAGACTTATGTTTAACGTAATTAAAAATAATGTTGGGGACTAATTGAGTATAATTATATTTTGGCTTAGCCTTCTCTGTATTTCTAAAAAATTTATTCATAGTAGCACTTATTGATTTTGTATCTACATCATATGAATAATCTTTTATGACACCACCATCATTTATATATTTATAATCACCGGCATTCATATTTATTAAATCAATTATTTTTTGATTTTTATAAAGCGTTTTATTTAACATTGGCCAATCATTAATTTCACTATCTAAACTTTCAATGTATCCTTCACAAATAGCGTGACCCAATACAACGGATACCATGGATTTTCCAACAGAGTTTGATCTTAACTTAGTTTCATTTTTTACAAATTCACCAAATCGATCTTCAGGTGTAAGTTCATCGATTAAAATTTGATCATCTTGAAAATACAAATAACTTAATATTGCTTTTTTTTGCATTTCTTTTTTAACAAATTTATTTTCTTTTACATTAGTATTAAATTTATAAATTTTGCTGGAAGGTTTGGCTTCATATCTACCGAATTGATATGTATTTGGATCACCATTAAAATGACTAAATAAATTCTTATAATTATAGTAAATTAAAGTATCTCTATTTTTTGGATCCTTTTTAGAGGGGATTGCCCATCTACCACCATATGTTTCAATCTTTAAATTGTTCATCAATCTCATTTTACCTTCTGGATAATTTCCACATTCTTCATTTAACCAGGCATCACTATTTTTTTTATACAAAGTGCAAATATCAAATTTACCCCCTTCTCCTCTTAAATATTGAGAGTAGTTATTTTCTAAAAGCCATTGATTGAATTTACTAAAGTCTTGAGTTTCATAATCTTCAGCTAAAAGATTATTTTGAAATGAAAAGACTAATAGAACAATTAAAAAAAAATTTTTCATAAATAATTGTTGTCCCTGGATTTAAAAGTCAGCACAACCAGACTTTGATCAGATATTTCTTAAAGGGTATTTATAATTTATAAATCTGTCAATTGATTTAAATCAAGTTTTAAACAGTTTATTTGATAAATCTTTAAGATCTTCCTTCAAAAAAACATCTTTTTGAATTCTTTTAAAATCTGTTAGTAATTATTTAAATTTTAAAGTTTTTGTAGAACCATCTTTATATTTAAACTCTACTTCTTTTTTTGAAATAAGTTTTAGAGAAGAAAAACCGTCATAATCTTCAATAAATTTATTAAGATTTTTTCTTCCTTTTTTGCTCATTTTCATACCAGGAGCATTTACGCCAACATCAATAATAACCTCAGCTCCATTTAAAAAAGCATTTGTATAAGCTTTTACAGGAGGTCCACAGGTCATTGCTTCTGTAACCCAAATAGGTTTACTGATATTTAAACTTTTTAACAAAGAAGCAAATTCATCAACCCAAAGTTCTTTATCACATTTTCCATCAGGTGTACTTATGTGGTGAATGTTTGCAATATCAAAGTTATCTTTTATTTTTGGTAAAACTGATTTCCAATATTTTTTATTTTCTGGAAACATGCCTGCTGCACCAGCCATTACAATCACAGCATCTTTTTGCTTTTCTTTTATAACTTTTGAAGAAAAATTAAAAGTTTCCACAAAATCCTCCTTACTTCCTTTAAAAAACATTTTAAACTCTGGTTCATTCATTATATCCCAATGTTTTATGGGTTTAGTTAATCCAGGCATATCATTATTTCCATCTCCATCATAACGATCAACTAACTTTAAAAGGAAAGTTTTATAATCTTCCATAGAACAAGGTTTGCTTAGATATTTTGTAAAACGCTTTCCAAAAGGACTTCTTGCTTTTTTTCTTTTGCAGGATTTTTGCTCCCAATTTGCATGAGGCCAAATAGTAGCTAAAATTGTTTGATTGTGCTCTTGAGAATAAACAACATATTTATCTACATCATCCCAAGTAAAATTTCCTTTTTCTTTTTCTATATGATTCCAGATAAAAGGTCCTGGATGAGGTCTTACCCACTGGCCATCTTTACCTCTCATTCTTTCATCACGCATTTCTGTTAATTCACCAAATCTTGAATCAGAGTTTGAATGATTAATTGATAAAATTATTAAAAAAATAGTTAGAAAAAAAATTTTATTTAACATTTTATATTATTTTTTATTTTATTGTGGATCTGATCCTAATTTTCTGGTCCACCTGGTCCTTCTGGTCCGCCTGGTCCTTCTGGTCCGCCTGGTCCTTCTGGTCCTCCTGGTCCTCCTGGTCCTCCTGGTCCACCTGGTCCACCTGGGGCACCTTCGCCACCCATAGCGCCTTCAACTGCTCCACCGATATCACCCATGGCTCCACCCATGGCTCCACCCATGCCGCCCATAGCTCCACCCATGGCTCCTCCTGGATCACCCATTGCGCCGCCCATGGCTCCTCCTGGATCACCCATTGCGCCGCCCATTGCGCCGCCCATTCCTGGTCCTGCAGGTCCTCCTGCCATAGCTCCTGCCATAGCACCACCCATAGCACCACTCATTCCTTCTTGCATAGCTCCGCCCATGGCTTCACCCATAGCTCCGTCGCCCATACCTTCCATTCCCATTGCTGCTCCCATTGCATGTGAACCCATTGCTGAAGCTGCAACACCCTGTGCAGCCATTGCTGAGCCCATTGCGGCTCCTGCTAATCCAGATCCAGCTTCATTAGCAGCCATTGCAGCTCCTGCTACTGAGCCCATTGCGGCTCCTGGGTCTATACCTGTACCCATTGCAGCTGAAACTTGTCCTAAATTCATTCCACCTTCCATCATACCTGGTTCTCCTACAGCACTTAGACCTTCCATGCCTTCAGCTCCTGGTCCCATACCGGGTCCCATCATATCTCCTAGTGTAGCTCCTCCGTCTGGTCCAGTATTAAGTCCCATAGCCGCAGCCATTTCTGGATTCATTTGAGCATTCATATCCATTGCGCCCATTCCAACCATTCCACCACTCATGGACGCTAATCCCATATCTCCACCTTCCATGCCCATAGCGCCACTTAAACCTTCCATTCCTTTAGCTCCCATCGCAGCCATTGTACCTTGATTAACTAAACCTACTTGCATCATATCTCCCATGACACCAGCTGACATATTTCCTTCTCTAGCCATATTGGCTATACCTTGTACTGCTTTACTTCCTAATCCTGCAACATTAGTTGACATCACTACGCTAATATCCATTCCTGCCATACCAGCTGCACCCATACTTGCAACCATTCCTGGTGTTAGTCCAGTTTGTGCTGCCATGTCTGCCATTCCTAATTTGTCCATTGCTCCAGCATCCATTCCTGTCATGTTTGCCATTGCTTTACCCATTTGAGCTTTTCCCATATCTTGCATAATAGCATTCCCCATCATCGATTGCCCTGATGGTGCATCACCTGTAAGCATTGCTCCCATAGCTGTAGCTGTCATTCCTTCAGGAGGTGCCATTGCCCCAGGTAAACCTCCAGCCAAAGATGGCTTGGCCATAACCATAGCTCCCATCATCATACCTGTTTCACTAACATTACTAGGCATTTCTAAAGCCTGTGGTCCTGCTTCTTCCATCTTACTAGCAAACGAGCCTTTCATTTCAGCTCCTTTTTGAAGAGCAGTTTTTTCTTTAGTAGCTTTTCCAGATATTGCATTACTTATCATTCCTACTGTTCCTGACATTGCACCAGAAATACCTACTTCCGGGTTTGCAAAAGCGGTAGATAAAGATTTTGCCATACCTTCCATTCCCATATCTGCCATTGCCTTTCCAATTTGCTCCATGCCTTCCACGCCTTGCATGCCTTCTGCCATACCTGCCATTCCTTGCATTCCAATATTAGATTCCATGCTCTTCATCATGTCAGCACCCATACCTTTTGAACTCATTGTAGCAACTATAGCACCAGTCATAGTTTGACCCATTTGTCCCATTGCCTCTGGATTAGCAGCTAAAGTTTCTAGTGCTGCAGTCGCAGCACCAACTGGCAAAGCTTCTAAGGCTCCAGTCATCATTGCAGGATTCATTCCCATCTCTGCAACATTCATAGACGCAAAATTTCCTGCATCAAAATTTGCCATATCAAAAGTTGCTGAACCAGTAACAGCTTCCATGTCCATCATCCCAGCATTAGCGAGTCCTTCCATAGCTGCTCCCATTCCAATACCTTGAGAATCAAGTGACCCCATCATTCCTTTTGCGTCAAATCCTGCGGTACCTAAAGCATTCATTTGTCCTGCCATTTTTTGCATAGCTACAACTTTTCCAGCGCCCATCTGTCCAGCTATACTTGATAGAGCTGCCATTTCTGATGGAGAAAAATCTTCTGAAAAATCTATACCCGCCATATCAAGTGCGGTTGGATCAGGTATTGCTCCTAAAGCCATATCAGTCACACCCTCAACTAATGACATTGCTTGAACTGCAGATGTAATATCTCCTTTAGCTAAACTTTCAGTCGCAAAACTCATTGCGTTTTCAGCCTGTGCAATTGAAACATCCAAAGCTTTACCTATATCACTTTTAGCTTCACCTAAGGCTTCTGTTGCACCAGCTATATTTTCAGCAACTTTTCCAGCATCAGAGGCTAGTTGATCAGCTGCAGCTTGAGCTGAACTTCCCGCTGCTTCAGAAAAACTTGCCATATCAGTAATGTCATTTGCTTTAGCAACTAAGTTAAAAAATAATAAAAATATTACCAAATTTTTTATAATAATTTTTCTAATCATTATTGAGTCTCCTCTATTTTTTCCTGTGCTTTGATTGTTGCTGCTCTTTGAGCATTAACTTTTGCTGTTGCAATTTGCTTTTTTAAATTAGCTAAAACTGCTGCACGTTCAGCTATCTCCGGTGTCAATTTTTTCTCTTTCTTTTTCTTTTTCTTTTTATTTTTTTTATGTGCTAAATAAAGCATTTTACCTGTTGCCCAAAATTTTAAAACTGCTTCAGATGATTTAGCTTTAGGAGAAATATTTAAACTCATTCTCATTGCTTCTCTCCCCTTTTTTAAACCTTCTATTGTTTCAACTTTTGCTTTTTTATCATTCAACATTTCATTGTATAGCGCCTCAAAGTAAGCCATATCTCTTATCATATGATGTTGATATTTATTTAATTGTCCTTTTCCTTTAACAAATCGTTTGTAGACTTTTGAACCAGCTTTCGCCTGTCTTTTTTTGCTAGTTTTATCAGTCTTAGAAAACATCCCTTCTGGATAATTTATTTCTTCATAAATGAATGCTGAAGGTCTTTCGTTTTCAGGCCAATCACCTAAATTTTCATATTTTTCGCAATAAATGCAATCTTTCTTTTTTTCATCTTCTTTTTTTTCTGCAGCTTCTAAACTTGATGAAAAAGAAATTATAATTGTAAAAACAATTATAATTTGAAATAAAAATGCTATTGTTTTAAATTTAATATTGCCTGGCTAAACCTTTCATAATCTTACGTTACTACTAATAATCGAAGTTAAAAAGATTTAATAAATTAAGTAAAATATTAATTTTTAATAAAAAATTCAATTTTTACGTGTATGTAGTTCATTTAATTTTATCAATATTATTTATATTCTCTAACGACTTATCAAATTCATCTAAATTTTCTCTTAACGCTAAATTAGAAATTGAATAGATCATTATTAATAACAAAAATAAAGGTAATGATGTGATTATAGATGCATTACTTTTAATTAATAGAATATAAAAAACTATAAATAAAGCAGAACGAATTAAAACTGTTTTTCTAAAGACACTAATGATTGCAAGAGAGTGTTTTAATAAATTAAAAAAACTCATTTTTGATGGACCAAAATATCTAGTTCCTCTAATAGAGGGTATTGATAACAAATCTTTTTCTATTTTTGTTAACGATCCAGAAAAACTATTCCAAGTGGCTTTTTCTTTAAGCATTTTTTCTATTGTTGCTTTTGTCAAACAGGTAAAATTACCAAATTTTATAGATTGTCCCGTAAAAACTAGAGTTAAAATTTTATGAGCTAGATAACAAAATTTAAAAAATAAATTTTCTGATCTCTTAGTTCTCTCTCCAACTATAGTTTTTTCATTTGATTGCTCAGCAAGTTGAATAAAATTTCTAATTTCTTCAGGTCTATCTTCCCCATCTCCATCCATAGGTATTACATAATCAAATTCTTTCTTTTCAAAAATATATTTTAACCCAGAGGCTATACACCTTGCATGACCCCTGTTCTCTTTCATGTTAATTATTTCAATAGAGTTAATATTTTCAGTATGTTGATAGTTATCTATTATTTGCTGGGAGGAAGCATCGTTTACAACAATTATCGATATTTCAGAGTCTAAATCTTTTACCTCTAAATTTATATTTTCAATTAATTTAGATAATGATTCTCTGTCATTATAAATTGGGATTAAAATTAAATATTTTTTCATAATTTATTTTGAACCAATACAGATATTGTCAAGGCACATATAATCTTTCAATTGGTCAAGCTTTTTTCTTTCAATAATCCCCTCCCAAACAGGTCTTGATTTAAGATGATAAGATAAATTTCCAGCATTCCACTCATTTCCATAAACTACATTTATCTCAGAATTAAATTGTTGGTTCCAAGCAATTTGAGTTTTTAGAGCAATTCCTTTTCCCGGATAATCAGTTCTTTTGTTCTCTTTTGAAATTGAAACATACGCATAAAGAACAGGTGACAATAAGAATAAAAAGATAAATCCATACATAAATGATTTTAGATTTTTAATATTTATTTGAGCTTTTAACAAATAAACAAATAACGTTCCAAAAAATAAATAAAAGGGTGTCAACCACATTGTTCTAATCTTAGAACCTATAATTACTGATGTTAAAAACATTAAAATAATTGGCAAAATATTTATTGCCAACAAGAAAAGGAGTTTCTTGTCTTTTAAATTAAATTTTAGTTTAATTTTTTTAACTAACAAAAAGATTAATAATAAAAATGGAATTAGAATACCAATTTGTTTTAATAAAAAAATTGCTGGAAACTTTATATGTTCAATCAAGTTTGATTGTTCTAAACCAGTTCTTTTAAGTCCATATGTTAAAGTAATAAATTCATTGCTATTTAGCCAAATTAAATGAGGAACTAAAACAATTAAAAACACCTCAAGAGTTATTAAATATTTCAAGTCAAATTTTCTATCTTTCTTTACAAAAATTAAATATATGAATAGAAAATCAATTGAAACCAAAAGATAAATAAATAGATATTTAGATAAAAATCCAAAAGCAGCAAATAAACCAATTAAGAAACAATCAACAAATTTTATCTCTTTACTATTATAAATTTTCCATGAAAAATAGACAGTTATTGACCAAAATGGTAATTGGCAAACGTTTACGTTAAATTCAGGAGTTGTGAAATTGTAAAAATAAATACTTTCTATCAGTAAAACTGAAATTAAACCTAATAAATTATTATTAAAAATTTCTTTAGAGAATTTAAATACATAATAAAAAGAAATAATAACAAAAATTTGACTAAGTAAATAATAAGCCCAATCTTGAGAACCAAAAATTTGAAAAAAAACTTCTAAAAAAAAAGCGCTCATTGGTGGATGTTTATTAAATCCCCAATCTAAATTGCTTCCCCAAGCTAAAGCTTCAATAGTATCTAATGGTAAATTTTGATTAGTTAAGGATGGAACCAAAGTCCAAAATATAAGATGTGCTGTAACAAAAATATAAAAAATATTATTTATATTTCTAGTATTTTTGGTCATTTATAAATATTTATAACAATTCAGCTTGCTTGACACCTCTAATTTGCCGAATATACTCCGAAAATTCAAATTTAAACTATGCCAAAGACTACTAGAGTTAAAAAAAAAGTTTCAAAACCTAAAACTAAAGTCACAAAACCTAAAACTAAAGTCACAAAACCTCAAACTAAAACTATAAAAAAACTAAAAATTATTGCTAAATTACCAATAAAAATTTCAAAAACATACGCACCTAAAGACACAGAAAAATATATGTGTGAAAAACATAAGGTTTTCTTCAGAATTAAATTAACAGAATGGAAAAAAGATTTGGTAAAAGCAAATAATGAGGCACTTTATAATGGTAGTATGGACGACAACAGTATTTCTGCAGATGTTGTTGACCAAGCAAGTTCATATACTGATAAAAACGTTGAAATGAAAGCTATTAACAGACAAATTAAATTAATATCTGAAATTGATAAAGCCTTAGCAAGAATTAGAGAGGATACTTATGGTTTCTGCTTGGATACAGCTGAACCAATTGGTTTAAAAAGATTAATGGCAAGACCTGTTGCTAAATACACTATTGCTGCTCAAGAAAAGCATGAAAAAAATGAAAAAGTTCATGCTGATGATTAAATTTTAAATAATCAAATTAGTTGGCATCAAGAACTGCATGTAAGAATTGCTTAGTTCTTTCATTTTGTGGGTCACCAAATAACTTTTCTGGTGGACCTTGTTCAAAAATTTTTCCTTCGTTAAAAAAACATACTCTATCAGATATCTCTCGAGCAAATCCCATTTGATGAGTAACCATTATCATTGTCAAACTATGTTCTTTATTAAGTGATCTAATTACATTTAATACTTCTCCCACAACTTCTGGATCAAGAGCCGATGTAATTTCATCTAACAACATTACTTTTGGTCTCATTGCAAGAGCCCGAGCAATTGCAACACGCTGTTGTTGGCCTCCTGAAAGTCTACTTGGGTGTTGATCTTTTTTATCAGTTAAACCAACTAATTCTAATAACTCTAAAGCTCTTTGTTCAGCCTCCTCTTTCTTCATGCCTAAAACTTCAATTGGAGCTTCAATACAATTTTGCAATGCAGTCATATGTGGGAATAAGTTAAATTGTTGAAATACCATTCCAATTTTTGAACGTCTTTCTCTTAAATACTTTTCACTAGCTTCAACCAAATTGCCATTAGATACCATATGTGTAAGAGGTTCTCCATCAAGATGGATTACTCCCTGATTTATTTTCTCTAGTGTCATTAACACTCTAAGCACAGTTGTTTTACCTGATCCAGATGGCCCAATAATTGAAACCATTTCATTTTTTTTAATCTCTAGGTTTAATTTATCCAATACAACTAAATCACCATACTGTTTTGTAACATCTGAAAAATTAACAATTATGTCAGAAGATTTTTTATCCATAAATTAAAGTTGTTCTTTTTTTATTTTTCCTTGAGCTAAATTAACATTTTTTTCAATTTTTCTAATCCAAATTGCGGCTGGGATTGATAAAGTTAAAAATATTAGACCTACTATAGTATATGGTTCTAAATATCGATAGTGATAACCACCAACAGCAGTAGCAGCATGAAACAATTCTGCAACACCTATTGTTGATAATAAAGGTGTGTCTTTAAAAATTCCTACTAGATAATTACCCATGCCTGGTATAGCGATTGGAAATGCCTGAGGTAAAACTATTTTTCTATATGTATAAACTGATGAAAAATTTAAAGCTCTACATGCTTCCCATTGGGTTTTAGGTACACCCTCTAAAGCTCCTCTATAAACTTCTGACAAATAAGTTCCAAAATGAAGACCAATGGTTATCATTCCACATACCCAAGCAGATAAAGTAATACCAAATTGAGGTAAAACAAAATAAACAAAAAATAATTGAATTAGCAAAGGTGTTGATCTAATGAATTCAACTATCTCTCTAATAAACATATTAATTATCTTACTCGGTGTTCTTTGACCTAATAAAAATAACAATCCTACAATAGTTGCAATAGCGTAACCAATTCCAGCAGCTAATATAGTATTTAAAGTTGCCAACAACATTTGTGGTAATATCTCAATTGCAAAATCCCATCTCCATTCAGCGTTCATATTAAATTTTGTCCTTTCCCACTTTTCTTGCCGCTAAAACTTCCAGCCAACGCAAAAATGGCACAAGAAAAAATCTTGAAATTATATAATAAATTAAAAGTGCAGTTCCAAAACACTGAGCAGAAAGCCACGTAATTGAATTTATTTGTTTTGCTTCAAAAGTTAAGTCAACCACTGTTACTAAAGCAACTAATGCTGTAGCTTTTAAAAGTTCTACAGTTAAATTTGCTGCGGGCGGCAATATAATTGGAAAAATTTGAGGTATAATAATTTTCCTCATTCTTTTTACTGGAGTAAAATTAAGTGCAAAAGCGCCTTCCCACTGGCTTTTTGGAACCGCTAAAACTCCGCCTCTAACTATTTCCGCTCCATAAGCGCCAAAATTCATACCTATCGCAACAACACCAGCAGTAAAAGCTTCTAATGTTAAACCAAAAAAAGGTAACACATAATAAAACCAAAATAATTGAACTAGTAAAGAAGTTCCTCTAAAAAATTCTATATAAGTTGTGGCTGTTCCTTGAATAATTGGATTTTTTGATAAACGCATTAATCCAAAAATTAATGAAATAATCACATAAAGAATGGTAGAACAAATCAGCACCTTAACCGTAGTAACAGTTCCAAGCAACATGGTTGGACCGTGTTCAGATAAAAATGCAAAATAACTCACTATAAAAACCTTAATATTTAAAAAAAAATCAGGCGACTAATTTTTGTCGCCTGATTAAATTAAAAGTTAAATATCTTTATTTAGTAGAACAAGCCCATTCAGTGGTCATATCAGCAGGTGGTAATTGAGCTTTATCATAGCCATATTTACCAGCTCTTTCTAACATTTTCCCTGGGTTTGCTAAAACTTTTGCTAATGCAGCATTAAAGTTATCTCTAAATTCTGTGTCAGTTTTTCTAAAACCTATGCCAACAACGTTTACAGTTTCTTTAGGCATTAACTTAGGATCAGTTACTTCAAATGCTCCGCCAGTTTTTTCTTCATGCTCTTTTGCACCAAAGAAAGTTTGAACAGCAGCGTCAGCTCTACCTGCTTTCATTGCAGCTAAAATTCCAACTTCACCTTCTACTAATAGCATTTGGCTATCCGGAACACCAAATTTTTTAGCAGCTTCTACCGTATTGAAACCAGCTCCAGTTACAAGTTTTGCACCAGTTCTAATAACATCTTCGTAGTTGTTAATTCCTTTAGGATTTCCTTTAGGTACTAACATTGCATCTCCAAAAACACCTATTGGATCTGAGAAATTGATATTAGCACATCTACTTTTTAAAATATACATTCCACCAGTAATCATGTCTGATCTATTAGCATTAATTCCTGGAATTAAACCCGACCACTCAAATACTTTAGTTTCATGCTCTGTGATTCCCATTTCTTCAAGAACTGTTAGAGCTATCATATTAACAAAACCTAATGCTTCACCATTATCTCCAGCGTAAGCCCATGGTACCGCTGTACCAAATCCAAGTCTTAATTTGTGACCATCTTTTAGTCTATCAGTTAATGTTGCCGCATTAACAGATGAAACACTAAAAATAATAACAAGAAAAACTGAAAGTGACTTAATTAATTTTTTCATTATCTCTCCTATTTTTGATTTTATAAAATTAAGTTAACAAGAATTTTTATTTGGTGCAAATTTATATAAGCAACAAACAACTGTAGATTGAATATAGTTATAGATTAATTGTGTTACCAATTATAACTTCGCCATCATCTAGTGCAGTTAAATAAATGCCCATTTCATAATGATTGTAAGTTTTTTTTAATAATTGAAGCAAATTAAGAGAATTATCGTCTGTCTTTGGTTTCAAATTAATTGCTACACATCTTGGAATATTTTTTTCTACTTTAAAAGAAATGTTATTAATCTTGATTATTTTACCAATCCATTCTCTTTCTTTCCAAGGTTCGATGCCTTCAACACATAAATTTCCTCTGAATATTGAAGTTTCAATTTTTTTATCAATCTTTTTTTGAAATTCATAAACGCTTTGTATATTTATAAGTGAAACAGAATTAATAAAATCTACTTTTTTTGATATCGATGTATCGAAAAAGGGGCAATCTTCATTTTTCATCAAAATTATTGGTTTGTTTAGAGAATTTTCTAATTCAGTAATTTTATTTGAAAGCTCTACTCGTTCATTAAGATTATTTACATTTATCTTCAAAATTTCTTTATCTTTAAAAGTTAAAGTTAAGTTATTTCCTTCATATAAAAAATTGTATTTATTTAATGCTGGAGAATTTTTAAGAGTTAAAATTTTATTCCACTTACCTTTTCTTTCTTCGGTACTTTTTTCAAATAATTTTGCTTTTTCTTGATCTAGATCTTTCGCAAATGCAAATATTCTATCTCCTATAATTCCAATATTTTTTTTAATTTTACAACTTTCAACACTTTGAAATGATACAGATTTTACTGGACAGTAATGTATTGAAGAAATAGTAGCGCTCATATAATGTTTTTAAAATAATATGACTTATCTTTCATCAAATCAACTTAAACAATACAGAGATGAAGGTTTTGTTTCTCCAATAAATATTTTTTCAAAAGAGAAGGCAAAAGAAATAAGAAATGAAATTGAATTAATTGAAAAAGAAATGCCTGAAGAATTAGAAAAATCAGGAAGATATAATGCTCATTTAATTTCACCTTTACTAGATGAAGTCACACATAACACTAAAATTTTAGATGCTGTTGAAAGTTTAATTGGTAAAGACATACTTGTATGTGGAACAACTCTTTTTATTAAAAACCCAAATGAAAAAGGCTTTGTTAGTTATCATCAAGATGCAAAATATATAGGTTTAGAACCACACAATTGGGTAACTGCATGGGTTGCAATAACAGATTCAAATGAACATAATGGTTGTATGAGAATGTGGTCAGGCTCTCATAAAAATAATCTTAAAGAACACGATCAAAAATTTAATGAAGAAAATCTATTAACAAGAGGCCAAACTGTAAAAAATGTTCCTACGGATGAAACAACACCTTTAATATTAACGGCAGGTCAAATGTCTTTACACCATCCAACTATAGTTCATGGATCAGATTTAAATCAAAGCGATGATCGAAGAATAGGTTTTGTAATTCAAAGTTATATAGGCACTAATGTTAAACAAGTTATAGGTAAAAATAGTGTCCAGTTAGCAAGAGGAAAAGATAATTATAATTTTCATGAAAAAATTAAGAGAACTAAATCATTAATGAACAAAGAAAATATAAAATTAAAAAAACAAGAAAATGATTATCTTCAAGAAATTTTTTATAAAGGTTCTTTAAAAAAAGGAACTTACTAATTTATGAAAAGATCTTTAAATCTAGGAATATTAGGTATTGACCATGGACATATATTTGACATGCTTGATGAAATGATCAAAGAAGGTTGTAATTGCAATCATTTTTGGACTGAGGGTTCACCATTAACTTTAAAAGAATTTAACAAGAAATATCCAAATATAAAAAGAACAGAAAATAAAAGTGAAATTTTAAAAGATGAAAAGATTGATATGATTTTAATATCTTCTGTTCCTAAAGATAGAGCAAATCTTTCAATTGAAGCTTTAAGATCAGGTAAAAATGTAATGGTTGATAAACCAGGATGCACAACTCTGGATCAACTAAGTGAATTAAAAAAAACTGTTAAGGAAACTGGAAAAATTTGGTCAGTAAATTTTTCTGAAAGATTTCATGTGGCTGCAGTTACAAAAGCTGAGGAGCTAGTTGAGAAAGGTAAAATTGGAAAAGTAAAACATACTATTGGTACAGGACCTCATAGGCTGGGAAATTATGAACGACCAAATTGGTTTTACGAGCGTGAAAGTTATGGTGGAATAATCACAGATATAGGTTCCCACCAAATTCATCAATTTTTAGTATTCACCAACTCTAATGAAGCACAAATCTCTCATGCCTTAATACAAAATACTACTAAGAAAGAGTTTCCTGGCTTTCAAGATTTTGGAGAAATTAATCTTAAAGGAAATGGGGGTAATGGGTATATTCGTTTAGATTGGTTTACCCCTGATGCGCTTCCAACCTGGGGAGATGGAAGATTATTCATTCTAGGCGATAAAGGCTTTATTGAAATAAGAAAATATACTGATCTTGCCAAATCTAATTCAGGAAATCATCTCTTTTATGCAAACAATGAAGAAGTTAAGCATATAGATTGTTCAAATGAAAAACTTCCGTATTTCAGAAATTTAATTGATGATGTTTTTGATAAAACTGAAACAGCCTGTTCTCAAGAATTAACTTATCTATCAATGGAGCTTGCAATTAAAGCTCAAGAAATAGCAGAAAAAAAATGAATAAATATCAAGTAGCCATAATTGGAACTAATATTGGTGCAAAACACTATCAAGATTTCCAAAAAGTTTCAGATAGATTTAAAATACATACACTTTGTGGATTAACTAGAGAAGCAATCGAAAATATACTTCCAACTGATTCTGATACTAAAGTTTTACTTAATTTTGATGATGTTTTAAAAGTAAAAGAAATTGATATTATTGATATCTGTCTTCCACCTCATTTACATTTTTCAGCTTGTAAAAAATCACTAGAAGCAGGCAAACATGTTATTTGTGAAAAACCACTAGTCTCAAGTCTTAAAGAAATTGATGAACTTGAAAAAATAAGTAAAAAAAACGGTAAAATTATTTTTCCAGTTTTTCAATATAGATATGGTCTAGGATTTTCTAAATTAAAAGCACTGATTAAATCAGGATTAGCAGGTAAACCACTTGTTGCATCACTTGAAACTCATTGGAATAGAGGAAAAGAATATTATTCAAAGGCTTGGAGAGGAACTTGGAAAGGTGAACAAGGCGGTGCTATTTTAAGTCATTCGATTCATATCCATGATTTAGTAAGTATGATTTTAGGTCCAGTTTCAAATGTGTTTACAAAATTAACAACTAGAGTAAATGATATTGAAGTAGAAGATTGTGCAGCTCTTTCAATTGAAATGGAAAGTGGAGCATTGGTTACAAGCTCAATTACCTTAGGTGCTGCCAACGATACAAGTAGGCTTAAATTTTGTTTTGATGGATTAACAGTCGAGTCTGGTGCATCGCCGGACAAGGCTTATAACCCAGCTGATGATGAATGGAAATTTTTAGCAAGAAACCCCATAACACAAAATCAAATAGATGAAGTGCTATCAAAAGTTAAAAAACCTAAATCATGGTACGCTGGAATGTTTGAAGAAATAGCTAATAAACTTGATGGTATAACTAGTGATGAGGTTACACTATTAGATGCTCGAAAATCTTTAGAATTTGTAACTGCGGTATATTACTCTTCTAGACAAAGTAAAAATATTAGTCTGCCTATAGATAAAAATAACCCACTTTACAATTCTTGGTTACCTAATTAAAAATTTTTGATATTAATAAATAAAGAATAAACAAATAAATGAATAAAAAAGTAATATTAATAATTATAATTGTCTTAGCTATAGAATTATCAGGAAATGGTATTTTAAGTTCTTTTTATAAGTTGATGAATTGAAATTAAGGTTTAGGCGGTAATTCATCTTTATTCATAAATTTAAAACCTTTTATTACCGATTCTCTTTCAGATATCTCAAGATACCATCTCTTTAGATTTTCAAAGTTATTTAAACCTATATCATGCCATTCATGTCTTGCAATCCAAGGCCATGTAGCAATGTCAGCTATTGAATAATTTTCTCCAGCTAAAAATTTAGATTGTTTCAAACGATTATCTAATTCCTGATAAATTCTTTTTGTTATCTTAAAATATCTTTCTTCACCAAATTCACTTTTTCCAGGATTATAATGATGAAATTGGTGATGTTGACCGATCATTGGTCCAACAGTTCCCATTTGAGCCATTAACCATTGATTTATTTTAAGTCTATCCTTCTTATCATAAAATTTTCCACTCTTCTCTCCAAGGTAAATTAGAATTGCACCAGACTCAAATATGCTCTCATTATTTTCGTGGTCAGTAATTACAGGAATTTTACTAAAAGGACTTATTTTTACAAATTCTGGTTTAAATTGATCATTATTACCTAAATCAACTTTAGTTACCTTGTATTCGTAACCAATCTCTTCAAGCATTATAGAAATTTTCTTGCCATTTGGAGTATCGGCAGAAAATAGTTCTATCATTTTTTTATTCCAAGTCTTTCTTGTGCGGCTTTAGAAGTAGTTGAAAATTCAAATCTTAATTTTTCATCTGGTTTTGCATATTTAAAACATCCGCGCGCAGCCAGTGCTCCTTCATGAAAACCAGAAAGAATTAATTTTAATTTACCTGAATAAGAACAAATATCTCCAATTGCAAATATTCCATCTATGTTAGTTTCAAAATTTTCAGTATTAACTTCAATTTTTTTTTTATTTATATTTAAGCCCCAGTCTAAAATTGGTCCTAATTGCATAATTAAACCAAAAAAACCTAATACATAATCTGTTTTAATCTCTTTTATTTCACCTTCATCATGTTTAATTTTTACTGAGTCAATTTTATTTTCTCCTAAAAACGAGTCTATTTGATATTTTGTATATAAATTAAGTTTTCCTTGGTCATTAAGCTCTTTTACTTTTTGTACACTAGACTCTACTCCACTAAATCCATCTCGTCTGTGAATTAAATTCACAGTAGATGTATTTGAAAGTTCAATAGCCCAGTCAAGTGCTGTGTCTCCTCCTCCAAAAATAGAAATTGCTTTATTTTTAAAAATTTTTTTATCCTTTATTGAATAAAATAAAGAATTGCCTTCAAATTTTTCACAATCCTTTACTGGAAATTTTCTAGGCTCAAATGATCCAACTCCACCTGCTATAACTATACTAGCAACATCAAATTCTTTATTTCCGCTTGTTCTAACATGCCATCGATTATCAATTTTTTTAAGTTGTTCCACTCTTTCGTTTAAGTGAAATTTTATATTAAAAGGTTTAATTTGCTGTAAAAGATTGTTTGTAAGTTCTTCACCAGTACATTCAGGTATAGCTGGAATATCATAAATCGGTTTATCAGGATAAAGTTCAATACATTGGCCGCCTGCTTTATCAAGGTTATCTACAATCTCACAACTTAAACCAATTATTCCTAGTTGATGAGCGCAAAATAAACCTGTTGGTCCCGCTCCAATTATTAATACATCTTTTTTATTCATTTAACTTTGTTCTGATGGAATATTAACAACCAATCCATCCAATTCATCTGAAACAATTAACTGACAACTTAATCGACTATTTTGCTTAGGTTCAAATGCCATATCAAGCATATCTTCTTCGCCATCATCTTTAGTTGGTAGTTTATCTAACCATTCTTCTTTAACATAAACATGACAGGTTGCGCATGCCATTCCACCACCACAATCAGCATCAATACCTGGGATATCGTTTTGGACTGCTCCCTCCATGACTGTTAGTCCATTTTGAACGTCAATTGTGTGAGTATTATTGTCGTGTGTGATGTATGTAATTTTTGGCATGAACTATATATAAGTCCTTATTTAAATAGAGCAAGTAACTAAAAGTATACTAAGTCTATTTTTAGACATTTTGTAATTGAGGTATCTCTTTTTTTATAAAATAACTTGTATCTTTCTTTTGCTTCATAAGCGCTGGAATAATTTCTTTATATGCATCAATCAGTCCATCATTAGGTTTTGGCAGTTGATCTTTAATGTGATGATGTAATTTTTCAAGATTATACGATGGAATAGTTGGAAACATATGATGTGTTAAATGATACTCCATTTTCCAATACAAAAAGCTTAAAATAGGATTCAGATACATTTCTCTTGCAGAAAGTCTATGGTCTTTCTGGTTTCTAGCTAATCCTGCATGTTGAGTAAATGCCAAAAGTTTATGGAATGTTTTTCCATAAAAATGTGGCAAAACAAAATATAAAACTGGCAACCAAGAATTTAAATAAACAGAAAATAAAATAACCAATAACCATATAAAAACGTATATTCTTGAAATAAAAATACTTTTTGGTTTAACTTTATCTGGAATGCTGTCTTTCATAACTTTAGTTTCAATACCCAAAGAATGTTTAATTACTTCAAAAGATATATCATTTTTTATGTAAACTAAATTTCCAAAAGGAATTATTTCTTTTATTAACTTTGGAATAGTATTTTTTAAATCGTTTCCGTATTCAATTTCATGATCGTAAGGATTTTCAGTTGAGTAAGTATTTCCATGATGAATAAAATGAGTATATCTCCACCTAATAGGTTCAAAAAAAGCCATGTAGCAAGAAACATAATAAAAAAATTCATTTAAATAATTAGATTTAAAAGCTGTTCTATGTCCAGTTTCATGCCAAAGAGCATTTGAAAAACAATAAATATTTCCATAAACTAAAATCCAAAATATTCCCCACATAGTTCCCCAAGTTAAATATGCCAATACACCTGTTAAAATTAATAGACCAAAAAAAATAGAAATATGTTGTAAACCTTTGATGTCAGATTTTTTTGATAACTCTTTTAATATCTGAATGTCTGTCTGGCACTTATGCCATTTATCTAATTTTACTTCCATAAATTATAACTAAGTATAGTTATTATATATAGTTTTTATACTTAATTTAATCATATCCAAAAAAAAGGGCAAGTATAAAATTATACCTGCCCTTAATTTAAACTTTTAAGTAAAACTACTTAGATCTTCTTCCGCCTGAACTAGTTGCAGCAGCCCAAATTACTAGACCAAATGCAATTTTGTTAACAAAGTCAGCTAAGTTGTAAATCACGTTAAGTGAGTCTGCGTCTACTCCACCTGTTAGGTAACCAAAAACGTAACCTAATGGGTAAATAGCCCAACCAACAGTAACGATCATTCTCATTGCACCAAAAGCAGTTACAAGAGCCTTGTTTCCACTCTTAGCTGCAGCTCTACCTGCTTCACCAGAAAATACTTCATAAAGAATGTATACCCAACCTGCTATACCGATAATGAAACCAAGTGTAGGGTTGATGTATCCAGCTTCTCCTAAGTATCCACCTACTAGCATTACAACTGAACCAAGTAGCAATCTCCAGAACATTCCTGAATTTGCTTTTCCCACAGCTGTTAGAATTAAGTAAAATTCAACCATCTGTAATGGTACTGTTATTAACCAATCAATATATCTGTAAACAGTAGGAGAATCTCCTGTGCTTACCCATACTTCTCTCATATACATATAGTGTATGAAAGCTATACCAGTTACTAGACCAGCAACGATGACTGAAGTTCTCCAGCCTGCTGATACACTGCCTGCTTCCAAGAAAAAGAAAGCGGTTGCAGCTAACATCCCCATTGAAATTACCCAAAAAGATATTCCAACAAAGTCATCAGAAGCTAACATAGCAGTTGATGCGTTTGCTACACCTGAAATACCCATTAGGGCAACAGCTGCTAGAGCAAACAATTTAAGTTTTTTCATAAAAAAACTCCCTCTTTAGTTAGTTTTTATTTTTTAGTTTATATAAACTAGCTTAAGTTTCCTTAAGCCAAGATTGAGGGTTAAATAGCAAATAAAATCAGATTAATGAAGGCTTAATTATATCTAATTAACATTGATTTTACTTATATTTTAAAATTAAATACAATTTTTAATTTAAAAACCAACAAATTTAACTAAAACGAATCAAAAGTAATGTCAGTAAAATTTAATGAAATTTATGAGCAATCTATAAAAAATCCTGAAAAATTTTGGCAAGAAGCATCCAATGATATTTTTTGGTTTAAAAAACCAACTAAGATTTTAAATAAATCTAATCCTCCTTTCTATAAATGGTTTGAAGATGGTGTAACAAATACTTGTTATAATGCTTTAGACTTCCATATTGATCAAGGAAGAGGAAAAAAAACTGCATTAATATACGACAGTCCTATTACTGGTAACAAAAGTCAACTCACATACGAAGAACTTAGATCAAAAGTTTCAAAATTTGCAGGAGCTCTTAAAGCACTAGGTATTATTAAGGGTGATCGAGTAATTATTTACATGCCAATGATACCTGAAGCAGTTATTGCAATGCTCGCCTGTGCTAGAATTGGAGCAATACATTCTGTTGTCTTTGGAGGATTTGCCTCAAACGAACTTGCAAACAGAATAGATGACAGTAAAGCAAAGTTATTAGTCACTGCTTCATGTGGTTTTGAACCAGGAAGAACTGTTGAATACAAGCCACTAGTAGATGAAGCTATTAAACTTGCTAGTCATAAAATTGATAAAATGATTTTGTTCCAAAGACCAGGTCAAGAAGTAAAGTTAAATGCTCCAATTGAAGTTAGTTGGGATGAAGTAATCTCAAATGCACAAGATACAGATTGTATTGAGATGAATTCAAATGAATTTGCTTATATTCTTTATACATCTGGTACAACCGGAACTCCTAAAGGAATAGTTAGAGATATTGGAGGCCATATAGTTGCACTAAAATGGACTATGAAAAATATCTACAATATTGATACTGATGATATTTGGTGGTCAGCAAGTGATATTGGTTGGATAGTAGGACACTCTTATATTGTCTACGCTCCTTTATTCAAAGGATGTACTACTGTTCTGTTTGAGGGAAAACCTGTAGGCACTCCTGATGCTGGAGCTTTCTGGAAAATCATCTCAGACTACAAAGTAAAATCATTATTTACTGCCCCTACCGCTTTTAGAGCAATTAAGAAGGAAGATCCTGAGGGTAAGTTTTTTTCAAAGTATGATTTAAGTAATTTTGAAAGTTTATTTCTTGCAGGTGAAAGAGCAGATCCAGACACAATTAAATGGGCAGAGAATTTACTTAAAGTGCCCGTGATTGATCACTGGTGGCAAACTGAAACGAGTTGGGCAATCAGCTCAAATTGTACAGGAATAGAGATGATGAAAACCAAGTATGGCTCAGCTTGTAAAGCAGTACCTGGTTATGATGTGAAAATTATTAAACCTGATCAAACTTTAGCTGAACCAAATGAAATGGGCGATATTGTAGTTAAACTTCCATTACCACCTGGAACTTTCCCAACATTATGGAATGCAGATCAAAGATATAAAGAAAATTATATGACTAATTATGAAGGTTATTACCAAACATATGATGCAGGACACATTGATGATGATGGTTATATTTGGATCATGTCTAGAACTGACGACATTATAAACGTTGCAGGTCATAGATTATCAACTGGTGCCATAGAAGAAGTTTTATCAGAACATCAATCAGTTGCTGAGTGTGCAGTGCTTGGTATTGCCGACAAATTAAAAGGACAACTACCAATTGGCTTAGTAGTTTTAAAATCTGGAGTAGATAAAGATCATGAAACAATTTCAAAAGAATGTGTACAAATGGTTAGAGATAAAATCGGACCTGTTGCAGCATTTAAAGTTGTAATTGTTATTAAAAGATTGCCAAAAACTAGATCGGGGAAAATTTTAAGAGGAACAATTAGAAAAATTGCTGATAATGTAGAGTATAAAATACCTCCAACTATTGATGATCCAGAAATTCTAAATGAGATAAAAGAAGATTTAATTAAACATAAAATTTTAAATAATGGTTAAGACATATTTATTTCTTGTAGGAGCAATATTTTTTGAAGTGGCTGGAACCATGTTGCTACCAGTATCTCAAAACTTTACAAAACTTATACCAACAGTTGCACTTGCTACCTTTTACTTATGTGCGTTTTATCTTTTAACCTTTGTTGTAAACAAGCTTCCTATTGCAATCGTTTATGCAACTTGGAGTGGCCTTGGAATTTTTACCATTGCTATAATGGGTTATATATTTTTTAAACAGACTTTGGCTTGGCAAGCGGTTTTAGGCTTATTCTTAATTGTTATAGGAGTAATTCTTGTAAATAGTTTTACTATAAAGCTTAACTAAATTTTAAAGGAGTCCCGTCTGGATCTCCTAAAATTTTACCATCTTGCATTTTAGTTTTTCCAGCAACAATTGTTGAAGTAGGTGCACCTTTAAATTTATATCCATTGAAAGGTGACCAGCCACACTTACTTTCAATATTTTCATTCTTAATTTCAATTGTTTTATTCATGTCTATAATTGTAAAATCAGCATCGTATCCTTCTTTTATAAAACCTTTATTTTTAATTCCAAAAATTTTAATTGGATTTTCACACATAAGGTTCATCAGTTGATTAAGGGTAAGCTTTCCATCATTCACATGATTTAACATTACGGGCATTAATGTTTGAACTCCTGGCATGCCTGAAGGTGAGTTTGGATATTCTTTATCTTTGTTTTCTCTTAAATGTGGTGCGTGATCAGATCCAATTGTATCATTTAAATTATTTCTGACCGCATACCATAATCGATCATAATGAGATTTGTCTCTTAATGGTGGATTCATCTGAGCGTAAGTTCCAAGTTTGTCGTAACAATCAGGTGCATAAATTGTTAAATGCTGCGGAGTTATCTCAAAAGTAATATTACCTTTGTGTTGTGATAGAAAATCAATTTCTTCTTTTGTTGTTATATGAAGAACATGAGCTTTTTTCTTATATCTCTCTGCAATTCTAACAATTCGTCTAGTAGATGAGATTGCACATTCTGCACTTCTCCAAACTGGATGAGAATGAACATCTCCATTTTTAATTAATTTTTTATTATTATTTAAAATTGTCTCATCTTCAGAATGTACAGCAACAACTTTTGAACTGCTTTGAAATACTTTTTCAATGTCTTCTTCCTCAGCAACTAAAAGATTACCAGTTGATGAACCTGCAAATAGTTTAATTCCACAACAACCCTCTAAATTTTTTAAATCCGCTAATTCGTTTGCGTTATCTGCTGTTGCTCCAAAATAAAAAGCATAATTACAATACATTCTATTTTTAGCGAGATCTAATTTTTTCTGAAACTCTGCCTTCGTTGATGTTGGTGGATTAGTGTTAGGCATTTCAAATACACTAGTAATTCCTCCCGCAATTGCAGCTCTACTTCCAGAGTGTAAATCCTCAGTATCGGTTGAACCTGGTTCTCTAAAATGAGTTTGTGTATCTATACAACCCGGTAGAACTGTTTGTCCTTCAGCATTTATAGTTTCTATTGCTTCTTCAGAAATTTGACCAATTTTATGAATTTTGCAATCTTTTACAGCTACATCAACATCTTTTAATTCGCCATCAATATAACATTTTCCATTTTTAATTATAAGATCTAACATTTGAGAAAAAAGTAATTATATTAAAAATGTTAACTAATCAATTATGAATATTAAAAATGTTTATATTTTAGAAGATAGAGCCATCCTTTACCTAAATGGTGAAGACGCAAAAGAATTTCTACAAAATCTAATTAGTAACGACATAAATAAAGTAAGTGAAACTAATACATGTTTTACTTCTTTACTATCTCCTCAAGGCAAATTCTTATATGAATTTATAATAATCAAACACAAGTCTGGTTATTTGATTGATTGTGAAAAATCTCAAGTAGATGGACTATTTAAGCAGTTAAGTATTTATAAATTAAGGTCAAAAGTCGAAATTCTAAACCTTAGTAATGAATTTATAGTTGCTGCCTTTAGCCATGAAAAATTTTTAACTTTTGAAGAAGCTAAAGATAGTCCTGGATTTACTTTAAAATATAGAGAAGATCCTATTTTTTTAGATCCAAGAAACAAACAGTTGGGTGCTAGATTAATTATCAATTTAGAAAAACTTTATTTATCATTGAAGAGATTAGATTTACACGATTCTAATCTTAAAGATTATTACTCATTTAGTCATAAACTTGGAATAGTTCCAAAAGATTTAAACAAATTACAAAATAAACTATTTGGCATTGAATGTAATTATGAAGAGTTAAATGGAATTGATTTTAAAAAAGGTTGTTATGTTGGACAAGAAAATACAGCAAGGATAAAATTAAAGAACAAACTTTCTAAAAGAATATTTCCAATAAATTTGATTAAAGGAAAAATAAATGAGGGAGAAAGTATTTACGCCAATAAAATCGAAGTTGGTAAAGTGCTAATAGATAATGATTACCCATTTGCACTAATTAAATATTTAGATGAAAATTTTGATGAAAAAATTAGTTTTAAATCTAAAGATGCAGAATTTAACATCAAAAAACCTGACTGGATTAAGTCTTAAAAGTTGAATTTGGTGCGGTCGGAGAGACTCGAACTCTCATGGACTAGGTCCACACGGCCCTCAACCGTGCCTGTCTACCAATTTCAGCACGACCGCAATATGTCCCATAATAAATGAATGACAACCATGTTTCAAATTGGTAAAAATCACCATGGAATTTACACAAGAAGTAAGAAAAGCAACAGATCCTATTTATCAAAAAATTTCTAAAGTAATGCCTGAAATAGAGTGGTCGGTGCATGCTCCTTACATTTATAAAATTAATAAACTTAAAAAAGAAAAGAACGCGGTAATACTTGCTCACAATTATCAAACACCAGAAATTTATCACGGTGTAGCTGATTTTGCAGCAGACTCTTTAGCATTAGCTATAGAAGCTTCAAAAACTTCTGCAGATATAATATTAATGGCGGGAGTGCACTTCATGGCAGAAACAGCAAAACTTATGAGCCCTAATAAAAAAGTTATTTTACCTGACATGGATGCAGGATGTTCATTATCTTCTTCGATTACAGGAAAAGATGTAAGACTATTAAAAGAAAAATATCCAGGTGTACCTGTTGTTTCATATGTAAATACCTCTGCTGAAGTTAAAGCCGAAACTGATGTGTGTTGTACTTCGGCAAATGCAGTTAAAATTGTTAAATCTTTAGGTGTTAAAAGAGTTATATTTTTACCTGATGATTATCTAGCAAAATACGTTGCCTCACAAACAGATATTGAAATTATATCTTGGAAAGGAATTTGTATTGTTCATGATCAATTCAATGAAAAAGAAATAAACGATATCAGAAAAAATAATCCAGGAATAAAGATTATTGCTCATCCAGAATGTCCACCTGATGTCATAAAGGCAAGTGACTTTGCTGGATCAACTTCGGGAATGATTAAATACGTTCAAGATAACCAGCCAAAAAAAGTTATGATGGTTACTGAGTGCTCTATGAGTGACAATATTCAAATAGAAAATCCAAAAGTGGATTTTATCAAACCATGTAATATGTGCCCTCACATGAAAAAAATTACTCTTCGAAAAATATTAGATTGCCTTGAAAATGAAACTGGTGAAATAATTATGGACAAAGAAACAATTGATAAAGCTAGAATATCAGTTGAAAAAATGGCTGCCATCGGCAGATAATCAAGTGTCAAAAATAAAACTTAGTAAAAATTTTATTCGTAACACTGTTAAACTAGCATTAAATGAAGATCTCTACCCTTCTGGAGATATAACATCAAGTTTAGTTAAAAATAATAAAATTATAAAAGTTAAACTTTTATCAAACCAAGATGCAATTATTGGTGGTCTATTGTTTGCAAAGCATACTTTTGATTTAATTGATCATAAAATTAAATTTTTAATTAAAAAAAAAGATGGTTCAAAAGTTAAAAAAGGTTCATTAATTGCAACAATTGAAGGTAAAGCAAAAAACATACTAATAGCAGAAAGAGTTGCTTTAAATTTTTTATCACACATCTCAGGTATAGCTACTAAGACAAATAATTTTGTAAAACTTGCTGGCAAAAAATGTGAAATTTGTTGCACTCGTAAAACAATTCCAAACTTAAGAGTTATACAAAAATATGCAGTTAAATTAGGTGGTGGCACTAATCATAGATTTAATCTTAGTGATGAGTTCTTAATTAAAGATAATCATATTGCTTCATCAGATTTAAAAAGTTTAGTTTCTCTAGCTATTAAAAATAAAAAAGGAAGAAAAATTACGATTGAAATTGATAATTTAAAACAACTTAAAACTATTATGGGACTTAAATTTAATACTGTCTTATTTGATAATATGTCTATTAAAAATTTAAAGGCAGGCGTTAAAATTGCAAAAAAATACTACGAAACAGAAGCTTCAGGAAATATTAATTTAAAAACAGTTAAAGCAGTTGCTGCAACGGGAGTGGATAGAATTTCTGTTGGAAGCATTACTCACAGTGCAGCTGCAATTGATGTTAAATTAGAATTCTGAAATCTTAATTAACAAATTTTGAAAGATCGGGTTTAAAATAATTGGGACCTTTCATTACTTTTCCCGATTCATTATAAATTGGCTTACCATTTTCATCTAATTTACTCATATTCGAATTTTGAACTTCATCAAAACATCTGTCTAAATCAATACCAAATGCATGCCCAGCTCCATATGTAACATACAAAATATCTGTTAATGCATCAGCTACTTCTAATAAATCTTTGTCATTCATTGCTTGAGTAAGCTCTTCTAATTCCTCCTTAATTAGATCAATCCTTAATTTATTGATTTTATCACTACTAAACGATGGTTTGGTTTTGACTTCTTGGCCAAAAGTTTTCATAAAAGTTCCAACTTTATTAAAATTTGACATTTTGCTCCTGTAAGTTTTTAAAAAATTATTGTATGTTAATAATTATTTATTACTTACATATTAATCAATGAAATTAAGAAAAGAATTTGACAGTATTGGAAATGTTAAAGTCCCTAATGATAAATATTGGGGTGCATCAACTCAAAGATCCAATAAATTTTTCGATATCGGCAAAATTCTAGTGAATATCTCTATAATTAAGTCTATAGCAATTATTAAAAGATCAGCAGCAATAGTTCATAAAAAAGATAAGTTAATAGATAATAGAATATCTAAAGCAATTATAAGAGCTTCAGATGAAGTTATTAAAGGCAAATTAGATGATAACTTCCCCTTAAAAGTTTGGCAAACTGGTTCTGGCACTCAAACGAATATGAATGTTAATGAGGTAATTGCAAATCGAGCAATAGAAATTTTGGGTGGAAGAAAAGGAACAAAAAAACCAGTACATCCTAACGATCATGTAAATAAATCACAATCAACAAATGATGTTTTTCCAACTGCAATGCATATCTCCGTTGCAACAGAAACAATTACTAAATTATTGCCTAGTTTAAAAATTTTAGAAAAAGAATTAAAAAGAAAATCTACTGAATTTAAAAACATTATTAAAATTGGAAGAACTCATCTTCAAGATGCAACGCCGCTTTCTCTTGGACAAGAATTTTCAGGATATCATATACAAGTCAAAAAAAGTATTGAAAGAATAGAATACGCCTTAAAAGAAATCTTTTACCTTGCTCAAGGTGGTACAGCTGTTGGAACCGGAATAAATTCAAAAAAGAACTTTGATAAAAAGATTGTAAAGGAAATTGCTAAATTTACAAAAATTAAATTTAAACCTGCTGAAAATAAATTTGCAGAGCTTGCAGCACATGACTCAATTGTAAATTTTTCAGGAACTTTAAACACTTGTGCTGTCGCTTTAATGAAAATATCTAATGATATAAGATTTTTAGGATCTGGTCCTAGAGCTGGATATGGTGAACTTATTTTACCCGAAAATGAACCTGGCTCATCAATAATGCCTGGCAAAGTTAATCCTACTCAATGTGAAGCAGTAACAATGGTTTGTGTGAAAGTGATGGGAAATCATAACGGCATAACAATTGCGGGCTCTCATGGGCATTTCGAATTAAATGTTTTTAAACCTTTAATTGCTCATAATATTTTACAATCAATAGATCTAATAGCAGATAGTACAAAAAATTTTGCTATTTATTGTGTAAAAGGAATAAAAGCTAATAAGAAAAAAATTCAAGAACACTTAGATAATTCACTAATGTTAGTTACTGCGTTAGCTCCACACATTGGTTATGATAATGCAGCAAAGATTGCAAAAAAGGCACTTAAAAACAATACAACATTGAAATTTGAAACATTAAAAACAGGGTTAATAAAAGAAAAAGATTACAAAAGAATAGTCGATCCTAAAAAAATGATCTATCCAACATAAGCTTTAATTGCCTTATTTATTATCTTTTTAATATAAATTTTATTTTTAAGCCTATCTTCTTTAAATATTAAACTTTTCAAGATCTCGTTAACGTTTTGATTTATTTTATTATTAATTTTTATATCATCAAACTTTAATATTTTTTGATCAAAATTATAAGTAAAGTTTAAATCTATTTTCTTAATTTTTTCTCTATATTTTTTTGGGGTCACTAAAAATTTATACATATCTCCATGATTTAAGATAACAATATCTAGTTTTCCAGCTAAAATTAATTCATTATCTTTAACGTGCATCAAACTATTTGTAATTTCGAAGTTAGCAATATCTTTCCAAGCAAATTTGGTATTATCAAAATCAAATAAACTTTCTTGCATTTTAGAGTTTAAAAAAATATTAACAAAATTATGATAATTTCTGATTTTATTTGCATTAACAACAACTTCAAAATTTATATTTCTGTTATTCAATAATCCGGTTTTAAATAATTGAAAAACTAAGCCGTTAGAATTAAATATAGAAGAGAAATCAATTTCTTTACCCGCCCCTTCTATGTTTGAATAAAAAGGTTTAAAATTAATCATTCCTTTATATGAAAATTCTTGTGAAGCTAATTTGTTAAAAAAATTAAAAACAAAAGAGTTTTTTTTTAGTTCATAATTTACATTACTTTTATTTTGATTTATAATTAGATTTGCAGATCCTTTTTTGACATCACCAGTATAATTTATTTCATTTTCAATTTGTAAATTTAAAAAATTTATATTTAGCTTAGAAAATATTTTTTTCTCAATTTTATTATCATATAATTCTAATGAATAGGGTAAATTAAATATCTCATTTTTTGAAACAACAATATTTTTCAAATCT